>CAUEQX010000026.1 GCA_959020035.1 uncultured Collinsella sp. | reverse complement strand
TTCCGCTAGAGATGCCACCGGGAAAGCGTATCCCGTTTTGGAGCCGAATTCCGGGTCGTAGTTTCCGCCTGAGGGCCGAATCCCATTCTGAAGCCGAAATCTGGAACGCACTTTCCGCCAAAGGTCGCAAAAGGAAAGCACATCCCATTCCCAGCATCAAATCAGGACGCGCTTCATTATCCCCACCCTCACATCTCGGCAAACGAGATCAGCTTGACGTCTCCCCTACTCTCCGCGGCATCCCGGCATCCCTGCGTAAAGCCGCTTTTTGAGAAAAGCGCATAGCTTTTTCGTTGCCGTCTAAAGAGCTCGCTTCGGTGCACGAGCTTTTGCAGCACGTCTTCGCCCACCGGTTCATTGCGCCATTTGCACTCCGCAAACAGCGCAGCGCCCTCGCCATCGTCAACAATCAAGTCGATTTCTTCCTGCGTATGTGTGCGATTGTCCGTCCCCCACCAGCGCCCGACGCTCGCCGGAACCACATCGAGCTGGCCCGCGCGCGCGAGTTCGTACACGTATTGCCTGCATATAAGCTCAAAGACCGTACCCATGTAATCCGATACGTGCGGCTCAATGCGCTTATACGCCATCTCGGCCATATCGTTTTGAATCAGCCCAATGTTCTGCGGCACAAACTTGTACCAGAACCTAAACATCTGGTCGCTCAGCAGATACACGGCTCGCTTATTGCTCGTCTCGTTTAGGGGCAGCTCGCGCTCGACAATCCC
The DNA here is from genome assembly GCA_959020035.1 of uncultured Collinsella sp. Taxonomy (GTDB): domain Bacteria; phylum Actinomycetota; class Coriobacteriia; order Coriobacteriales; family Coriobacteriaceae; genus Collinsella. The sequence goes on along the minus strand of CAUEQX010000026.1, from coordinate 15,653 downwards.
AAGCGACGCCAGCTTATCCACATAGCTCTTTACGTTGCTCGCAGGGATTCCCGTAGAGCTCGCAATCTCCGAGATCCTCGAGCGCCCCTGAGCAATTGCTTGCACGATTGCATCATATTGCTCGGGATTGCGGCACTCTTGCAACAGCAGGTTACTCGGCTCCTCAAAGAGATAGCCCGTAGGAGTAAGAAATAGACGTTTGATGTTGTCCTTGAGCGGTGCGGCAGGATCGACTTTCTCGATATATGCAGGAATGCCACCCGTCATGCCATAGCAAACTGCAGCGTCTTCGCGACCCATGCTCTGCCACAACCCGAGGGTCGTCGTAAAATCGAGCGGCATGATCTTAAACTGGGCCGTACGCCTACCGTATAGTGGGCTCTCGTAGCCCAACACCTGTTCCTCCATAAACGAAAGAGACGAGCCGCATAGGATCAGCATGAGCCTGGTCTCTTTGTACAGGTGATCGATCTTGTCTTGCAGCAACGAGCTGATTTCGGGATTCGATTGGGCGAGATAGGGATACTCGTCAATCACGACAATCAAACGTTCCGTGCGAGCCATGGTAGCTAATGCATCGAACGCCTCGTCAAAGCTACGAAACGACACGCCTACAGCACCAACCGAACCCGCAAGTATCGCCTGGCTAAAGCCATGCAGGTTTGCCTCTGCATTGGTACGACGAGCTTGAAAGTAAATAGCCTTCTTGCCTTGGATAAACTCTGTGATAAGACGCGTTTTGCCCACGCGACGGCGGCCGTAAATCACAGGCATCTCAAAGGAGCCCGTGCCATACAGTCGATTGAGCTCGGACATTTCCGCCGTTCTTCCGATAAACATAGGGCCATCCTTCCTTTACGTTATAGCTAGCTATATTATACCTTCCTATAATATAGCTAGCTATAACGTAATTCGACAAGCGGCGCACGCAAAAGGGTCGGTACACCACCGCACGTGGACCGTTCCGGAAAATGTATCCCGTTCTGGAGCCAAAAACTGGGCCGTAGTTTCCGCTTGAAGGCTGTCCGGAAAGCGCGTCCCGTTCCGAGCGGCAAATCCGGGTCACGGTTTCCTCAGGTACAAGACGACGATCCGCAGCCCATATCACATGCCTTCAAGCATGCGGTCCAGAAACACAAAACAGCGGATAGATTGCTCTTTTTCGGAAAAGTACACGTCCCGAAACTTACCAAGGTTTCATATCTAGCTACCGTTCACGGTCGCCGATTACCGCCCACCGATTCAAACAAGAAATATGTCGCCAAAAGCAGGTCATCTACCTGCATGGTTAGATTTTGGTCAGCTATTGGTCAGCTGAGCGGCAAGTTCCAGCTGATACGTTTTTACTACCCAAAAGGAGGCGGTAGCTCATGACCCATTGCAATGACCAGCTCATCGACCAACTGCTCACTCAAGCCGAACAAAAGGGGCGCTGTCTGATTCCCCCGAGCACGGCGATCCGAAAAGCGCTCCTTCGGCGCACCGGCGGCACGGTTGTCTCGCCCATGCCGGGGTTGTTTGCGCGAAAAACGCGCTGGGATGAACTCAACCGAGCGCAACGCCATTGCGAGATTATCCGCGCCCTTGCGATCATCCACCCCGATTGGACGTTCTGCTCGTTTTCGGCAGCTTGCCTGCTGGGGCTCGAGGTCTCGTGGCGACACCTGAACGTCGTGCATGTTTGCAGCTCGACAAAGCCGTCGGCTCGTCCGGGCGCACATATTCAGCGACACCAGATTGAGCCGGCCGGAGCAATACGCAGAGCCGGCATATCGGTAACGCCGCCCATCAAAACGGCCACAGATTGCCTGCTGCAAACTGGTTTTGCCGACGGCATGCCCATTGCCGATTCGGCGATCTCAAAGCTCGGCCTTACGCGAGAGCAGTTGATGGAGGCCGTCGAGCAACGAGCGACCGCCCGCAATGGTCGCGCGATTCGTACGGCTCTCACCACGCTTCGATATGCCGACGCCCGCGCCGAGAGCGGCGGGGAATCGGTCGCCCGAGCCGTCATGATCGAGACGGGCTTTGCGCCCGACTGGCTTCAATACGAGCTGACGGACCCCTTCGATTCGGCCAAGCCCATACGAACGGACTTTGCCTGGGAGCGCCAGGCGCGGGAACTCACGCTGGGCGAGCTCGACGGACTCATCAAATATACCGACCAGACCATGCTGGCCGGACGCACCACCGCCGAGGCGCTCGTTGCCGAACGACAGCGCGAGGCGCACCTATCGCTCTACGGTCACCCTCTGCTGCGCTTTACCATGAACGAGGTTCGCTCGGCAGGAATGCTCGCCAAAAAGCTGCAGACGGCAGGCATCCGACAGACCGCGCTGCCGACATGGCTCAACGAGGTGGACCTGTAGGAGCTGCTAGGCCACGCATCGCCGAATCGCATCCCCCCATCTGGGCCGCGTTTTCCCAACGGCCACGCCAACGGAAAGCGCGTCCCAGCCTGGACACTCAAAACGGGATGCGCTTTCCGGATGGCGGGCCTAGCGGAAAGCGTGTCCCGGAATCAGGTCTCGGAACGGGTCGTGCTTTCCGGTTGAGTCCTTCAGCGGAAACCGCATCCCAGAATAAACGCTCAAACTGGGATGCACTTTCCAAACGGCCGGCCAGCGGAAAACACATCCCATTCTGAGGCATGATTCCGGGACACAGCTTCCGGTTGAGGGCCGATCCGGAAAGCGCATCCCACTCCGGGACTGGATTCCGGGACGTAGTTTCCGCCGAGGGCCCAAAAAGGAAAGCACATCCCGTTCTGAGTGCCAATTCTGGGATGTAATTTCCGCCGAGGGCTCCAAAGGGAAAGCGCATCCCATTCTGAGCGCCGAATCTGGGACGCAGTTTCCGCATGCGGAGGCGCTCCAAACAAAAGGCCCCGGCTCGCGATGGAGCCGAGGCCAAAGGTGCAGCGTATGTAGTTGATGTTGAGCGCGAACAGCTCGTCAGTAATGACTGTCCGCGCCCTACCCTACCCGCGGTTGCGAACGCGGCTGTAGGGCGTATCCACCATGGGCAGATCCGGACGCAGCTTGCCGTCAAATGCGCGATAGGCGTTCTGTACGGCGGGCGCCGTGGGAATCGTTGCGATCTCGCCGATGCCCTTGCCGCCGTATGCCACGGGCAGTAGCTCGTCCTTCTCCACGTAGATGGCGTGGATATCCGGAATCTCGGGCGCACGGAACAGCCCGAGCGTGCCGTACCTTGCCTGGGGCACGCAGTCCTTGAGCGGCCAGTCCTCGGTAAGCGCATAGCCCATACCCATAAGCACACCGCCTTCGATCTGACCCTGGATGGAGATGGGGTTGACCACCTTGCCGGAATCGTGCGCGGCATAGACCTCGCTCACGCGACCGTCATCGTCCAGAATGACCACATGCGTGGCAAAGCCGTAGCAGATGTGGCTCTTGGGATTGGGAACGTCGGCGCCCAGCTTGTCGGTCGGCTCCAGGTACACGTAGCCAAACTCGCATCCCTCGAGCGCCTTGATGGCGGCCGCGGGATCCTGAGGATGCATACCCTGGCCGGCGACGAGCTCCTGCGTGTGCAGCTGATAGGCGCGACCGTCGTCGTACTCGATCTTGACGCCGTCGCCATGCGCATTCACGGGAGCGGCGGGCGCAGACTTGCCGGCCTCGATATCAAGCATGGCATCGCGCAGCAGGAAGGCGGCACCGCGCACGGCCTCGCCGGTCACGACCGTCTGACGTGAACCAGACGTGGTGCCGGAGTCGGGAGCGTTCTCGGTGGAGCACTCGCCGTTGGCAATGCAGCGAAGCGGCAGGCCGCATGCCTCGGCAACGTCCTGCAAAAAGACGGTGTTGCAGCCCTGGCCGATGTCGGACGTGGCGGCATAGACCACAGCCACGCCGTCCTCGATGCGAATCTTGCAGCGGCCGGCATCGGGCAGGCCCACGCCCACGCCGGCGTTCTTCATGGCGCAGGCGATACCGGCGTGTCCGGGATGCGCATAGTAGGCATCCTTGACCTCGAGCAGCGTCTCTTTAAGCGCCGTGGAGCAGTCGGCAATCTGGCCGTTGGGCAAAACCTCGCCCGGCTCGATGGCGTTACGGTAGCGGATCTCCCACGGATCCAGGCCGACCTTCTCTGCCAGCAAGTCGATCAGGCTCTCGAGCGCAAACTCGGACTGGCAAACGCCAAAGCCGCGGTACGCGCCGGCGGGTGGGTTATTGGTGTAGTAGCCAAAGCCGCGAATGTCGGTGTTCTGGTACTTGTAGGGGCCGACGGCATGCGTGCAGGCGCGCTCGAGCACCGGGCCGCACAGCGACGCGTAGGCGCCGGTGTCAAAGTTGATCTCGCAGTCCAGACCGGTAAAGTTGCCCTCGGCGTCGCAGCCCAGCGTAAAGGTGCCGTCCATGGCGTGGCGCTTGGGATGGAACGCGAGCGACTCGGCACGAGTGAGCTTGCACTTCACAGGACGCTGGAGCTTATAGGCAGCAAGCGCGGCCAGGTGCTGGATCGAAACGTCCTCCTTGCCGCCAAAACCGCCGCCCACAAGCATGGTCTCGACAACCACACGCTCGGGCTCGTTGTCCCAGCCAAACATGTGGGCGCACTCTTTGCGCGTATCGTAGGCACCCTGGTCGGTCGACTGCACCTTGACGCCGTTCTTGTACGGGAAGGCGACGGCGCACTCGGGCTCCAAGAAGGCATGCTCGGTAAAGGGCGTGGTAAAGCGCTGCGTCACGGTGAACGCGCTCTCCGCTAGCGCCTTGGCGGCGTCGCCGCGCGTCACGTGACGGCTCTGGCACACGTTGTCCTTGAGTTCCACCGTGTTGCCAAAGGCAAAGAAACTGTCATGCAGGCGCGGGGCGTCGGCAGCCCTAGCCTCGACAATGTTGCGCACGGGCTCCAGCGGCTCGTAATCAATCTTTACGAGCTTCTTAGCCTTCTCGAGCGTCGCCTCGTCCTCGGCAACCACCAGCACGATGGCGTCACCCACGCAGCGGGTGATATCGCCCTGGGCGATCATGACATCCCAGTCCTGGATAAGGTGGCCGACCTGGTTGACCGGCACGTCCTCGGCGCGCAGGATGCCCACCACACCGGGCAGGGCCTCGGCCTTGGAGGTATCAATGGAGAGCACGCGGGCGCGCGGATACTTGGAGCGCACGGCGCTAGCATAGGTCAGGCCCGGCTGATCGAGCTCGTCGATGTCGTCGGGATACTTGCCCTCGCCGAGCACCTTCTTGCGCACGTCGATGCGGAAGGCGCGCTTGCCCACACCGTAGTCGTCGCCGCGCTCCAGGTCCTCGTCGATCTGCTTTTCGCCGCGGAGCACCGCAGCTGCCAGCGAAATGCCCTCGATGATCTTCTTGTAGCCGGTGCAGCGGCAGACGTTACCGCGAATGGCGTACTTGATCTGCTCCTCGGTGGGCTCGGGGTCCTCAGCGATGAGCGCCGCGCCCGCCATGACCATGCCGGGGATGCAAAAACCGCACTGCACGGCGCCCACGGCACCAAAGGCGTACACAAAGGCCTCGCGCACGTCCTCGGGCAGGCCCTCGACGGTCACGATGTTGCGACCGGCGGCAAGAGCGGTGGTCAGTACGCACGCCTTGACGGCCGCACCGTCCACATGGATGGTGCAGGTGCCGCAAGCGCCTTCGGAGCAGCCATCCTTGGCGGAATGGATATGCAGGTCGTCGCGCAGGTAGCGCAGCAGCGGTTTATTCTCCGTCGTCGTGCGCTCGACGCCGTTAACGGTAAAAGTGAATTCCTGTGCCATGGTGATTCCCTTCTACACGCCGGCGGCGATGCCGGTGCGGTCGTGGATGGCGCCATGCGGGCAGACGACGGCGCACATGCCGCACGACAGGCAGTCCACGCCGTCGATATGGGCGCAGTTGTCCTCGATGCGGATAGCGCCGGCAGGGCACTTTTTAGCGCACATGCCGCAACCGATGCAGCTCGTGTCGCAGATCTTGCGAGCGATGGCGCCCTTATCGGTGTTGTTGCAGCGCACCAGAATGTTCTGGTAGCCGGGAACGAAGGCAATCACGCGCTGCGGGCACGCCATGCCGCACAGGCCACAGCCCGTGCACTTGGAGCGATCCACGCGGGCGATGCCATCGACCAGCGCAATGGCGCCGTAGGGGCAGGCCGTGACGCAGGCGCCACAGCCAATGCAGCCTTCGCTGCAGCGGGCGTCGCCGCCTGCGGAAGCGCAACCACTTCCGCAGGCAACGTAGGCCACGTTATGTTGAATGGATTTGGCCATAAGAGACTCGCCTATTTCTTAAGAAGGTACGAATAGTTGTCGCGCACGGCCCTGATGGTCAGGCGGACGGCCTCGGGAAGACCGGTGTTGACGGCATCGACCGAGACGGTGCGGACCGTGCCGGCGACGCGAACCTTAAAGTGGTCCTCGTCCACGGCCAGGAAGCCCTCGTTCTCGGAGTTCTCCATGTCCTGCTCGCTCCAGAACAGGGTGAGCTTGTCCTTGTAGGGACGACCCTCCCGGTAGGGGCAGAACACGGCGCAGTTACCGCATTCGTTGCACATGCCGTCGACATGGACGACCTGATGCTTGGCCAGGCCCGGCACCTTAATTGCCACGTTGGCGCGGTTGGGGCACACATCGCAGCAGACCTCGCACACCGAGCCGCAGCCCAGGCAGCGGGTCTTGGTGCAGTTGCGCTTGTCGCGGCACAGCGACCCCTTGCGCTCGTAGCAGGTGTCCTCGCGGCCGGCCTGCTCGTTGCAGTCGGCGTACTTGTTAAAGTCCACGCCGGCGATGGCACGGGCGACCTCGGCGGCGTCGGCGATGGCCTCGACCACGGTGGCCGGACCGCGACGGCAATCGCCTGCAGCCCAGACGCCCTCGACGCCGGTGGAGGTGGCGGCAAGGCGGCCGCGACGGTCGTGCTCAACGCCCGCGGCATCGTACAGGCTGGCATCGATGCCCTCGCCCACGGCGCAGATCACCGTGGTGGCGGGAAGCTCGACGGTCTCGCCCGTAGCGACGGGGCTACGACGGCCGCTTGCATCCGGCTCGCCAAGCTCCATAACATCGCAGGTCAGCACAGCGCCGTTGAGCGCCTTAGGCGCCAGCAACTCGCAGAACTCAACGCCGTCGGCAAGAGCAAGATCGAGCTCCTCCTCGTCGGCGGGCATCTGCTTCTTGGTGCGGCGATACACCAGGCGCACGTTCTTCACACCAGCCAGGCGCTTAGCCACGCGGGCCGCGTCCATGGCGGTGTTGCCGGCGCCAATGACTACGACGTCCTCGCCCAGCTCGAGCTTCTCGCCCTTCTTGGCGGCCTCGAGGAACTCCAGCACGTCAAGCTCGGCACCCTCGCCCAGGCCTGCAGAGCCAGGCATCCAGGCACCGGTGGCCACGACCACGTCGGTAAAGCCCTGGGCCTTGAGATCGTCGATGGACTCCACGCGGGCGTTGAGCTGCACCTTGGCGCCAAAGGCCAGGCAGAGCTCGGCATCGTGGGAGATATCGTCGCTCGCAATGCGGAACTCAGGAATGACGTGACGGACCACGCCGCCGAGCGAATCGCGGGCCTCAAAGATGGTGACGGGCACGCCGGCACGAGTCAGGAAGAACGCCGTCGCCAGACCGGCCGGACCGCCGCCGATAACGGCAACGTTGCGCTCGCCGTCGTTGGCGATGGCCTGGGCGCGCAGCTTGGGCAGCACGGCGGTCATGGCCTCGCGGGCGGCCTTGAGCTTGCTGGCGCGAATCTGGGCGCCCTCGGGCTCGTAGAACGCACGCTCGCAGGCACGGCCGCAGGGATGCGGGCAGATGGTGCCGGTAATGAACGGCAGGGCGTTGCGCTCGATGATGATGTTGAGTGCGTCCTCGTAGCGGCCCTCGTCAACGGCCGCCAGGTAGGCGGGAATATCCTGCTGGATGGGGCAGCTCGTGCGGCACGGCGTGGTAAAGCAGTCGGAAAGCGGGCTCTTGCCGGCGACCTTGCGGTCGGGCAGCGGGCGCAGCGGCTTCTTGTAGAGCGGGTTGGTGAGTGAGTCGGTCTGGATCGCAGTCACAGCCTCGAGAGAGACGCCCGCGAACGGCTTGCCATCCAGGTCGGTAAACTCGCCGGCCATCTGGCTAAAGCGCTCGTAGCCACCAGGCTTGAGCACGTCGGTCGCCAGGGTGACGGGCCAAATGCCGGCATCGTACAGGGCGCGGATGTTGTAGACCGTGGCACCGCCGGAGTAGCTGATGCGCAGCTTGCCATCGAACTGCTCGGTAATGCGACGGGCGGCCTCGATGGTCAGCGAGAACAGCGAACGGCCCGACATGTACATCTCGGTGGAGGGCAGCTCGTTCCTCGTCACGTCGACGGGGAACGTGTTGGTCAGCTTGACGCCAAACTCCAGGCCGCGCTCAGCGCACAGGGCAATCAGGCGCTCGAACATAGGCACGGCGTCGGCCCATTGCAGGTCCTCGCGGAAGTGCGTATCGTCGAAGACGATGTAGTCAAAGCCCAGCTCGTTGAGGCGCTGGCGGGCAAACTCATAGCCCAGCAGCGTGGGGTTGCACTTGATGTAGGTGTTGAGGCCCTTCTCGGTGATCAGATAGGTCGCGATGCGCTCGATCTCGGCGGGCGGGCAGCCGTGCAGGGTAGACTCGGTGATGGAGTTGGAGACGCGTGCCGGGATGGACTCGACAAACGCGGCATCGACATGCTCAAACTTGTCCAGGTTAGCGAGCGCCCATGCGCGGCACTCGTTCCAAACCTCGGAGCCGCTGGCGTCTTTCATGCCCTCGATGTAGGCGTCGACCTTGGGGCTCTTGATGCCTTCCAGGTCATAACCCACGGACATGTTGAAGACAAAGCCGTCCGGGCTGCCCAGACCGTACTCGCGGGCAATCAGGTGGCAGGCGAACCATGCCTTCACGTACTCGGCAAAGGCCTGCGGAACCTCGAGCTCGGTCGACCACTCGCAGTTGTAGCACTCGTCCTGCGCCACAATGCAGGGTTTGTTCACACACTTGGAGAGCTCCTCGCCATCCATAACCTGAACGGTCTTGAGCTCAAAGAAGCGGGAGCCGGCCACGTAGGATGCCACGATGTTCTGGGCCAGCTGCGTATTGGGACCGGCGGCCGGGCCAAACGGAGTCTCGATGCGCTCGTCAAAAATGGGAAGCGCGCCCTTCTGGTTGGTCGTGACCATCTTGCGCACGCCAAAGACGGCGCCCTGGGTCTTGTGCTCCTCGATGATCCAGTTCATCAGCTGCGAAAACGGGATCGGCCTCATGATGTCGCTCATAATGAGCTCCTCTCTGTAACGCCCGGCGAGACCGCGCGGCGGGCGCAAATACGGTGTAGCGCTAGCACAGCGCCGGCGACCCCGCGGAGGTCGCCTATACGCGCGTCGGATGCGGCGAAACATTCGGCGCGCGTGAATCTACTTGTAATTAGTAGGCGCGATCGTTGAGCGTGCTCCAGAGCTTCTTGGACTCAGCCATGGTCCACGCGTTGATCTTGTCCTCATCGATACCGACAAACTCGCGATCCTTGTACAGGACGCGGCCGTTGATGATGGTGGTGCGGCAGTTTTTGCCCATCATGCCAAAGAGCATGTGGCCGTCGACGTTCTCCTCGCTCAGCGGCGTAAAGGGCTTGTAGTCCATTACGATGACGTCGGCGGCAGCGCCGGGCTCAAGCACACCGAGCTTGCGATCGAAGTACTTGCTCGCCATCTTGGCGTTGTTCTCGAACAGCATCGTCATGGCCTCGCACCAGCCCACGTTGGGCATAGCGGCGTTGTGGCGCTGAATGATCAGGAAAACCTTGAGACTCTCGAGCATATCGTGGGTGTAGGCATCGGTGCCCATGCACACGGGAATACCGCGGCGGAAGAACTCGAGCACGGGGGCGCAGCCCACGGCGTTGCCCATATTGGATTCGGGGTTGTTGACGAGCCAGGTGCCGGACTCCTTGACGATATCCATCTCGGCAGGCGTCACGTGGATGCAGTGGCCCAGCATGGTGTCGGGACCCAGCAGGTTGTGCTGCAGCAGGCGCTCGACGGGGCTGATGCCGCCGCGGTTGAGGCGGGAATCCCACACGTCGTTCATGCCCTCGCACACATGGATGTGGAAGCCGGTCAGGCCGTTGTTGGCCTCGGCCATCTTATCCATGGTCTCGTCCGACAGCGTAAAGGTGGCATGCCCGCCAAACATGGCAGCGATCATGTGGTTGTCGTTATCGCGACGCTCCTTGGCGGCCCACTGGGCAAACTCGGCGTTCTCGGCAATGGCCTGGTCGCATTTTTCCTGGCCGCGGCGATCAGAGACCTCGTAGCACAGGCACGAACGCATGCCCAGCTCCTGAGCTGCGTCCTTAATGGTGAAGAGGCTTCCCGGGATCTCGCAGAAGCTCGCATGGTGATCGAAGATCGTGGTGACGCCATCGCGGATGGAGTCAAGAATCGTGGCATAGGCGCTGGCCTTGGTGCCGTCGAGCGTCAGGTTGTCATCGATCTTCCACCACTGCTGCTCAAGATTCTCCAGGAAGTTGGTGGGGTTGCAGCCCTTAATGGCAAGGCCGCGGGCCAGACCCGAGTAGATGTGGGTGTGGCAGTTGATAAGTCCGGGCATGATGAGGTTGCCCTGGGCGTCGACGTACTCGGCATCCGGGTACTTGGCCTTGAGCTCGCACTCGGGACCTACTTCGACGATCGTATCTCCGTCAATGGCGACCGCACCGTTTGGAATGAACGGGGTCTGAGCGTTGCGAGTAAAGACGGAACCGTTAGCGACCAGAAGCATGGATGCTCCCTTCAACATCAGGGGCGGGGTTTGACACCTCTGACATGGCGGAGTGCGAAGCGCCGGCCTACACCGGAAACGGGCCCTCTCCCGTCAACGCTTCACCAAAGGGACAAACCCTTTGAAGTGCGGCTTGGCGCCGCATGACGTCGGCGGACGAGGCGATGCGTCCGCCGACGAATAGCACCGAATTGGTTACTTCTTGCTCTCGGGCAAGACCAGATCCACGGCAGCGTCCTTGGCAGCATCGATATGCTGAGCCACGACCGGCGTCTGCGGAAGGATCAGGTTAAGGACAATGGCCATGATGGCGGTGGGGGTTACGGCATTGGAGCCGATGACGGTGGACACCCAGGCGGGCATACCCTCGCCGGCAAGGCAACCGCTGGCCATCCAGATACCCAGGCCAAAGACGACGGAGGTGCCGACGATAGTGGTAGTGCGCTGCGTGAGGCCCTCGCGGGTGAACATGCGCACGCCGTTCATGGTGATGGTGCCAAAGACGCCGACGGTCGCGCCGCCGATGACGGGCTGCGGGATAGCGGAAAGGACGGCAGAAAGCTGCGGGAACAGGCCGGCGATGGCAAAGACGGCCGCGATGATCACAAAGACCCACTTGTTGACGACCTTGTTGGAGCAGATGATGCCCACATTCTGGCCAAGGGCGCTGGTGGGAAGACCGCCCAGCAGGCCGCCGACCATAGAGGTGAGGCCCTGGGACACGATAGCGCCGGAGAGCTCACGCTCGGTGGGCATACGGTCGATGGAGCCCAGGCAGGCGGCGGAGACGTCACCGATAACCTGAATAGCAACCATGGGGAACACGACGGCGAGGGTAATGCAGACCTCGGGATCAAACTCGAGCGCGTAGGGCATGAGCTTGGGAAGGGCGAAGACCTGAGCGGTGGCGACGCTGGAGAAGTCGATCATGCCAAAGGGGATGGAGACGATCATGCCAACGATCATGCCAAAGAACACGGATCCCAGCTTGAGCGTGCCCTTGCCAAAGTTGGCGAGCGCAAAGACCACGGCGAAGGTGATAAGAGCGACGCACCAGGCCTGCGGGGTGCCCCACAGCGGCGTACCCATACCGCCGGCCATATACTTGACGGCCGTGGGATAGAGAGAGACGCCAATGGAGAAGATGACCGTACCGGTCACGACGGGTGGGAACAGCCACTTGATCTTGCTGTAGGCCAGACCAAAGAGGACCGCGACGGCGCCGCCGACGATCTCGCCACCCAGCAGCGCACCAAAGCTAAAGCCCGAGGCACCCATGGCCTGCAGGGCCGGCAGGAACGCGAACGAAACGCCCATGACGATGGGCAGGCCGCCGCCGATGCGACGGAAGGGAGCGAAGGCCTGAAGGGCCGTATCGATCGCCGAAAGAATGAGCGCGACCTGGATGATGTCGGTGCTCTGCTGGCTATTAAAGCCGTAGACGCCGGCCATGATGACCGCCGGGGTAATGATGCCGGCAAACGATGCCAGTACGTGCTGAAGGGCACACGGGATCATTTCCTTAACGGGCGGCATGCCTTCGCGAGTGAACAGGGCTTCAGTGCCGTTCGTAACCGTCTCCTGGGTCATTTGACCACCAATCCTCGAAGTAGTTGTTTTCGCATCTAACGCTCTATTTTGACGCAGTGCGGGGTTGAGGTTGTGCCTTCATTGTATATCGTATTAAAGATGATTCTCATTCTCAATAATAATTTTTTGTTATCAGACTATTCTTCAGCTGAAATAACGCATTTCCGCAGGTCAGGAAAGTGTTTGGTCAAAATACCATCTAACTTTTCTTTTGGTCAACCGTTTACCGCTAAATTCCTACCGTTCGTCTGCATTACGCAATGTACCTGCGGATATACGAGATGATGGGCAGCGTGTTACCATGAGAAAAAATTGTTATGAACATTTCCGATTTCACCCAAAGGAGTTGCCCGTGAACGAGACCGTACGCCGCTTTTTGCCGATGGTCGATTTTCTGGAGCAGATACTCGGCAAAAACAGCGAAATCGTGCTGCACGATTTCTCGGATCCCGACCACGCCATCGTCGATATTCGCAACGGCATCGTGAGCGGTCGCAAGGTCGGCGGTCCCGCCACCGACCTGGCGCTCAAGATCATGCACGACGCCAAGTATCGCGACCTGCCGTTTATTACGGGCTACGAGGGCCGCGGTGCCGGTGGCAAGACATTGGAGTCAGCGACGTACTTTATCCGCGAGAATGACGAGATCGTCGGCATGCTCTGCGTCAACACCGACCTCTCGACCGTGCGCTCCATCAACGCCATGGCACAGCAGCTCATGGCGTGCTTCGACGCGGCGCCGACGCGCACGGAGCCCGCCTCTATCGAGGTCGAAAGCCTTTCGGAGTCCACACAGGAGCTCATCGACCGCAGCATTGCCGAGCTGCTGAGCGCTCGCGGGCTGGATGTGGCGTCGCTTGGTCAAAGCGACCGCGTGGACGTCATTCGCCACCTCAACGGCAACGGGGTGTTCATGCTCAAGGGTGCCGTGGCCTGCGCCGCCACCGCGCTGGGCATCTCGGAGCCCAGCGTCTACCGCTACCTGCAAAAAGTCCGCAAGGAAGGCTAACCCGCTGACTCCTTGGGGACGGAGGAAAACGGATCATTTTTGTCGCATCGCTTGACAAAAGACCCTGCAGTTCACACGCGCTGCAGGGTCTTTTTGCATGTCATGTTTAGTTGTTGCCAACGCCTTAGAGAGCGGCGACGACCTCGATCTCGACCAGACCGCCGGCCGGAAGGGCGGCAACCTGGAAAGCGCTGCGCGCGGGGAACGGAGCCTCGAACTTGGAAGCGTAGATCTCGTTCACGGCAGCGAAGTCGGCGATGTCGGCCAGGTAGACCGTGGTCTTGACGACATCGGCAAAGGTGGCGCCGGCAGCGGTCAGCAGCGCCTCGACGTTAGCAAGGGACTGCTTAGCCTGGGCCTCGACGCCCTCGGGCATCTTGCCGGTTGCGGGGTCGATGCCCAGCTGGCCGGACAGGAACACCATGTTGCCGGTCTGGATGCCGGGGGAATACGGGCCGATGGCTGCGGGTGCGTTATCGGAAGACACGACGGTCTTGCTCATGTTTTTCTCCTTACGATCAGATAGAGAGCGTGAGCGCGGCGTTCGCACCGGGAGGCACAATTCGATCTGAACACCGCGCTTGATTTGGGATAGTACTCAAAGTTTCCGCGCGATGCAAGATTATTATCACGTTGCGAGAATAATTTATCGCCCAACGGCGCCTGTCGGCCGCTGAACGGCACGACCGGACGGTGAAGCTCAAAATGATCCGTTTCCCTCCGTCCCCCATGGATCACCTGATCCGCTGGGGACGGAGGGAAACGGATCATTTTTGCTGCAAGGGCTGCTGAAGACTTTGTCCTGCTTGGGCTGCGGTCATCGTCCGCCGCAACAGCGCCACTATACTTTTGAATATCTGAGCATTTTGAAAGGCAGGATATGACCGCAACCGCCAGTCGAACCACCAACCGCAGACCCGAGCTTTTGGCGCCCGCCGGAGGGCCCGAACCCTTTGCCGCCGCACTAGCCGCCGGGGCAGACGCCATCTACTGCGGCATGGGCAGCTTCAACGCCCGCCGCAAGGCCACCAACTTTACCGACGAGGCCTTTGAGCAAGCCTGCCGCGCCGCGCATCTAGCCGGGTCGCGCGTCTACGTCACGGTCAACATCGTCATCAAGCAGTCCGAAATGGGCGATGCGCTGCAACTCATCCACCGCTGCTCCACGCTGGGCGCCGACGCCTTCATCATCCAGGACTGGGGCCTGTTCTTTGAGGTCAAGCGCACCATGCCCGGCATCGAGACGCATATCTCGACCCAAGCGAACATCCATGACGACCGCGGAACCCTTTGGTGCCGCGAGCAGGGCGCCGACCGCGTGACCCTCTCGCGCGAGCTTTCCATCGACGAGATTGCCGCCATTCACGATGCCGCGCCCGATGTGGACCTTGAGGTCTTTAGCCATGGCGCCATCTGCTTTTGTTACTCGGGCCTGTGCCTGCTTTCGAGCTTTGCCATGGCGGGACGATCGGCCAACCGTGGCATGTGCGCCCAGCCCTGCCGCCTGCCCTACGAGTTGATCGACGAGAACGGTCGCGCGCTCTCCCCCGCCGGCCGCGAGCGTGCGCTATGCCCGCGTGACACCAACACCTCACAGCTTGTTCGCCGTCTGTATGACGCCGGCGCCGCGTCGCTCAAGCTCGAGGGCCGCATGAAGGCGCCCGATTACGTGTACTCCATCGTTGATGTGTATCGTCACGAAATTGACGACATGCTATCCGGAGCCACCGTTGCCAAGGACGAGGAAGCCGCCCGCCAGCGCCAGCTCAAGCGCTGCTTCAACCGCGACTTTACGCATGCCTATCAGGACGGCGCCTCGGGCGACGAGATGATGAGCTATGAGCGTTCCAACAACCGCGGCCAGATCGTGGGCACGGTGCTGGGCAGCCGCCCGGCCAACCGCGATGTGCGCGGCCTCAAGCCCGACGACCGCCGTCGCCGCGCCGCCATCGCCCGCATTGAGCTGTTTGAGCCCGTGGGCAAGGGCGACCTGTTGGAGCTTCGCCACGACGACGAGTTTGACCAGTTCCTGACCACCATTGCTGCCGATGATGCCGCCGCGGGCGACATCATCGAATGTCGCGTACCCCGCAGCATGCCCGAGGGCTGCCGCGTCCGCGTGATTCGAAGCCAGCGCGCCATTGACGCTGCCGGCGCCGCGCTCAAGCGCGATGTGCTGCGCCGCCGCGCCGTTGATGTAACCGTTGTGGCGCGTTTGGGCGAACCGTTTGCCGTCACCCTTACTTGCTCCGACGCCCCTTCGCTTACGGCCACGGCCACGGGCTTTAC
>CAUEQX010000025.1 GCA_959020035.1 uncultured Collinsella sp. | reverse complement strand
CACACGTATCGCCTTCGCCGCCCACGGCGATCAGGTCGGCGGCATAGACCTCGACGGGGCGCGGAGGTAGGTCCACCGCATTGCCCTCGCGAGCAGACTTGTAGGCGCGAACGCCATTGACCGAGATAGCAGAAAACGCCGGCGGCACCTGCATCTGCGGGCCCAGCATGGCGGCCAAGCGCTCACGAGCATAGGCAGGATCGCGGAGCTCGTCGGCAACAGCCACCGTGCGGACCGCCTCGCCCTCCGCATCATCGGTATTGGTCTCGGCGCCAAACGAAATATCGGCGACGTAGCTTTTGGTATCGAGCGTGAGCATGCCCAGCAGACGGGTGGCCTGGCCCACACCCACCACCATGACGCCAGATGCCATGGGGTCGAGCGTGCCGGCATGGCCGACGCGCCGCTCATGGAGGGCGCGTCGGCATTGCGAGACCACATCGTGGGACGTGCAGCCCACCGGCTTATCGACGGCGAGCAGCATATTCAATTGAGAAGGCGTTCGACGAGCCATGTACCATCCAATAAGTTAGAGCTCGACGGTCACCGAAGCGGGATCCTCCCCCACCAGCTCGGCCAGCATGGGAAGTGCCACGGCGAGCGTCTCGCGAATTGTTCCGTTGTTGGAAAAGCCGGCGGCGGCATGATGCCCGCCACCGCCAAAGTTGGCAGCAATCTCGGACACATCGAGGTCGCCCTTGGAGCGCAGGTTGCCACGCACCTTGGTATCGCCCTCAATGCCCTTTAAGAACATGCAGACCTCGACGCCCATCACCGAACGCACCACATCGACCAGGCCGTCGCACTCGTCCGAGGTGACACCGCAGGCCTCAAGGTCGCTCTGGTAGGCATAGCTATACGCCACGCGCCCGTGGGCCACCGTCTTGATGCGGCCCATAACGATGGACTTGAGGTGCAGAAACTCAACGCGCATGCTCTGGTAGACCTCGAGTGCCACACGCGCCGGATCGGCACCGTGGGCAACCAGTCGCGAGGCCGCATGGAACGCGGCGGCATCGGCGTTTTGGTACTGAAAACGGCCGGTATCGGTAACCAAGCCACACAGCAGGCAGGTCGCAACTCCATCACGTGCGACAATGCCGCAATTGTCCAAGAAACGGTCGATGATCATGGCGCAGGCCGCGGCATCGACGCGCCTCAGGCTCAGCTCGGCAAACTCCTCGCGCGCCGGATGATGATCGAAGCACACCACATGCTTGGAGCGACGAAGCACCTCGGCGGAATTATTGAGGCGCTCGACGACCGGTACGTCCACCGAGATGAACAGGTCCGGATTGCCGGCGTACGCAGATGCCGGCACCAGGCGATCGGAGCCTTCCATAAAGCGGTAGATGCGAGGAACCGGGTCATCGTCTGCCAGCAGCAGCGCAATGTCCTTGTTGGGGAAAAACTTCATGAGCGAAAGGCCCAGACCCAATACGGAGCCCAAGGCATCGCCATCGGGAGAAGTATGTCCCGAAATCGCAATGGAGGACGCACCCTCGATGAGCTCGAAGATGCGTCGCTGAATATCTGCAGACTCGCACGAGGCGAGGTCGGCGGAATTAGTCATCTAAAGCTGCCTCCTGGGCGGCATCCGCTATCGGATAGCCGTCCTCGTCCTTTTCGATCGCAAGCGTGGCGGGAACGTTTTCCAGCGCACGCGTGATGCGCTCGGCCTCATCGGTCGAGCGATCGATGCGAAAATCGAGCTCGGGCGTGACACGCCAATCGAGCGAGCGAGCCAACAGGCTGCGAATACGGCCCTTAGCGCTAGCGAGCGCCTCCATGACCTCGTCGTAGCGGCTCGCATCGCACGACACGTACACGCGCGCGAACGAACGGTCCACCGCGACCTCGACCGCAGTCAAAGTAACCAGGTCGAGGCGCGGATCGGAAACCTCAAAGAGCAGGATATAACCGAGCTTCTCGCGAAGCTGCTCGCCCAGACGGCGGGTTGCCTGCGTTTGCTTCATAGAGCTACCCCCTACTCGGTACGGGCAACCTGGTCGATGCGGTAACCCTCGATCTGGTCCCCGGGCTTGATGTCCTGGAAGTTCTCCAGGCCAATGCCGCCCTCGGAACCACTCTTGAGGCTCTTGGCCTCGTCCTTGTAGTGACGCATCGAGGCGATCTTGCCGTTGAAGACCACGATGCCGTCGCGCACCAAACGCACGGAATCAGTCGCGGCGATCTCACCCTCTTCGACGCGGACACCGGCGGCGATACCGACTTTGGGCACCTTGAAGGTGTCCAGGACGGTCGCGGTACCCGTGGCGACCTCGACCTCGGTGGGCTTGAGCATGCCGATACGGGCGGCGTCGAGCTCCTCGAGGCACTTATAGATGACGTCGTAGCAACGGATCTCGACACCCTCGCGCTCGCCAGCGGAGCGGGCCTTACCGTCGGGACGGACGCCAAAGCCGATGATGATGGCGTTGGAGGCGTCGGCCAGGACGACGTCGGTCTCGTTGATGGCGCCAACGGCGGAGTGGATCGTGTTGATGCGAACCTCGGACTGATCCATCTTGTCGAGCGAGTCCTGAAGGGCCTCGATGGAACCCTGGACGTCGGCCTTGATGATCAGGTTGAGCTCCTTGACCTCGGCGTCGGCAATGGTCTCGAAGAGGTTCTCGAGCGTGACGTGCTTGACGCGGCTCTGCTCCTCGATACGGGCCTTCAGCGAACGCTCGTCGGCCAGCGCACGTGCCTCGCGCTCGTCCTCGAACACGCGGAACTCGTCACCGGCGTTGGGCACGGACTGCAGGCCCAGAATCTCGACGGCGTCGGAGGGACCGGCCTCGGTGACGGCGCGGCCCTTGGGGTCGAGCATGGCGCGGACGCGGCCGTAGGTAAGGCCGGCGACCAGCGTATCGCCCACGTGCAGGGTACCGCGGGTCACGAGCACGGTAGCGACCGAGCCGCGGCCCTTGTCGAGCTTGGCCTCGAGGACGTTGCCGGAGGCAAAGGTGTCCGGGTTGGCCTTGAGCTCGAGCACGTCGGCCTGGAGCAGCACGGTCTCCAGAAGTTCGTCGATACCGATCTTCTGCTTAGCCGAGATGTTGACGAACATGTTCTGTCCGCCCCACTCCTCGGGGATGACTCCGTACTCGGTGAGCTCCTGACGCACACGGTCGGGGTTGGCGCCCGGCTTATCGATCTTGTTGACGGCGACGACGATGGGTACGCCGGCGGCCTTGGCGTGGTTGATCGACTCGACGGTCTGGGGCATGACGCCGTCGGCGGCAGCCACGATCAAAATGACGATGTCGGTCACCTTGGCGCCACGGGCACGCATAGCCGTAAAAGTGGCGTGGCCCGGGGTATCGATGAAGGTGATCTTGCGGTCGTTGATCATGACCTGCGAAGCGCCGATGGCCTGCGTAATGCCGCCCGCCTCGCCGGCAGCAACGCCGGTGTGACGGATGGCGTCGAGCAGCGACGTCTTGCCGTGGTCGACGTGGCCCATGACGGTGACGACCGGGGCGCGCGGCTTAAGGTCGGCGGGATCGTCATAGAACGAGAAGGTGTTCTCCTCCTCGGGGGTGATGATCTTGATCTGACGACCCAGGTCGTCGGCGACGAGCTCGACGAGGTCGTCGGACATGGACTGCGTCATGGTGAGCGGCGTACCCAGCAGGAACAGGCGCTTGATGATGTCGTTGGCCGGAACGTCGAGCGCCTCGGCAAGCTCCTGGACGGTAACGCCCTGGGAGACCTTGATGGCGTCGAGGTCCTCGGGGTTCACGCCCTGGGCCAGCGCCTCCTCTATCTTGCGCTCCTCCTGAGCCTTGGCAGCCTCGCGCTCGCGCTTCTCCTTGCGCTTCTTGCGGCGACCGGTGGACTCGCGAGAGGCCTCCTCGACGGCGGCACGAGCTTCCTCGAGCACCTTCTCGCGGCTGTACTCCTCGGCCTCGCGAGCCATGCGGCTGTAGTGGTCCTCTTCGTTGTTGTGACCGCCCTTGCGCTTCTTGCCCTTGCCCTGCTTATCGGGGTTGGGGAAGTCCATGCCGGCAGCGACGTTGTTGCTGGCGTTGGTGCGATGGCTGTGCGGACGGCTCTCGGAGGCGTTGCGCTCGGAGTTGTTGTCTGAGGCGTTGCGATCGTTACGACGGCCACCGCGGCGGTCGTTGTTGCCACCACGACGGTTACCGCGCTCGGCGGCGCGCTCGGCCTTGGCCTTGTCTTCGGCGTCCTTCTTCTCCTTGAGCACGGTCTCCTGTGCGGCGATCTGGTCGAGCAGCGAACGGAAACGCGAACCGGAGTCGGAAGCGGGAACGGCGCGGCGCTGGGCCTCGCGGGCAGCCTCCTCCTTCTCGCGGGCAAGGCGCTCCTGCTCGGCCTTCTTCTTGGCCTCGGCCTCGGCGCGGGCAGCCTCCTCGGCAGCCTGGGCTGCGGCAAACTGGCGACGCTCCTCCTCGCGGGCCTTCTCGGCGGCGATGCGCTCGCGCTCGGCCTCGGCGGCGCGAGCGGCCTCCTCGGCGGCAGCTGCCTGCTCCTCGGCCTGCTTGGCGGCCTCGACTTCCTGGGCGCGGGCCTCGATCACCGAGGCGAGCTGCTTGCGGACCATGGCGACATAAGCGTCCTCCAAGGTGGAGGAAGCGGACTTAGCGGGAATCTTCATATCGGCGAGATGACCCATCAGTTCCTTGGAGGTCATGCCGAACTCTTTGGCCAGGGTGGACACACGGACTTTTGCCATATGACTGCACCTACCCTTTCTGGCACCTTGGGTGCCTAGAGACTGAACGAGCGTGGGAGACGCGCCGGGACCCGCCCGGCGCAACCGCGCGCTAGATCAGGTCCTCCGCATCATCGAAGGCGTCGGTGTCGTGGACACCGCAGAAACGGGAGCCGGGACGAGCCTGGTTGCGGCACTGGATGCCGTCCTCGGACACGTACTCGCAGCGGCGGACGTCCTCGTCCTCCTCGTCACCGATCAGGTCGGCGGCGGGCTCCTCGTGAACGGCAACGTTCTTGAGGATGTCGGCGGCAAGGGTCTCGGACTTGATGTCGATGTGCCAGCCGGTCAGGCGCGCGGCGAGGCGGGCGTTCTGGCCCTCCTTGCCGATGGCGAGGGACAGCTGGTCGTCGGGCACGATGACGCCGGCGTAGGCCTTCTCCTCGTCGATGAGGACACGGGTGACCTTAGCGGGCGACAGGGCGTTGGCGACGTAGACGGCAGGATCGGCATCCCACAGGATGACGTCGACGCGCTCGCCGCGGAGCTCGCCCACGACAGCGCGAACACGGCTGCCCTTAGGGCCGACGCAGGCGCCCACGGGATCCAGACGGTCGTCGAGCGAGTGGACGGCGACCTTGGAGCGCTGGCCGGGCTCGCGGGCGATCGACTTGATCTGGACGGTGCCCTCATAGATCTCGGGCACCTCCTGCTCAAACAGACGACGCATGAGCTCGGGGTGGGTACGGGAAATGACGATCGGCGGACGGCTGTGCTCGCCACGAACCGGCTGCAGGTTGGAGTTGGGGTCGCGAACGTCGATGATCACGGCCTTGATGTGCTGGTTGTGCAGGTAGCGCTCGCCCATCGGACGCTCGTTGCGCTCGTTCTCGTAACGGCGCTGATCGAAGTGCGGCAGCTCGGCCTCGACGCCCTCGCGGATCTTGACGATCGTGAAGTCGGGCGTGGACTGCAGCACGGTACCGCTGATGAGGTCACCGATGCGGCCGGAGAACTCCTCGTAGATCTGCTCGCGGGCGGAGTTACGAACGATGGCGTTGATCTCGGCCTTGGCGTGCTGGGCAGCGATGCGGCTCGTGTTCTTGGGGGTGACGTCGATCTCCTCGAACTCGGTGAAGTTGCCCTCCTCGTCCATGGAATCGTCGATCGGCTCCAAGCGGTAGACGTAGATCTTGCCGGTGGTGCGGTCGACGGTCACCTTGGCGCCCCACTCAAGATGCAGGATCTCGGCATAGCTCTTGGCGAGCGACTGCTCCAGGCGGTCGATCAGGTAGAGCTGGTCGATGTGCTTCTCCTGGCAAAGCTCCATCAGGGCGGACATCATGTCGGATGCTGCCATCTTACTTTCCTTCCTTCGCGGGCTTGAAGTCGTAGGTGGGCTTCAATTTGCACTTTTTAACATCAGAAAAATCGAGGGTGACGGACTCGCCGTCCTCGAGCTCGAGGGTCACGTTCGTCTCGATGGCGGCGGCAATCTTTCCGGCGTACTTGCGACGGCCCTCGGTGGCAGTGGAGGTGAGCTCACAGTTCTCGCCCACAAAGCGGGCAAAGTCGCACGGGCGGCGCAGCGGGCGCGCCATGCCCGGGCTCGACACCTCGAGCGTATAGCTCGAAGAGATGGGGTCGAGCTCCTCAATCACATCGCCGACCCACTTGGTGTTGGCCGTGACGTCGTTGAGCGACAGGCTCTGACCCTCGGCACCCTCGATACGCACGCGCACGCAGGGGGCCTTGGTGGCACCCACGAGCTCGACGTCGACGATGTCGATATCGTGCTGGGGAGCGACGGCCTCGAGCGCGTCGATGATCGCCTGCTCGGTCTTGGTCTTGACCATTGCGGCACCTCCATCCATACAAAAAAGAAGCGGGGCCGAAACCCCACTTCTTTCAATTAGAACTTCATTTGCAAGCAAACTATACCAATAGCTGCGGAAACGTGCAAGCACAGTACGAACCTGCAGGTCAGCGTGCGCACAGCTTCTCCATAAGAATAGGACAATTGACCGAGGAGCCCCATGCGGCACGCCCTCAACAGCCCCAAAACGGGCCATGCGTCCCAACCCGCCAAGCGAATCGGGCCCTATGGGCATTCCTCTCTTGGGTGCACATCGGCCAGACTACAGCTAGGGACATTCCGCAGCAAAAGGCCGGCCGCGCGCATTGGCCGCACAACCTTCCAAAACCCTACGGCAAGGAGGAACCCATGAAACGTCTCAGCACCCTCTGCACGACCGCGCTCGCCATCGCAGTCTGCTCGTTCGCCCTGATGGGATGCAGCAATATCGATGGCAAAACCGGGCCATCTGAGCCGAATCCCGGAAGCACCGAAGCTGCCGAGGAAACGACGCCACAGGGTAGCTTCGATAAAATCAACGAAGACGAAATCGATCCCCAGGGCCTGAGTCCCGACCCCCAAGAACAGTTCCCCATCGACCTTGAGGTAGACGAGAACGTCCATGTTACCTGCGTGGGCAAGGACACCGACGGCTACGGGGACGCCGCGCTCGTCTTTACGGTGTCCAACAACACCGGTGTCGACATGATGTTTGGCGATGTGGACTCCTATGCCTACGTCAACGGTAAGGTCCGCGACGTACGCATGCGCCAGCAGGTCGCAGCGGGTGAGGAAACGCGCGCCATGCTCACCTTTGTGGGCACCTTCGACGATCCGGACTTTGATGTTAACAACGACCTCAACGACATCTACCTCAACATTTGGATGTTCGAAGAGGCAACGGGCAACGTTTACTTTAGGGACCTGGTACACATCCCATAGAAGACGGTGCGACGCACTGACTAAGCAGGGCATACAACACAAAACGAGGGACGACCCAACCGGATCGCCCCTCGTTTATTGCATGTCAGCTATGCGCGCAGCGCTTACTTGACCACCAGGTTGACCAGCTTGCCGGGCACGCAGATGGCCTTGACGACCGTCTTGCCCTCGGTCCACTTGGTGACAGCAGCCTCGGCGGCAGCCTGCATTTCCTCGTTGGAGGCATCGCGGGCCACGTCAATGCGGCCGCGGACCTTGCCGAGCACCTGGACGACGATCTGCACCGTGTCCTCGATGGACTCGGCCAGGTCGAACTCGGGCCAGGCGGCGGTGTAGGCGTTGCCCTCGCAGCCGAGCGCCTCGTGCCACAGCTCGTCGGCCCAGAACGGGCAGATGGGCGCCAGGACGCTCACGATGTCCTTGGCCACGCCGTAGGACAGGGCCTTGTCGCGGTCAGCGCCCTCGGTGGCGTTGAGGTAGGCGCTCGCCGCGTTGACGAGCTCCATGACGGCCGAGATCGCGGTGTTGAACTGGCCGCGATCGAAGTCCTCGGTGCACTTGGCGATGGTGCGGTGACGCTCGCGATAGAGCTTCATCGCAGCCTCGTCGAGCACGGACTTGTCGAAGGCCACGCTGGCGTCACCCGACTGGACGAGCTGCCACACGATACGCCAGGCGCGCTTGATAAAGCGGTTGGCGCCCTCGACGGCCTTGGGATCCCAGTCGAAGTCCTTCTCGGGCGGGGCGATAAACAGGATCGCCAGACGCATGGTGTCGGCGCCGTAGGGCTCGATAACCGAGCTCGGGGGCACAACGTTGCCCTTGGACTTGGACATGGTGTCGCCGTTCTCGTCCTTGACCATGCCCTGGCACAGCAGGTTGGTGAAGGGCTCGTCCACGCTCAGCAGACCCAGGTCGCGCAGCGCCTTGGTAAAGAAGCGGCTGTAGAGCAGGTGCAAAATGGCGTGCTCGATGCCACCAATGTAGTTATCGACGGGCATCCAACGGTCTGCCGCCTCGCGGGAGAAGGGCAGCTCGGTGTTGTGCGGGTCGGTATAGCGCAGGTAATACCAGCTGGAGCAGGTGAAGGTGTCCATGGTATCGGTCTCGCGCTTGGCCGGGCGACCGCAGACCGGGCAAGTGGTCTCGTAGAAGTCCTTGCACTCGGCGAGGGTCTCGCCAGCGCCAAGGTCCAGGTTCTCCGGCAGCGTCACCGGCAGCTGATCCTCGGGCACGGGAACGATGCCGCAGTGCTCACAGTGGATGGCCGGAATGGGGTTGCCCCAATAGCGCTGACGGCTGATGAGCCAGTCGCGCAGGCGGAACTCGACCTTGCGACGGCCGCAGCCCATGGCCTCGAGGTCGGCCACGATGGCAGCCTCGCCCTCGGAGTGCTTACCGCCGCGCATGCCGGTGTACTTGCCGGACTGGACCAGCGTACCCTCGGCAGCGTGGGCGCAATCCCAGTCGACGGTCTCGGCATGGAAGGTATCGATGGTCTCGCCGCTGGCCTCGACGGCAGCGCGATCGTCATCGTCCAGGATAATCGGCACGATCGGCAGGTCGTACTTGCGGGCAAACTCAAAGTCGCGCTGGTCGCCACAGGGAACGGCCATGACGGCGCCGGTGCCGTAGTCGGCCACGACATAATCGGCAACCCACACGGGGACCTTCTCGCCGTTGACGGGGTTCACCACGTAGCGGCCGGTAAAGGCGCCGTGCTTCTCGAGGGTGCCCTGGGCACGCTCGACGGCAGAGATATGCTTAGAGTCCTCGACAATCTTGGTCACGGCCTCCTCGTACTCCGTGCCCTCGACGAGCTCATGCAGGCCGGCGTACTCGGGAGCCAGGACAAAGAAGGAGACGCCAAAAAGGGTATCGGCACGCGTGGTAAAGACGGTAATCTTGCCCTCATCGCCCTCAATGGGCTCACCATCCTGGTCGCACAGGGTAAAGTCGACCTCAGCGCCCTCGGAGCGACCGATCCAGTTGGCCTGCATCTGCTTGACGCGCTCGGGCCAGCCGGGGAGCTTCTCCAAGTCGTCGAGCAGCTCCTGAGAGTACTCGGTAATCTTGTAGTACCACTGCTCAAGGTCGCGCTTCTCGGGCTCGGTGCCGCAGCGCCAGCACTTGCCATCGGTAACCTGCTCGTTGGCCAGAACGGTCTTGCAGGTGGGGCACCAGTTGACCGGGTTTTTCTTGCGGTAGACCAGGCCCTTTTCCCACAGCTTCTCAAAAATCCACTGGCCCCAGCGGTAATAGTCGGGGCTGCAGGTCTTGACCATGCGATCCAGATCGTAGGAGAAGCCCATGCGCTTCATCGTGGCGAGCGCCTGGTCCATGTTCTTATACGTCCAGGCGGCAGCCTGCGTATTGTGCTTGATGGCGGCGTTCTCGGCGGGCAGGCCAAAGGCGTCAAAGCCGATGGGGTGCAGCACGTCATAGCCGCGCATGCGGGCCTGACGGGCCATGGCATCGCCGATGGTGTAGTTGCGCGCGTGGCCCATGTGCAGGTCGCCCGACGGATACGGGAACATCTCGAGCACATACTTCTTGGGCTTGCTGTCGTCGGTGTCGACGGCAAAGAGGTTGGAGTCCTCCCAGGCCTTCATCCACCGGGACTCAATGGCCTGCGCGTCGTAGACAGGGATCTCGTCCTTATGATCTGTGCAATCGCACATATCAGCTCCTTTGTTAGCTGGGTTGGGGCGGGGCGTTCTTACCTTTACTCGCTGCTGCGGACAGTCCTGCTCGCACGAAGAGCACATTAAGTGCTCTTCGGCTCGTACGGGACTTGCAGCGAGCAATGGTAAGAGCGCCCCGCCACATCGTTAACTCGCATGATGATAGCAAATACGACAAGCGAGATGCCTGCGACTTGCGGGCATCTCGCTTTATCTAAATAACGTGGTTTTGAATCAACCACTAATTGTCACCCGCCCAAGCATGGTCGGGTTTTCCAAGTGCCGCAGATTGCCGTGAAAGAGGAGCGACGCGTACTTTGGTACGCGAGCGACGGTTTGAACGGCAAGGTGCGGTGCTTGGGAAAGCCGCTTAGCGGTAGCTGACGCTTTGCTGGGAGTCCTTGACGACTACGTCGTGGGCGCCGCCTTCGACGATGGAGGTGGAGCTTACCAGGGTCAGGCGTGCCTTTTCCTGGAGTTCGGGGATCGAGAGGGCGCCGCAGTTGCACATCGTGGACTTAACCTTGTAGAGCGTGCCGCCCACGCCGTCCTTGAGGGAACCGGCGTAAGGAACGTAGGAGTCGACGCCCTCGACGAAGCTGAGCTTCGCGGCGCCGCCTAGGTCGTAGCGCTGCCAGTTGCGGGCACGCGCAGAACCCTCGCCCCAGTACTCCTTCATGTACTGACCGTTGACGTTGACGCGCTCGGTCGGGCTCTCGTCAAAGCGGGCGAAGTAACGGCCCAGCATCATAAAGTCGGCACCCATGGCAAGGGCGAGCGTCATGTGGTAGTCGTAGACGATACCGCCGTCGGAGCACACGGGCACGTAGACGCCGGTCTCCTCGTAGTACTCGTCGCGAGCGCGGCAGACGTCGATCAACGCAGTGGCCTGGCCACGGCCGATACCCTTGGTCTCACGGGTAATGCAAATGGAACCGCCGCCGATACCGACCTTGATGAAATCGGCACCACAGTCAGCCAGGAAGCGGAAGCCCTCGGCGTCGACGACGTTACCGGCACCGACCTTGACGTCCTCGCCGTAGTTGGCGCGAATCCACTCAATGGTGCGCTTCTGCCACTCGCTGAAGCCCTCGGAAGAGTCGATGCACAGGACATCGGCGCCGGCCTCGATGAGCAGCGGCACGCGCTCGGCATAGTCGCGGGTGTTGATACCGGCGCCGACCATGTAGCGCTTGTCGCCGTCGAGCAGCTCGTTGGGGTTGGTCTTGTGGCTGTCGTAGTCCTTGCGGAAGACGATGCCCATCAGGTGATCGTAGTCGTCGACGATGGGCAGGGCGTTGAGCTTGTTGTCCCAGATGACGTCGTTGGCAACCTTGAGACTGATGTTCTTGTCGCCCACGATGAGCTGCTCACGCGGGGTCATGAACTCGGAGACCTTCGTCTGGTGGTCATCGCGGCTGGGGCGATAGTCGCGGCTGGTGACGATGCCCAAGAGCTTACCCTTGGGAGTGCCGTCGTCGGTGACCGGCATGGTGGAGTGACCGGTCTTCTCCTTGAGCTCGATGACCTGCTCCATGGTCATGTCGGGGGTCAACGTGGAATCGGACTGAACGAAGCCGGCCTTGTGATCCTTGACGGCCTTGACCATAGCGGCCTCGGACTCGGCGCTCTGGGAACCGTAAATAAAGGACAGGCCACCCTCGGTAGCGAGCGCGACACCCATGTCGACGCCCGAGACGGACTGCATGATGGCGGAAACCATGGGGATGTTCAGGGTGATTGCCGGCTTCTCACCGCGCTTAAAGCGGGTTAGCGGCGTCTTAAGAGAGACGTTGTTGGGGATGCACTGCGAGGACGAGTAACCAGGGACCAGCAGATACTCCGAAAACGTGTGGGACTCACCGGGAAAGAACGTAGCCATGTTTCTCCTTTTTCCATGCGACCGGTCGGCTGCAGGCCTCGTAGGACCCAGCCCAACCTTGGGCGCCCAATACTAGGGAAGTATCTTAACGCACTTTGACTGCTACAATGCATGATTTAAGAAGAGCACACGAGGGCTTGACGCAGGCTTTGCGTTTGCCCAGCAAACACTTTAGCGGGGAGACGTGGAGCATATGAAGTACAAGACGACGGCAAAGTTGGTCATTCAAGCGTGCGACAAGGATCTGCCGGGCGTGTTCGGCCACGGCTGCGTCTTGCTGCTGCAGGGTATTGCCCGTGAGCACTCGCTCAACCGCGCCGCCAAGAGCATGGGCATGGCGTATTCCAAGGCATGGCGTATTGTAAACGAGGCCGAAGGCCAGCTAGGCTGCAAGCTCATCGAGCGCGACGGCGCCCGCGGGTCCACGCTCACGCCCGCCGGAGAGCGAGCCATAGCGGCCTACGAGGAGCTGCAGACCGACATCAACAACGTCATCGCCACCAAAGCCAACGCCCTCATCGCCAGCATCAAAGAGTAGCCAATTTGGACGGGGCCTTTTTAGCTGGTCGGTCACCATAGATGATTATTCTGGGACGGGGATTAAAAAATCATTAGGTACACAATGATTTTTTAATCCCCGTCCCAGAATAATCATCGAAGGGCGTTGTCTAGGGTGGCCGCTACAACCAGGGGGTTGTCGGTGCCGGCGAAGAGACGGATGGTGCTCCCCTGCTTGCCGCGTAGGGCCGAAAGGCGCGTCGCTGCGCCGCCGGCGGACGATGTGCGAAACTCCCCCGGCAAAGCACCGAACACCTCCCCCGAGCTAAGCTCGATAAGATCAAATTCAACTGCCGGGCCAAAGCCGTGCTCGAGGATTCCCGTTGCAGCCGCATGGTCGGGATGCGAGCTCAGCCCGGGATAGCGCACGTTGCGCACCATCTCATTGGCGGCCAGATACTCGGCCAGCGCACGTGCGCGGTCGAAATGCGCCTGCATGCGGACATCGAGCGAGTCCAGCCCGCGCTCCAGCACACCGGCCTCGTCAGCAGGCATATCAAGCTTGGCCAAGCCACAGCCCTCGAGCAGGGCATGTGCGCACTCAGCCGCGGCATCCACGCGATGGCGCTTGAGCTGCGAGCGCGCGGCCGATACGACAACCAACTTGCGCGGAGCATCACCGGCGCATACACGATCGAGCGCCTCGAGCGACAGCGCAGCACCCAGCCGCAGCGGATCGCAGCCAAAAGCCGACGCCACGGTGTTGTCCACAACCAGCAACGCGCGGGCCTCACGCGCCGCGCGGCCCAGAGCGCGAAGGTCGGGCACGCGCAGACCAAAACCGCCGATGGAGTTGACGAACCACCACAGGTGCGGACCCCCGGCATCAAACGAAGCATCAAAGCCCTCGGATGCGGCGGCAAACGCCTCGGCGGACGGCGAGCCCACGAGCACAACATCGCAGCCATCAAAGCCGCTCGCAAACGCATCGGCAAAGTCATCCGCAAAGGCCACCAGACGGTCACCGGGACGCACAATACCCAGCAGCGACAGAGCCGCCGGCACATGCGGGGCCGCAACAAGACGCGCCTCGCGCGCACTGGACCTCAAAGCCCAGGCCTCTTCTAGCTGCTGTACATCCACACGGCACCGTCCCTTCATAAGCAAAAACCCACGATGCGGGTGTTCCCCGCATCGTGGGCAACGGCTGCAGTATAGCGCCGATATGCGACGACTCGCCTAAATGCTGAGCGTATGGTAGTTTACGCTCGCACCCGGGGCGTCAACGGACACGCCATAGGCCTCGGGATAGATGCGTGTCGAAAACACGAGCGCGCCATCATTCACAAACACCTCGACCGACGAGACATCGCCGACAATGCGCACGTTACGAACCTCGTCGACGGGCTCCCAACGCACGGTACGACCGCAGCCGGCAGAAGCGCGACCCTCATCGGTAAATCGCATCTCAAAGCGCGAGGGCAGTTCGCCCTCGGCGGGCACAAACTCCAGCTTCAGCTCGTCATCAACGGTCGCGGTAAACGCGCCATCGACACCGTCAACAACAACGTCAAAGCAGGTATCGCCGGCAACCTCCAACGAGCCCTCCCCCACACGCACCGAGGCATAATGGCGCTCGATCTCGCGCGCCGGCTGCTGCAGTACCACGCCACCAGCACCGGCTGTAAGCTCACGCGGCACCGTCATACAGTGTTGCCAGCCACACGCCTCGGTGGGTGCGTTGCCATAGGTCGGCTCATCGGGCATGCCCATCCAGCCGATCAGAATGTGGCGACCATCCTCGGACGTAAACTCCTGCGGAGCATAGAAGTCAAAACCGGCGTCCCACAGGCGGAACTCGCCCAGCTCATAAGCGTCATTGCCACCCGTAATGTCGCCCGTTACAGGCATGTAGCCAGCGGCATACACATTGCCGCGGTCCCAACGACCGCCCTCAAGACCCTGGGGCGAGAAGGACAGCCACTTCGCCGGTACACCGCCATCCGCCTCGAGCTCAAGGTATCCCGGACACTCCCACATAAAGCCAAAACGCTCGGGCGTAGACACGCGGCTCTCGAGCTCCCAACTCAGCATATCGGCCGAGCCATACACCAGGATCTCGCCCACATCGCGCCCGGCACCCTCGCCGTGCATGGCACAAAAACGGCTCTCGACATGAGGACCGTCAACGCGACGACGCGCGCCCAGCACCATGTGATAACGCCCGTCCGCATCACGCCACACCTTGGGGTCGCGCACGTGGCAGGTCAAATCCTCGGGATAATCATCGGACGCCAGCACCACGCACTTTTGGCTGAACTCCCGACCGGCAAGGCCATCAACGCTCTCGACATAAACAGTATCGGCGCGGCGGCCGGTATTGACGTAGTCGTACGTGCCGTCTGCATCGGAAAGCTTAACGTTGCCTGTGTACAGTACGCGAATGCGGCCGTCCTCGGCAAGCGCGGAGCCCGAATACACGCCATGGCAATCGAACGGCTCGTCGGGCAACAGCGGGGCGCCAACATATTCCCAGTTCATAAGGTCGCGGCTTGTGGCATGACCCCAGGCCTTAACGCCGCCCTCGACATCAAACGGCGCATATTGAAAATAAGCGTGGAACACGCCGCCCGCTTGGCAAAGACCGTTGGGGTCGTTGAGCCAGCCCGCCGGCGGCATAATGTGGAAGCGCTGGCCATACGCGCCATGACCGCACTCAGAGGCGGCGGTGTCAACAGCGGCGACCAACTTTGCAAGGTCGCGGCCAAGGGCATTAGACATATCAAAGTCCTAACGGATCGAAAGTAACAAGGCGCCAGAGATCGGCACCAGATACGGGAAACGCCCGCGAGTATACAACCCGCGGGCACCCCATCAATCAAAAGCTCTTAGGCCTGCTCGAAAGCCTTAGGCTCGTCCTTGTACAGGACAAACGAGACGCCAAAGGAAACCAGCGCGGCGACCGCAAACATGATCGCGTACTGCACGGGCTGGGCCAGGCACAGCAGGATACCGAAGATACCGGTAACGCCGGTGCCGGAAGCAGCAAGCGAGGTGAGCGCGCAGACCAGGGCACCGCAACCGCCGCCGATGCAGCCGGCGATGAAGGGCTTAAAGAAGCGCAGGTTCACACCAAAGATGGCCGGCTCGGTAATGCCCATGAAGGCGGACAGAGCCGAAGGAAGCGCCAGGCCCTTGATCTTGGCATCGCGGGTCTTAAAGGCAACGGCGAGCGCGGCGCCACCCTGAGCGATGTTGGCAGCGCTGGCGATGGGCAACCAGTAGGTCACACCGTACTGGGCGAGTTGACCCAGGTCGATGGCGGTGTACATCTGGTGGATACCGGTAACGACCGTGGGGGCATAGAACAGGCCGACGATAAAGGAACCGATGCCGAAGGGCAGGGTCAGCAGGGCCTGGATCAGACCGAGGATGGCGTTCTCGGCCCAGACAAAGATGGGGCCGACGGCAACGAGCGTCACGAGCACGGTCACGAACACCGAGACGAGCGGGGTCACAAAGAGGTCGAACATCTCGGGAACGATCTTGTGCAGGCGCTTCTCGAGGAAGGCCAGAATGGCGCAGGCGATAACGATGGGGATCACGTGGCCCTGATAGCCGACCCACTCAAAGCTGTACACGCCGGGGATGACGTTGACCATGGTCTGCACGCCCTCGGAGGCAACCGTATAGGCGCTCTGCAGCGAGGAGTTGATGAATGCACCACCGACGACGGCGCCCAGATACGGGTTGGCGCCAAAGGCCTTAGCGGCGGAGTAACCGATCAGGATCTGCAGAATGCCAAAGGACGTGCCCGAGACCAGGTCGGCAATCTTATAAATAAAGTTATTGGTGTCGAGCGCGATAAAGCCGTTGGAGGCCATAAAGTTGAG
>CAUEQX010000024.1 GCA_959020035.1 uncultured Collinsella sp. | reverse complement strand
ACCCGCGCGGTCGAGGCGTCCGATCTGGTAGAGCATGTGGGCCGCATGGGGTCCTCGCCCTTTGAGTCCGCGAGCTTTGATGTGGCGCTCGATAAGGGCTGCGGCATGGGCTTCTCCGCCGTGCACAAGGTGCGCGCCGCCGCCTGCAAGGCGCTGGAGGAGGCCATTCTGGCACCGTATGACGAGCGTGCCCGCACGCTCGAGCTGCCGGTGCTCGACAAATGTACGAGGCCCATGCCCGAGCACTACCGCGACGAGCCGCAGATCTGCGCCACCGTCACCTCGCTCGAGGCCGCCGAGGCAGCGCGAGCGGAGGGTGCAACGCGCATCTACATGACCACCGACGCGCTCGATGCGGCCGAGCTCTCCCCCGCCGACGCATTTGAGCAGGGCATCGTGCCCGTGCTCGACGAGGTCTGCCGTGCCGTTGACCACGTACGCGTCGACCCGTGGGTTGTTGCCGGCGCTACGGTCGCTATTGGCAACATCTCTGAGCTTGCCCTGGCCTCCCAGGTTGGCGCCACGGCCGAGATTCGCTCTTGCCTGCCGGTGCACAACACGCCCTGCATGGAGGCGCTTGCCAAGCGCGGAGCCGGTGCGTTTTGGCTCTCGCCCGAGATCACACTCGACGAGATTGTCTCGCTCGGCGCCGCCGCGCCCGCGGCTCTGGGCATCACCGTCTTTGGCCGCCCGCGCGTCATGACAAGCGAGCATTGCATCCTGCAGGTGGCCAATGGCTGCATCCACGATTGTGCCAGCTGCCGTCTGCGCGCCCGCAAGCTGTCGCTCAAGAATATCGACGGAAAGGTCATGCCCGTGCACACCGACATCCACGGCCGCTCTCGCTTGTACGACGTCTACCCCATCGACCTCACGCCGCAGGTACCGCAGTTGCTCGACGCCGGCGTCCGTCGTCTTATGGTCGACGGAACCTTGCTCGAGGCCGATGAGATTGGCCGTGCCGTCGCTCGCGTCCGTCGCGCCGTCGAGGCGGCTCAAGCCGGCCGCAAGCCCGCCGTCCGCCTGCGCGGGGCGACCTCGGGCTGCATGTTTGTGGGAATCAGCTAACCGAAAGGCTTACACGTGAACGAAGAACCTCAAGTCCTCTACTGCGATGCCTGGCTCATGGCCATCGACAAGCCCGCCGGCATGATCGTCCACGGCGACGGCACCGGTGAACGCACGCTCACCGACTACGCCAGCGACCTGCTGCTGGCGATGGGCGACGGCTTTGCCGCGACCGACATGCAGCCGCTCAATCGCCTGGACCGTGACACCACCGGCGTGGTGCTGTTCTCGCTCGACAAGCAGACGCAGCCCGCCTTTGACCAGATGGTCATCGACCACGCGTTCGAAAAGCACTATCTGGCGCTCGCCGAGGGCAAGATCGACTGGAACGAAAAGCTCATCGACAAGCCCATCGCGCGCGACCGCCACGATAGCCGCAAGATGCGCGTTGGCGCCAGCGGCAAGCCGTCTCAGACGCGCGTCAAGGTACTCAAGCGTCTTAAGAGCCGTCGTGGCCTGCCCACGCGTTCGTATATCGATGTCGAGCTGCTCACCGGCCGCAAGCACCAAATCCGTGTACATCTGGCGAGCGAGCGTCATCCCCTGGTAGGCGACGAGCTCTACGGCACGCCGCGTCCCTGCGGCCTGATGCTCCATGCCCACAGCGTGTCCTTCACGCATCCCGTAACCGGTGAGCACATCCACATCGAAGCCCCCTGCCCCTGGGAGCCCTAAAACCTGCCAAAAAGGGACAGGTTTATTTTGGCAGGTTTTATCTGGGCAAACGTCAAGCCGTCACGATGGCTCAGCCGCGGTCCCAAAACGTCTCGATCTGTAACAGTTAGAACCCATTTTCCGGTCTATCTGTTACAGATCGAGACATTCGAATCCCCCTTAAGGGAAAATCTCAATCTGTAACAATAACTCGGCAAAATCGGTCCCAGATGTTACAGATCGAGACAAAGGGACGGCGCGGTTCGGAAGAATCTCAATCTGTAACATCTATCCCACTTTTGACGGTCCAGTTGTTACAGACTTAGACAAACCGGCAGACAACGAAAGCGGCAACGCCCGTGATGGACGTTGCCGCTTTTCTATTGAGAAAACTAATCGGTTTTCGTTGCTAACCACCACAATGGGGACAGGCACCTTTGTGGTGGTTTTGGCCTTGTCCCATCGCTAGACCGTGATGACGTTGTCCATCGACTGGTACTTGGCGGGCACCTCGCCCGTAGTGATGATCGTTGCGTCGCGGAAGTCCGCAAACTTGACGGGCGCCACCATGCCAAATTTGCTGGCGTCCGAGATTACGAAGCGTTTAGCGGTATGGCGCATCGAGATACGCTTGACCTGTGCTTCCTCGATATCCGGTGTGGTGAGACCTTGCTCGGCGGCGATGCCATTGGAGCCCCAAAAGCCGCAGTTGAAGTTATAGCGGTCCAGGGTTGCCAAAGCATCGGGGCCAACGAGCGCCTCGGTCTCGGGCTTGAGTTCGCCGCCCAGCACCACGGTGCGCATACCGCGCAGGGCAAGATGCTGAGCATGGAGCACAGAATCGGTCACATAGGTGACGCCGTCGAGATGCGGAAGATGCTCGATGAGCTTGAGCGTCGTGGAGCCCGAATCGATATACACAAAGCTATCGGGCTCCACCAGGGCCGCAGCACGGGCGCAGATGCGCTCCTTGTCATCGTTATGGAGATCGCTGCGCTCGCCGATCGTCAGGTCGCGCGTCACATGCGCGCGCTCCAGACTCGTCGCGCCTCCGTGTACCTTGGCGATGCGGTGTGCGCGGTCGAGCGTCTGCAAGTCGCGCCGAATGGTGGACGGTGTCACGCCCAGGGCTTCAGCAAGCTCCGGTACGGTAACCGAGCCGGCCTGCTGCACCATCGACACAATCGCGTTGAGCCTATCTTCCGCAAGCATCGCTTACTCCTCCTCGGGGTACACGACTCCCCAGTCGGCGCGGAGCTTGGTCATCAGCTCCATAACATCAGAAGCATAGCCCAGAAGCTCGCGCTTCGAATCATCGCCGGCAACGGCCTTCTCCAGGTCGGCCATCTCGTAGCACAGTGCGTAGGCTTCGGTGCCAGCGTGGACCTCCTCACGGTGACCGTCCGCAGTCCACACGATGGTCGCATGGTCGGCACGCGGATACTCGTTGACCTCGATATAGCACTTGTCGAAGCTGATGACCGAGCGCTTGGGCTGCTTGGAGTGGAGCGTAAGGCTCACGACGCCCAGCTGCTGCTCGGCGTTACGGCAGACAATGCCGCCCGCAACGTCGACACCGGTCTCACAGGTGTTGCCCAGAGACACGACCTCGGCTGGCTGGCTGGCCATAAACAGGCGCATGACGGACAGGGCATACACGCCAATGTCGAGCATGGCGCCGCCGGCAAGGCTACGGTTGTAGAAGCGGTTGGTCAGGTCGCCGTACTCCTTATAGCTGCCAAAGTTGAGCTGGGCGAGGTTCATGCGGCCAAAGTCGCCCGCATCCATGCGACGGCGCAGCTCTTGATACAGCGGCATGTGGAGCACCGTGGTGGCGTCCATAAGGACCACGTTGTGCTCGTCGGCGATGGCACGGGCCTCGTCGAGCTCGGCAGAGTTGA
The DNA here is from genome assembly GCA_959020035.1 of uncultured Collinsella sp. GTDB lineage: Bacteria > Actinomycetota > Coriobacteriia > Coriobacteriales > Coriobacteriaceae > Collinsella. Next base: position 12,896 of record CAUEQX010000024.1, on the reverse strand, counting down.
GGGTAATGGCCTTTTCGCAGAGCACGTGCTTGCCAGCTGCCAGAGCGGCTCGCAGGTAGGTGATATGCGTGTTGTGCGGCGTGGTGATATAGACGGCGTCGATATCCGGATCGGCGTAGAGGTCCTCGACCGTCTCATAGACCTTCTCGATGCCATACTGCTCGGCAAAAGCTTGAGCCTTGGATAGCGTACGGTTTGCGACGCCCGCAAGCTTGCGGCCGGCAAGAGCTAGAGACTGGGCCATCTGGTTGGCGATAACGCCGCACCCGATCACAGCCCAACGAAGCTCGGGAGCCGTAAAGATATCATCGGGGAATGGCTTGTCCTGGACCGAAGTGAACGCTGCTTTTGCGGCTGCTTCGGCGTCGAGCGGAGCCTGTTTGGAATCTGCCATTATGTGCCTCCTGAGTCATCGGAAGTCCTTCATTTCCAACAGCCTTATATTCGCACAAATGCGCGCGCATTTGCTTGTATTTGCGTGTTTATTTGTTTATCGGTCATTATTTAACCATAGTTAGCAGATATTTGCGCGGCCATGCGCATCATCGCGCAAGACTCTGCGCGTAAATGCGCATGCGACAAACCTTGTGAAACATATAGGGGCGGAGCACCATAGCCCTAAAGACAGAGCCAGCTGCATTACTTCACCCCTCTGGGGGCACCAGACATCAAAGGACTGTCCCTAGGTGCCGCTTTCGTTGAAGCCTATCCCAGATGGCCAGATATACAAATCTAAAGACTGTCCCCATCAACTAGCCGTTTAAGAACATCCCCAACGACAAGTCATTTAAGTCTGTCCCCAATGAGTAGGGATAGAAAAAGGCCCGGGTGCCTTGGAGCATCCGGGCCTTTGCTAGCAACTTGATGTTGCGGGCAGCTTAGAACTTGTGGCCGCACTTCTTGCAGACGCGCAGCTTGTTCTTGCCGTCCTTCTCGTGACCGACGCGGGTAACCTTACCGCACTCGGGGCAAACGAGATTGACGTTGGAGGCGTCGATAGGAGCCTCCTGCGAAACGATGCCGCCCTGCTGGTTGGCAGCGTTGGGCTTGACGGCCTTCTTGACGACCGAAACGCCCTCGACAACGACCTTGTTCTCGGCGGGGAGAGCACGCAGGACAACGCCCTGCTTGCCGCGATCCTTACCAGAGAGAACCTGGACCTTATCGCCCTTCTTGATATACATATATCTCCCCTAACTACAGGGTCTCGGGAGCGAGCGAGACGATCTTCATGTACTTCTTGTCACGAAGCTCGCGAGCGACGGGCCCGAAGATACGGGTGCCGACGGGCGAACCATCGTTGTTGATGACAACGCAGGCGTTCTCATCAAAGCGAATGTAGGAGCCATCCTTGCGGCGGATCTCCTTAACGGTGCGAACGACGACGCAACGGACAACGTCCTTCTTCTTGACGTTGGCGCCAGGGGTAGCCTCCTGGACAGCACCGATGAACACATCGCCGATGCCTGCATAACGACGCTTGGAACCGCCAAGCACCTTGATGCAGCGAATCTTGCGAGCGCCGGAGTTGTCGGCGACGTTCAGCATGGTTTGCATCTGAATCATGGTAGATGTTCCTCCGAACTAAGAACCGAAGAGAGGTGCGCAGCCTTTATACGGCCCGTGGTATGCAAGCCAGGCATACGCACATCTTCGGAAACGTACAAGTCGTAAGAGCGACTGCTTATTTAGCGCGCTCGACGACCTCGATGAGGCGCCAACGCTTCATCTTGGACATAGGACGGGTCTCCATAACGCGGACGGTATCGCCCACGCCAGCCGTGCACTCCTCGTCGTGAGCGTGCAGCTTCTTGGAGCTGGTCATCATCTTGCCGTACTTGGGGTGACGCTTGCGCTCGGTGATGGTGACAACAATGGTCTTGGCACCGGAGACGGAGGTAACGACACCCGTACGGACCTTACGCGAGTTACGCGAATCAGTCATGTTCTCTCCTTAGGTCCTACTCGGCGACAGCGGACTTCTCCGCTGCGATCTCGCGGGCGCGCTGCTCCGTGAGGACGCGAGCGATGTCCTTCTTCACGGTGTTGACGCGAGCGGTGTTGTCCAGCTGGCTGGTGGCCATCTGGAAACGAAGGTTAAAGAGCTCGGCGCGCATTTCCTTCAGCTTCTCAACGAGCTGAGCGTCCGAGAGCTCACGAATCTCTGCGGGCTTCATTAGTTCTCCTCCTTGGCGGCGGCGGCGTCCTCAGCAGCCCACTTGGCCTCGAGAGCGGCCTCCTCAGCCATCTCCTTCTCGATGCGCTGCTCAGCGTTCTTAGCAGCAACAATCTTGGTCTTGATGGGGAGCTTGTGCTGCGCAAGACGCAGAGCCTCGCGAGCGACCTCCTCGGGAACACCCTTGACCTCGAACATGATGCGGCCGGGCTTGACGACGGCCACCCACTCCTCGGGGTTACCCTTACCAGAACCCATGCGAGTCTCGGCAGGCTTCTTGGTGATGGGCTTATCGGGGAAGATCGTGATGTAGACACGACCGCCACGCTTCATGTAGCGGGTCATGGCAATACGAGCGGCCTCGATCTGACGGTTGGTGATCCAATGGGCCTCGAGAGCCTGGATACCAAACTCGCCGAAATGCAGCTCGGTATTACCCTTGGCCTGGCCCTTCATGGAGCCACGCTGCACCTTGCGGTGAAGAATACGCTTAGGGGCAAGCACTACTGACCCCTCCTCTCGGAGTTACGACGACGAGGACGGGAAGAGCCCTCGAGTGCAGGGTTGGGAACAGGCTGGCCCGGGAGCTTCTCACCCAGGTAGATCCAGACCTTCACGCCGCAAGCGCCCATGGTGGTGCTGGCGACAGCCGTGCCGTAGTCGATCTTGGCACGGAGGGTGTGCAGAGGCACGCGACCCTCACGGTACCACTCACGACGGCCCATCTCGGCACCGCCGAGACGACCGGAGCACTGGATACGGATGCCCTTAGCGCCGGCCTTGCGGGCGGACTGGACAGCCTTGCGCATAGCGCGACGGAAGGCAACGCGGCCCTCGAGCTGCTCGGCAATAGACTGAGCAACGAGGTTGGCGTCGAGCTCGGGGCGCTTAATCTCGACAACGTCGACGGAGAGCTGGCCCTTGGAGACGCCAGCGACCTTCTCGAGCTCGGTGCGGAGGGCATCGATCTCGGCACCCTTCTTACCGATGACAACGCCGGGGCGAGCGGTGAGGATGATGACCTTCACCTTGTCGCCAGCGCGCTCGATCTCGACGCGGGAGACAGCTGCGCGGGAAAGACGCTTCTCGAGGTACTTGCGGATCTCGAGATCGTTACCGAGGGTCTTAGCGTAATCCTTCTCTGCGAACCAGCGGGAGCGCCAGTTCTCGGTGATGCCAAGACGGAAGCCGGTGGGGTAGACTTTCTGACCCATACAGCTTTACGCCTCCTTTCGAGGAGCAACGACGACGGTGATGTGGGAAGTACGCTTCAGAATACGAGAAGCGGAACCCTTGGCACGGGGACGGATGCGCTTAAGCGTCGGACCCTCGTCAACATAGGCAGCGGCGACAACCAGGTTGTCGGCACGCAGACCGTTGTTGTTCTCGGCGTTCGCAACGGCGGAACGGAGAACCTTCTCGACATCCACGGCGACGGCGCGGTCGCAGAAGTGGAGGATGTCGAAGGCCTGAGCGACAGGCTTGCGGCGGATCAGATCGACCACCAGGCGGGCCTTGCTGGGGGAAACACGCACGTACTTGGCGACGGCGCGAACCTCGGTGGCCTCAGTTTCAATAGACTTAGTTGCCATTTACGGTTAACCCCCTATTTGGCCTTGTGGCCACGGAACGTACGAGTCGGCGCGAACTCGCCGAGCTTGTGACCAACCATGGACTCGGTAACATACACGGGCACATGCTTGCGGCCGTCGTGGACGGCGATGGTGTGACCAACCATCTCGGGGAAGATGGTGGACGCGCGGGACCAGGTCTTCACGACGTCCTTCTTGCCAGCCTCGTTCATCGCGGTGATACGCGAGAGAAGGCGAGTCTCCACGAACGGGCCCTTTTTGAGACTTCTGCTCATAAGTGCTTTCTCCTAAAACTAGGTATCCGAAATTACTTCTTACGGCGACGAATGATGTGCTGGTTCGAGACCTTCTTCTTCTTGCGCGTACGAAGGCCCTTCGTCGGCTTACCCCAGGGGGTAACAGAGGGACGACCAGAGGTGTGGTTCTTGCCCTCGCCACCGCCGTGCGGGTGGTCGACAGGGTTCATGACGGTACCGCGGACGGTCGGGCGCACGTTCATGTGACGCTTACGGCCGGCCTTGCCGATGACGATGTTGGAGTGATCGGCGTTGCCGACCTCACCGACGGTGGCGCGGCAGGTAACGAGGATGCGGCGCATCTCGGAGGAAGGCATACGGACGATAGCGTACTTGCCCTCCTTACCCATCAGCTGGCAGGAGTTACCGGCGGAACGGGCGATAGCAGCGCCCTTGCCCGGCTGGAACTCGACGGCGTGGATGAGCGTACCGACGGGAATGTCGGCGAGAGGCAGAGCGTTGCCCGGCTTGATGTCGGCGTCAGAACCGGACATGATGGTCTGACCGACCTCGAGGCCCTTGGGGGCCAGGATGTAGCGCTTCTCACCGTCAGCGTAGTGCAGCAGAGCGATGCGAGCGGAACGGTTCGGATCGTACTCGATCGTGGCAACCTTGGCGGGCACGCCGTCCTTGTTGCGCTTGAAGTCGATCACGCGGTAACGACGCTTCACGCCGCCGCCCTGGTGGCGGGTGGTGATGCGGCCGTTGTTGTTACGACCGGCCTTCTTGGGCAGGGGCTCGAGAAGAGACTTCTCGGGCTTGGTGCAGGTGATCTCGGAGAAATCGGAGATCGTCTGCCAACGCCTACCAGCGGAGGTCGGCTTAAGGTGCTTTACAGCCATTACAATCCCTTTCAATAGGAATCCGTTAGCCATCGCAGACAGGGATTCGAGGTTCTGCCTCGGGTGCGATGACACCGGACGTATACACGGTTCCGGGCGTGTCCATTTTATACGTCCAAAACCTTGAGCTCTCGCCTCCCCTATTTGGGAGGCATGAGCTCACTCAACAGCAGCGAGTCTTAGGCCTGGTTGCCAAAGACCTCGATGGTGTCGCCCTCGGCCAGCGTGACGATGGCCTTCTTCCAAGAACGGGTCTTGCCGGCGACATAGCGCACGCGCTTGGTCTTGGGCTTGACCGTCAGGGTATTCACGCGAACGACCTTGACGCCGAAGATCTCCTCGACAGCGTCCTTGATCTGATACTTGTTAGAATCCTTGGCGACCTCGAACGTGTACTTGTTCAGCTCCATGCCGGAGAAGGAACGCTCGGACACGATCGGACGGATGATGATCTCGTGGGCGGTCATTTATGCAAGCACCTCCCCGAAGTGAGCGGCGATGTCGGCGGGCATCAGCACAGCGTTGTTGTTAACGAGATCGTAGGTGTTGGCCTCGTCAGCGGTGATGATGAACGTCTTGGGAATGTTGCGGAACGACAGGTAGGCGTTGACGTCCTCATCGCGAACGATGATGGTCAGACGCTTGCCCTCAAGACCGAGAGCCTTGAGCATGGCGACGGCAGCCTTGGTGGAAGGCTTCTCGAAGCCGTAGTCGTCGACGAGCACGAGCTCGCCATCGGCCAGCTTGGCGGACAGCGCGGAGCGCATAGCCAGCTTGACCTCCTTGTTGTTCATACGCTTAGCGTAGGAACGGGGCTTGGGGGCGAAGACAACGCCACCGTGACGCCACTGGGCAGCACGGATGGAACCCTGGCGGGCACGGCCGGTGCCCTTCTGACGCCAAGGCTTCTTGCCGCCACCGGAAACCTCAGAGCGACCCTTAGCAGACTGGGTGCCCTGACGCCAAGAGGCCATCTGGCACTTGACGATGTGGTGCATAACGTGGATGTTCGGCTCGATGCCGTACACCTCAGCGGCGAGCTCGGCCTCGGCGACCTTCTTGCCCTCGCTGTTCTTTACTTCAAACTTTGCCATTTAAGTGTTCTCCTTGGTATGACGCTGGGCTAAATGGGCTGGGCCCTTAGGCCATACGGATGGCGACGAGACCATTCTTGGCACCCGGGACAGCGCCCTTGACCAAGATGAGGTTCTGCTCGGCATCGATGCGGACAACGGAAAGGTTCTTGACGGTAACGCGCTCGTTACCCATGTGACCGGCCATCTTGACGCCCTTGAGGACGCGCGCAGGATAGGCGCACTGACCGATAGAACCGGGGTGACGCTGGAAGTGAGAACCATGCGTCATAGGACCGCGGCGCTGACCCCAGCGCTTGATGCGACCCTGGAAGCCCTTACCCTTGGAGGTACCGATGACGTCGACCTTCTCGACATCAGCGAAATCAGCGACGGTGACGACCTCGCCGACCTTGTGCTCCTCGCCGTTCTCGACGCGGACCTCACGAAGGAAGCGGACAGGCTCGACGCCAGCCTTGGCGAAGTGACCAGCCATGGGCTTGTTCACGTTCTTGGCCTTGATGTCGCCGAAACCGATCTGGACGGCGTCATAGCCGTCGGTTGCCTGAGTTTTAACCTGCGAGACAGCGCAGGGGCCAGCCTGGATGACCGTGACGGGAACGACGTTGTCGTCCTCGTCCCAAACCTGGGTCATGCCAATCTTGCGGCCGAGAATCATGCTGATCAAGATATGATCCCAACTCTCGCGTGGTCTTGGGACAATGCGTACACCACCGAGCGTACGCCCCTAGAGGACCACTACTTACACGACGTGCTCCCCAGCCTTGTATAGCGTCCGGACTACCTGACAACCCTATTAAGCAGGCATTTTGTCCAGCCAGAATACTCCCCTGGTTTCACACAGCTGTTTAGTATACACGGCTGCGGGCGTATCCATCGAGATTCATATTTCACTCACATTGTTTACGCAGGTAAAGTGCGTGGAGTCTCCCGAGCTTGGCAGAGGGGCGGCGAAATATATTAAGTTTGCTGCTCTACAGTCCTGCGCAAGACGGAAAGCACATTAAGTGCTTTCCTTTGCGTGCGGAACTCGCGACAAACTTAATATATTTCGCCGCCCCTCTGCCAAGCTCGGGAGACGATACGTTGATGTCTGCTTAACTCTGCTCGCTCAGCTAATTACTTTGTTGGGGGTCCACTATTTGCTGGAGGGTGAACTTACATTGATGAGGTTCGCCTTCTGCTTGTGGCTTTGCCTCATCGAAATCGAAGATCATGATGGCGCAGTTGGGGAGTTTTGTTGGGAGCTCGAAGCCCTCTGGGGCGGCGGCTCTAATGAATTGGCGGCTGGCGCTGCCGTGGCTTACTGCTAGGAGGGTTTCTATGCCCTCGGCGCCCATGAGATTGGTGAGGGTGTCTACCATGCGCTCTTGCAGCGCGCGGCTTCCTTCTCCTCCGAAGGGGACCAGGTCCTCGCCCGGATCCCAAACGTCGGTGGGCAGGGCGTCGTGGGGGCCTTCTTCGAAGGTGCCGTAGCTGCGCTCGATAATGCCTTCACAGGGCTCGACTGCTGCGTCCGGGCCGAGGAGCTCGCATGCGACGAGACTTGCCGTGTCCATAGCTCGGCCTAAGGGTGATGAGACAACTTTGTCGGGGACGACGCCGTGGGCCTTGAGCCATGCGGCTGCCATTCCCGCTTGTTTGCGGCCCAGGTCGGTCAGCGGTGAATCGCAGCGGCCCTGGACCAGCTTTTTGACGTTGAACTCCGTCTGACCGTGGCGGAGTAGATACAGTTTCTTCATGCTCTCCCCTTCTGCATAACCTGCTTTGCCGGCACAGCCCTACTCGTGGGTATGTCCTACGTAGTCTTCGTCGATCGTAATCTTGGCAATCGACTTGGGATATTCCGATTCGACCCGTTGTGCCAGCGCGTGCTTTACGTCTTCGGCACTCATCTGCAGATCCGAGGGACGCACGCAGTCAAAGATCACGTTGGTGTGCGTGGGACCCGGCACGCAGCGAAGGTCGTGAATCGAGAGGCGGTTATCGATCTCCTGAGCCATTGCGTTGATACGCAGGCGCATGCTCGCCACCTTTGGATCGTCGGTCACGATGGGATCGTAATGGAGCGTGACGATCATGCCGTCCTCGTCCCTAAACGACTGCTCAATGTTATCGAGCGTGTCGTGACTTTCCAGCGGACTGACCTCGGCCGCCATCTCGGCATGCGCGCTTGCGAACTTCCTGCCCGGGCCGTAGTCGTGAACCATCAAATCGTGAACGCCCAAAACGCCGGGATAGCTCATGATCTTGTCTCGAATGTGCTTGACCAGCTTAGGATCGGGCGACTGACCCAAAAGCGGGCTCACCGTATCTTGAATAAGTTCAAAGCCGCTCCAGCCAATATAGGCGCCAACGGCAAGGCCAACCCATGCGTCAAGATTGATGTGCGTCACCTGCGAAACAATTGCACATGCCAGCACGGCGCCTGTGGCAAGAACATCGTTCTTGGAATCCTGGGCAGTCGCATGCAGTGTCTCGGACTCGATACGGTCGCCGAGCTTTTGGTTGAGCGCCGTCATCCACAGCTTAACAACCATCGAAAGCGCCAGGACTGCCACCAGGGCAAGCGAGAACTCGACAGGTTCGGGGTGGATGATACGCTCAAACGAGGACTTCACCAGTTCAAGGCCAATGAGAAGCACGAGCGCCGCCACGACAAGACCCGAGAGGTACTCGTAGCGACCATGGCCGTATGGATGCTCGGGGTCGGCGGGCTTGCTCGCCAGCTTAAAGCCCAGCACGCTCACGATATTCGAGCTGGCATCGGACAGGTTGTTCATGGCATCCGCCACAATCGAAACCGATCCCGACAGCACGCCAATTACGCCCTTCGCAGCGCATAGTGCCACATTGGCGAGAATACACACCACGCCAGCTAACGTGCCCACACGCGCACGGTCGCCCTGCGCACGCTTAACAATCCACTCGACCATCTACATCCGCCCCCACGGTACTACCTATATATCTATTGCTCAAACGGATTGTAGTGTAGCCACTTTGTCCCCCAGATACAAAAAAGGCCGCAACCCACACGGGCCACGGCCTTGGAATATGGCAAAGGAATCGTCCTTGTGTCGCACAGGTTTACGCGCTTGCTTCGGCCACGCTCTTCGAGGTTTCGGGTGAATCGGCTCCGTCCCCCGTCGTCTGTCCCTGCGCCGGCACCACGCCAAAGCAGTAGCTCAGCGCCGCAGACACCGCAAATGCCACACCGCCGGCAACGCAGCACCACAGCAGGTTCGAGATGCCGCCCGTGGCAAAGCCAATGACCATAAGGACATTCGTCATGCCGATGGTATAGGCCGTAACGTGGCCCACGGCCGCAACAAGGCCTCCGACGGCGCCGCCAATGGCCATGCACGTCAGGCACCTGCCATATTTAAAGCCGCAACCGTACAGCGCCGGCTCGCTTACGCCGCCAAGAATACCCGAGATTGAATAGCCCAGCATGAGTGCCTTCTCGTCCTTATCCGCAACGCGGAGCGACGCGCCAAAGGGCATGCCCCAAACGGCGAACGTCGCCATCGTCGCGGCGATCAGGATGCACGAATCCGTTCCCACACTCATAAACTGAGCATAGGCAAGCGATAGGACAACGTTGCTGACGCCTGCAATCTTAAGAAACTCCCAACCCGCGGCAAGCCCCATGAGCGTGAGCAGCGACACGATGCCACCGGAATTGCCAAGCATAAACATAAGCTGGCCCAACAGCATGCCCAGATAGCTGCCCGCCGGCGCCGTGATACACAGCGAAACCGGAACCATGACAAGCATGGTTGTAAACGGAACAAACGAAAACGCCACGGCCTTAGGGATAACGCGCTTAAAGAAACACTCCACTCGCCATAGCACGGGCACCGAGATGAGAACCGGAATAACAGTCGTCGTGTAATCGTTGACCGGCGCGGGAAGCAGACCATACACGGAAGTCATCGATGCCCCCGTCGTCGATGCGGCATCGACGAGCTTAAGCAGATCGGGCGCAATCAATACGCCGCCCAGCATCATGCCCAGCTGCTCCGAGCAACCGAGCTGGCGGGCGGCCGCCCAACCAAGATAAATGGGCAAAAAGTAGTAGCCGGCGTTATAGAGCCAACTGTAGAACAGGCGATAGATATCGGAATCAGCAGACCACAGGCCCAGCATGCCTTCGCCCATAATGACAGCGACGGTGCGGAACAACGCCGCGCAGACAATAAACGGCAGCGCCGACATCATGCTTTTGGACAGATAGTCCACCACGGCCATGGCGTTTGATGAAACCGACGTTGTAAACGAGGTGTTAGAAACTTGTAGCATGGAACGCCTTTCCCAATATGACATGCGGGCTGTCCCTTTGTCACATCGTGCGGTACTGACCGATTGCGCGGTACTTTTCGTAGCGGAGGTTTGTGAGGGTCGCGTCGTCGAGCTGCCCAAGCGTATCGAAGGCATCAAATGCCGAGGACATGACGGCACCGGCGATCTCCTCATGCGACAGGCCCCTATCGTCAACAATGCCGTCGATGATGCCGAGCGCCAACAGATCGGGGGCCGTGAGCTTAAGCGCCTCGGCGGCCTCATTCGCGCGCTCGGTATCCTTCCACAGGATCGACGCACAGGCCTCGGGGCTCACGACCGAATAGGCCGAGCTCGAAAGCATAAAAATGCGATCAGCCACGGACAGCGCCAGTGCGCCACCGGATCCGCCCTCGCCCGTAACAACGGAAACAATCGGTGTCTTAAGGCCGCTCATCTCCATGAGATTCTGGGCAATCGCCTCGCCCTGGCCGCGCTCCTCGGCACCGATGCCGCAAAACGCACCCGAAGTATCGACCAGGCACAGAACCGGTCGACCAAACTTTTCGGCCTGGCGCATAAGGCGACGCGCTTTGCGATAGCCCTCGGGATGCGCCATGCCAAAGTTGCGGCGCATACGCTCTTTGGTCGTGGTGCCGCGCTCGATGGCGATGACCGTTACGGGGCGTCCGTCTTTCCAGCCAATGCCAGCCACCACAGCGGCGTCGTCGCCAAAGTAACGGTCGCCGTGCAACTCCACAAATCCGTCGAGGCCCAGCGAGATCATCTCACCCGCCGTGGCTCGATCTGCCGAGCGGGTCTGCTTGACAATCTCGAGCGCGGTTTTTGGTGCCGTCGAGCGCTTGAACAAGTGTCCCAGCTTTTTGCCGCGGCGACCCGTATGCACGATTTCATGCGGTGCCCCCAGGCCGGGTGCGTGCCCTTCGTGCAGTGCCAGCAGCTCGCCTACCGTGAGCGCAATCTCGCCACGCGGAACAACGGCATCGCAAAAGCCATGCTCCAGCAAAAACTCGGAGCGCTGGAATCCTTTGGGCAGGCGCTTGTGCATGTTCTGCTCGATCACGCGCGGACCGGCAAACGCCGTCAGGGCATCGGGCTCGGCCAGGATAATGTCGCCCTCCATGGCAAAACTCGCGGTTACGCCTCCGGTCGTGGGATCGGTGAGCACCGTGATATACAGGCCGCCCGCCTCACTGTGGCGCCTAACCGCCGCAGAAATCTTGGCCATCTGCATAAGCGATGTCACGCCCTCTTGCATGCGCGCACCGCCCGAAACGGTAAAGCCGACAACTGGCAATCCAAGCTCGGTCGCTCGCTCAAATGTGCGACAGATCTTCTCGCCCACCACGGAACCCATCGAGCCCATCATAAAGTTGGCGTCCATAAAGAAGAGCGCCGTATCGCAACCGCAGATTTTGCCCTTGCCGCACACAACGGCATCGCGCTCGCCCGAACGTTCGCTCACGCTCTTGAGCTTGTCGGCATAGCCGGGAAACGAAAGGAAGTCCTCCGGCGCCAGACTGGCATCCCATTCCTCAAACGTGCCCTCGTCAATCGTCATGCGCATGCGGTCGCGCCCGCTCACGCGAAAGTGTTTGCCGCAACGAGGGCAGACCTCGAGGTTGTCGTGCAGGCGCGCCTCATCGATCACGCGGCGGCACTCCGGGCACTTGATAAACACGTGGCGCGCGGGAAACTCGGCGCACGACTCGGTCATCGGTCCCTCGAGGACGTTGACCGTCTTCGCTTTTCTATTCATCAGCATAGAGATGCCCCATCAGATCGGTGTGGTACATGCCCGACAAGAACTCATCGTTTGCAAGCACGTCGAGCTGAAGCTCGCTGTTTTCGCTCACGCCCTCAATCACGAGCTCGCCCAAAGCCGAGCGCATCTTGCGAATGGCGCCGTCGCGCGTGGGCGCACACACGATAAGCTTGCCGAGCATGGAGTCGTAGTACGGCGGAACGTTCGCACCGGTAAACATGGCCGAATCCCAGCGCACGCGCGGACCACCCGGCACACGCAACGCGGTGACCGTTCCGCATGACGGCAGAAAGTCCGGCGTTTCGGCATTGATGCGGCACTCCATGGCGTGGTTACGGACCGGTACGTCCTCCTGCTCAAAGGGCAGGGACTGGCCGGCTGCCACGCGCAGCTGCCACTTGACCAAGTCGGTATCGGTCACAAACTCCGTGACCGGATGCTCAACCTGCAGGCGCGTGTTCATTTCCATAAAGTAGAAATTGCCGTCGTCCGAGTACAAAAACTCGATGGTGCCGGCTCCCTCGTAGCCGACGGCACGAGCCAGGTCGCGTGCCGCCTTGTGCATGCGAGCACGAATGTCGTCGTGTCCGTCGAGGCACGGCGCAGGGCTCTCCTCGATTAGCTTTTGGTTGCGGCGCTGCACCGAGCACTCGCGCTCGCCGAGCGAAAACACATGGCCCTGCTTATCGGCCATAATCTGCACCTCGACATGGTGCGCCGGCGCGACGAACTTCTCCATGTAGCACTCGCCGTCGCCAAAAACGGCCTCGCCCTCGGCGCGTGCTTCAATAAAGGCCTTTGCCGCGTCTTCCACGCGCTCGACCTTGCG
>CAUEQX010000023.1 GCA_959020035.1 uncultured Collinsella sp. | reverse complement strand
GGGAATGCTTGGTGCGGGCGACCGTGGCCTGCGCCTTGCCGCCGCGCTTTTGCTGCTGGCCCTGTTTGCCCTGCTGTCCGCGTTGGCTGTTCTGAGCGTGCTGAGGCTTTTTTGCCACGATCCCTCCCGGTGTCTGTATGCTGCACGTAATTGTAACCAGTCTTTTTGGGACGGGGCTAAAAAGACTGGGGGAGTACATGAGCTGGCGGATTGGCGCGTCGATGCGCGTGTCGTTTGTTTCCAGACTGTGTATCTGCGCGTTGGAGAACCCGTCTCGCGCGCACGCCATGTTGTCAATGGGTTACAGTATGAACGGCGGCTATGTTTCCGCCAACGCACGAGAGAGTCGTCAACAAGGAGGATGCACGACGATGCAGCGTGCCAAACAGATATCGGAGTCCATCGAGCTGGGCATTATCTTGGCGCTCGCCGGTGGCTTTATGGATGTGTATTCGTACATTGGGCGCGATCATGTTTTCGCCAACGCGCAGACGGGCAACATCCTGCTCGTGGGTGTAAGCATCTCGGAGGGCAACTGGCAGCTGGCGGGACGCTATTTCTTCCCCGTGGTGTCGTTTGCCGTGGGCATTATGCTTGCCGACCTGGTACACGAACGGTTTGGCAGCGTGATTCACTGGCGCCAGGTAACGGTGTTTTTTGAAGCCGTTATCTTGCTGGGAGTGAGCTTTATCCCGGGCGGCAATTTCAACCTGCTCGCCAACTGCCTCACCTCGTTTGCCTGCGGCATGCAGGTCGAGAGCTTCCGCAAGATCCACGGTCACGGCATCGCTACGACCATGTGCATCGGCAACTTGCGCAACGCGCTGCAAAACGTGGACGATTACATCATCACCCACAGGCGCGGCTTTTTGGAAAACGGCCTGCTGTACTTTGGCGTGATCTTTACCGTTGTGTTTGGCGCCGGGTTGGGCAACTGGTGTATTGAGCGCATGGGCCTGCACGCCATCGTCGTGGCGAGCTTGCTGCTGTTTGTCGCGTTTGCCATCATGTTCATCGACCGCGAGCGCGACTTGCGCTTACGCTGGAAGGTTGCGGCCGAGGCTTGGAAAGAGGGCTGCCGAAAGTAACCGAATGCGGCAAAGGGGCTGTCCCTTTGCCGCAATATTTTTCATCATCTGTTGAAACGCTTTAACAATTTTGACGTTCTCACGCGTTTTTCGTTTCAAAAGCGTTAGGATGGGACTCATAGCGTGGGGCGTAATGGGTGCCCCGCACACGATGGGAGGCTATCAATGGCTAATCGTTTCGTTCTCAATACCATCTCTTATCATGGTTCCGGCGCCATCAAGGAAATCCCCGGCGAGCTCCAGCGTCGCGGCTACAAGAAGATTTTCGTCTGCTCCGATCCCGATCTGGTCAAGTTTGGCGTTACCGCCAAGGTGACCGACGAGCTCGACGCCGCCGGCATCGCTTGGAGCCTCTACTCCGAGATCAAGCCCAACCCCACCATCCAGAACGTCAAGGACGGCGTCGAGGCCTTCAAGGCCGCCGAGGCTGACGCTATCGTGACCATCGGCGGCGGCTCCTCCATGGACACCGCTAAGGCCATCGGCATCATCATCAACAACCCCGAGTTCGCCGATGTACGCAGCCTCGAGGGCGTTGCTCCCACTAAGAACCACGCCGTGTTCACCATCGCCGTGCCGACGACCGCCGGTGCCGCGGCCGAGGCCGCCGATGGGACCATCCACTACGTCATCACCGACCCCGAGAAGGTCCGCAAGTTCGTGTGCGTCGACACCAACGACGCCCCCGAGGTCGCCGTCGTCGACCCCGACATGATGGCTTCCATGCCCGCCGGCCTGACTGCTTCCACCGGCATGGACGCTCTGACCCACGCCATCGAGGGCTACACCACCAAGGGCGCTTGGGAGCTCTCCGACATGTTCCACTTTGAGGCCATTAAGCTGATCAGCGAGAACCTGCGCGACTCCGTCGCCGAGGCCAAGTCCGGCCAGCCCGGCTCCGGCCGTGAGGGCATGGCTCTTGGTCAGTATGTCGCCGGCATGGGCTTCTCCAATGTTGGCCTGGGCATCGACCACGCCATGGCTCACACCCTGTCCGCTCACTACGATACCCCGCACGGCGTCGCTTGCGCCATGCTGCTGCCGATCGCCATGGAGTTCAACAAGCCGGTTTGCGCTGAGCGCCTGGCCAAGGTTGCCGTCGCCATGGGCGTTGACACCACGGGCATGAGCACCGCCGAGGCCGCCGATGCCGCCATCGCCGCCGTTAAGCAGCTCTCTGCCGACGTGAACATCCCTCACGTCTGCGAGGCCATGAAGGCTGACGAGATCGAGATCCTGGCCAAGGACGCCATGGCTGACGCCTGCTTCCCGGGCAACCCGCGCGAGGCGACGCTCGACGACGTCATCGAGCTCTTCAAGAAGATCTGCCCGGCTGCCTAACCTGGTTCGGCGGGCCCCGCCCGTTAGCCCCACAATCGTCCTCGGACATGTCGGAGGCCCCGCTGCGCACTACGTGCGGCGGGGCCTCCTTCTGTCCTGCGGAAAGATTCTGGGGCTAACGGGCAGGGGCCCGCCGGCTCGTTATCGTGGCGGGCGCAGTTCTGGGGAGCTCGATGGGTCATCTCGCTAGGTAAAAAGATGGTTCGCGGTGGTATTGTTGCTGTGGGTTTAATTCGACATGAAAGGGTGACTTTGGTGTCCAAGATGGATTCTACGCTCTCCTATATTACTGACCAGTTGAAGGCGCTTACCTCGATTGCTTCGCCTACGGGCTATACCCGTGCGGCGACTGATTATCTAATGGAAACGTTGCGCGATATGGGCTTTGGCCCCGAGCGTTCCAATAAGGGCAACGTGCTGGTCGAGCTTGGCGGCGAGGGCGAGCCGCTTGTGTTGGCGAGCCATGTCGACACCTTGGGCGCCATGGTACGCTCCATTAAGGACAATGGCCGCCTGCGTCCCACGACGCTTGGTGGGCACCAGTGGTCTACGGCCGATGGCGAGAACTGCACCGTTTACACGCGCGATGGCAATGTCTACACGGGTGTGGTCCTCAACACCGAGCCTTCGGCGCACGTGGCCGACGAGCCGGTCAAGACCATCGAGAAGAACATGGAAATCCTGCTCGATGAGAATGTCGACAGCAAGGACGATGTGCTCGAGCTGGGCATTCAGACCGGCGACATCATCGCTATGGATCCGCGTACCACGGTGACGGAGAGCGGCTACATTAAGAGCCGCTTCCTGGATGACAAGCTGTCGGCGTCGATTCTGCTGGGTCTGGCCCGTGCCGTTGCTGACGGCGAGGTGACGCTTTCGCGCAAGGTGTCGCTGCTCTTTACCGTGTACGAGGAGGTCGGCCACGGCGGTGCTTTCGTGCCGGCCGACACGCGCGAGATGATCAGCGTTGACATGGGTTGCGTGGGTGATGATCTGGGCTGCACCGAGCGCATGGTGTCGATCTGCGCCAAGGATTCGGGCGGTCCGTACAACTACGACCTGGTAACCACGCTGTCCAACATCGCGCGCGAGCTGGAGCTCGACTACGCCATCGACGTGTACCCGCATTACGGCTCGGACGTTGAGGCCACGCTCTCTGCCGGCTACGACATCCGTCACGGCCTGATCGGCCCCGGTGTGTACGCGAGCCACAACTACGAGCGCAGCCACATGGACGGCGTGCGTAACACCTTTGAGCTCGTCCGCGCCTACGTACAGCGTTAGGCGCATTTATAGCGCGTGGCAAGTTAAGAGCGCCCTAGCCGGTATAACGTTGCCGGCAGGGGCGCTCTTGTGCGTTGCGGTGAAATAGGGACTGTTTTTGCATTTGAAACGCATAAGCAGTCCCTATTTCACCGCAACTTATGAAGGGGATGGGGCTACTTGATGGCTGCCGTAACGGTGCCGCCGCCCAAGACGACGTCGCCGCGGTAGACGACGACTGCCTGGCCGGGGGCGATGGCTCGCTGCGGCTCGTCAAAGGTCAGCAGCATTTGTCCGTCGGCGCCATGCGTAAGGGTCGCTGTCTGGTCCTTTTGGCGGTAGCGGTACTTGGCGCCCACGCGAATGCCGCTGGCATTGAGCTCAGCTTCCATGCGCTCTGCCGGCGCGCTCCAGATCCACTCATCGGCCGTGAGCGCTGTGGCCGTCAGGTCCTCGGCCTCGCCAAGATGCACAATGTTGTTGGCGGCATCGACGCCCGTTACGTACACGGGGTGCGCCATCGCGACGCCCAAGCCCTTGCGCTGGCCGATGGTATAGCGCAGCGCGCCGTTGTGGCGTCCGACCACGCTGCCGTCGCGCCATACAATATCGCCCGGCTCGGCGGCATGTCCGCAGCGGCGCTCGATATAGCCCGCGTAGTCGTCGTCCGCGATAAAGCAGATGTCCTCGCTCTCGGCCTTCTTGGCGTTGATGAAGCCCTGCTCGGCGGCAATGCGGCGCACGTCGCGTTCTTTGTCCAGCCCGGCCAGCGGAAAGATCGTGCGTGCCAGGCGCTCTTGTGTGAGCGAATACAAAAAGTAGCTCTGGTCCTTTTTAGGGTCCTCGCCGCGGTGCAGCTGCCAGGTGCCGTCGGACGACTGGCTCGTTTTGGCGTAGTGGCCTGTGGCGATGTAGCCGCAGCCCATATCCAGCGCTGCATCGAGCAGCGTGCCAAACTTAATATGGCGGTTGCAGATGATGCACGGGTTGGGCGTCAGCCCCTCCTGGTAGGCGGTCACGAAGCGCTCGATAACATTGCGGTCGAAGGTCTGCTGCAGGTCGAGCACATGGTGGGGTATCCCCAGGCGCTCGGCGACAGCCTTTGCATCGGCGATGTCGCGGTCGACTTTGCTCATGCCCGTGGCGGGGTCGGGCGCGGGACAGGTGAGGCGCATGGTGGCGCCGACGCATTCGTAGCCCTGGCTTTTGAGCAGGTATGCAGTCACGCTGGAATCGACGCCGCCGCTCATGGCGACGAGCACGCGCTTGTTGTGCATGGGGAGGTTCTCCTTGGTGGCATGTGGCCAAAAAAGAAAAGCGGCGCGGGAGGCTGGTTCCGCGCCGCAGACATTGTAGCAAGTTCGGACGTCTCGTGGGACACCCTAACGAGATGGGCTCAGGCAGCCAGAAGAGAGGGTAGACCGGCGTGCCTTGGGCCTATCGACAAGTGACGGGCCCTTAGTCCTGGAACAGTGCCGTGGACAGGTAGCGCTCACCGGTGTCGGCGAGCAGCGCCACGATGGTCTTGCCCTCGTTCTCGGGGCGCTTGGCCAGCTGCAGCGCGGCCCACACGGCGGCGCCGGACGAAATGCCCACGAGCACGCCCTCCTTGTGGCCCACGGCGCGGCCGGTGGCAAAGGCGTCGTCGTTCTCGACGGGGATGATCTCGTCATAGACCTGGGTGTCGAGGACGTCGGGCACAAAGCCGGCGCCGATACCCTGGATCTTGTGCGGGCCGGCCTGGCCCTTGGAGAGCACCGGGGAGGTGGCGGGCTCGACGGCGACGACCTGAATCTTGGGGTTCTGCTCCTTGAGGAACTCGCCCACGCCGGTCACGGTGCCGCCGGTGCCGACGCCGGCGACGAAGATGTCGACCTTGCCGTCGGTGTCATCCCAGATCTCGGGGCCGGTCGTGGCCTTGTGGATGGCGGGGTTGGCGGGGTTCACAAACTGGCCGGCGATGATGCTGTTGGGCGTCTCCTTCTGCAGCTCCTCGGCCTTGGCGATGGCGCCCTTCATGCCCTTGGACCCGTCGGTGAGCACAAGCTGTGCGCCATATGCCTGCATAAGCTTGCGGCGCTCGACGGACATAGTCTCGGGCATGGTGATGATCACCTTGTAGCCGCGAGCCGCCGCCACCGAGGCGATGCCGACGCCGGTGTTGCCGCTCGTGGGCTCGATGATGGTGTAGTCGCCGCCGCGCACGAGCTTGCCGGCCTTCTCGGCCTCGTCGATCATGTTCTTGGCGACGCGGTCTTTGACGGACCCGGCGGGGTTGAAGTATTCCAGCTTGACGAGCACGCGGGCCTTGAGGCCCTCATCGGCCTCAAAGTGAGTGAGCTCCAGAAGCGGGGTGTGGCCGATAAGCTGATCGATGGACGTGTAAACATTGCTCATGGTGAACCTCCAAGTGTTCAAATGACTGGATACCGTGTGGTTTTACGGTGTGTGTAACGGCGAAACCCACAAACCTTATGGGTTGTTCGTTTTGCTGTTGGCAAGCATAGTAGGCACTAAAGCCTAGTAATGCAATAGGAAATAGGAGATTATTACGAGTCGATTAAGCGTCTTGACGGGAATGGGTATTTTCAAAACCAATATTTCGGCTAGAATTTCTACGGATTAAAAGACCGAAAGGCAGCAATATATATGTTGGTTTCCACAAAGGGCAGATATGCCCTGCGCGTTATGGTCGATCTGGCCGAGCACCAGGCGGCCGGTCGCATCCCGCTCAAAGAGATCGCGGCGCGACAGGGGATTTCCGAGAAATATCTGGAGAACATCTTGGCTACGCTCGTGCGCGCCAACATGCTTTCGGGCATGCGTGGCAAGGGCGGTGGCTATGTGCTCACGCGCCCGCCCGAGCAGTACACGGTGGGCGAGATCTTACGCCTGACCGAGGGCAGCCTGGCACCGGTCGCATGCCTGGACGGCGACTGCAAGGGCTGCTCGCGTTCGGATGAGTGCCCCACGCTCGGCGTGTGGAAGAACCTGGACAAGCTCATCAACGATTACCTCGACGGCGTGACGCTCGATGCGCTCGTCGCCCCCAACGAGGGCTACGACTACGTAATCTAGCCCCACCTGCCATTTGGGGACGGGGTATAAATGGTCGATTTTCTTACCCTCTGAGGCTTGGCAAATGACAAGGCCGCCCATCGTTGCGATGGACGGCCTTCTTTTGGCGTGTTGTGGCGGTCCGAATCCGGTCGTTCTAGTTCCTGGCGATGCTATCGAGAATGCTGCGCATGATGGATACCAGGATGCTGCCCATAAAGGCCGATCCAAAGCTGGCAATGGAGATACCCGCGCCCAGCAGATTGACCGACAGGTAGCCGGCCAGCTCGAGCATAAAGCTGTTGACAACGAGCTGAAAAATACCAAGCGTGATAATAGTGAGCGGCAGCGAGATGACCGTCAGGAACGGCTTGACGAGCGAGTCGACGATGTTGAGGAACAGTCCCACGAAGGCAAAGCAGACCCAGGCGTCGGCCATGCCGAAGGGCTGAATGCCGGGGACGAGAAACGTTGCGATCGCGATGGCGATTGAGGTCAAAAGCCAGTTGAGCAAAAAGCGCATGGTGGGAATCCTTTCTTGCGCATGGCGTGGTGAGGGGGCATGAGGGGCACATACCTTTGCAACTCGGATAGATGCGCGGGCTCGGCCCTGTTCGGCCGCCCATTGTCTCAGATATTCGTGGAGCTTGCGTGCGCATTCGGTTTCAAAACGGCGTTCGTCCTAGAAAATGTGCCGCTGGCAGAGAGTCTTGTCGCTTTAGTTTGGTGGTGTGCTAAACTGCTACGGGCAAAAGCCACAGGCGTTGCCCTATTGCATAGAACGGGCGAACGATGCCCGATGTCAGTATCAACTTCGATGCCTTTTGGCGGGTTTGGCGGTGATCGATGAATATCGAGAACATGTTTGACAAGCCTGATGTCAAGCAGCTGGTCCACGCATTTAGCCTTTTGGACGACGAGAAGGATATCCAAGCGTTTTTGACCGATATCTGCACGCCGCGTGAGATTTGCGATCTATCGCAGCGTCTGCAGGTCGCGCGTTACCTGGACGAGGGTGAGCCCTATGTCGAGGTTCAGGCGCGTACCGGCGCTTCGTCCACCACGGTGAGCCGTGTGTCCAAGGCGCTCAACGGCGAGTACGGTGGCTATCGCAAGATCCTCATTAAGCTGGAGGATGGCGAGTAGGCCGCGCCAAAAACGAATTGTGTAAAACCGCTCCTCCGGGGGCGGTTTTTTGATCCCTTGGGGACGGGGGAAAACGGATCACCGGGTTAGACTGACCCCCTCGATGATCCGTTTTCCCCCGTCCCCAAGGGATCAAATCTGTTGGCGTGGGGCAAATCTGTCCGCTTGGGCGGGTAGGATGGATGCATTGATTATTGCGAACAGTTTGAGCGGAGGACCATGCCTGTTCGAATCTATACCACCAATGCCGGCACGGATTTGAGCGATGCCGAGTCGGCGTTGCTTGCCGACCTTATTGCCCGTCACGGGCGTGCCGTGTTGCTGGCACCTACGTTTGCCGAGCTCGACCTGTGCCGTCATGATGCGGCGGAAGCCGGCGTTTCGCTGGGTATCGACTACAAGACGCCTACATCGTGGCTTCGCTCGATTTGGGAGCTTTTGGGCGACGGGCGCGGTTTCGTCGACAACCTGCAGCGCCAGATGCTGCTCTCGGACATGGTCACGCGTCTCGACGATGCCGACCTGCAGCCGCTTTCGCGCAGCCAGGGCACGGTGCGCATGCTTGCGCGCATGGCCCGCGATGTGCTGCCGGGTGTGGCGGGGACGACGGCCGAGCGATGCCGTGGCAACAATTGCCAGCCTGAGCCAAAAAGCGATGCCGAGGCTCGTGTGTTTGAGCTTTTGCGTGCCTACGCGGGCGGTTTGGACCGTCGAGATATGGTCGAGCCCTGCGAGGCAGCTGACATTATGGCCGGTGCCCTGGCCGATAACCTGCCGGCGTGCGCCCGCGCCGTATGCGTGCGCGGTGTCACGTCGTTTACGCACGGCCTGCTCGAGCTGCTGTCTTCCGCGGCGAACAATGGGGGAGAGGTCGTCGTGCTGCTTGCCCGCGAGCAGGCGGCGATGCGCGAGGAGCTTGCCACGGCATTTGATGCCCGCGGTGTGCTGTTTGAGATCGCGCCGCTGGGGGAGGATGCCGTCGCGTCTGATGTCGCTTGCGGGACCGCCGCTCAGCCTGCCTTTATTGAGGTCGCCGGCCCCCATGCCCGTGCTCATGTCTATGCGGACGCCATCGATAAGTTGGTGAAAGCGCACAAGGAGTCCAAGGCCGATAAAGCTACGGCAACGCCCGCCGACCCCGTGCGCGTGCTCGTTGTTTCTGCCCGGGCATCCCAGTTGTTCGGTGAGCTCTCCTCTCGTCTGGCGGCTCGTCATATCGCTGCCGAGACAGTTGAGTTCACGGCGTTTTCCCAATCCATTGCGGGCAGGCAGTTTGCGGCGCTCGCCGGCCTGATCGAGCGCATGAAGGCCGCCGATGAAGGCACGGTGTCAAAGACCGAGTGGTGGCCCGCGCCGGAGCTTACCGACTGGATCTACAGTCCGCTTTCGGGCGCTGATGCCGTCAATGCCCGTACCTTCGATAAGAATATGCGTCTCTCGCGCAGCAAGACTACCGAGGGCGTTAAGAGCCTGCTGCAGAGCGTTCAGGGCCAGGTGAGGGGCGCGCGCAAGGCGGCGAGCGACGATAACTGGTTTAAGAACGTACCGTGTGTGGTCTCGGACGTGTTCCAGGCGCTGTGGCGTGACAAGCCCGTGACGGCGCTTAAGGCCATGCTTGCCGTTGCCGAGGCGTTGCCCGATCGCTCGCTGGGCAGCTTGGATGGCCAAGCCCGTCGCCAAGCGGAGGTGGCCCTGCTGCGCCGCGTCATCGACATCCTTATGAATGGCGCCCGCGCGCTCGACGTGTCGCAGGTCGCGACTGTGCCCGTGCTCGATGGCGTTCGCACTAGGGTGGACAAGCGTAGCACCGCCTACGATTACGAGACCCACGAGGTTGACCGTGCGCCACGTGCTCAGGTTCGTTTTGCTTCGCTTGCCGACGCGGCGGCTCTGCGCCCCGGCAGCTACGATGCCGTGCTGTTTGCCGATGTCGATCTGGACAGCTATCCGCTCTCGCACGAGGAGGGACCGCTGGCTACGCTGACGGCGAGCCTTGGTCGCGAGGGCGTGACGCTTGAGCCCGCGGCCCTGCTGCGCGTGCGCTTTGGTCACGCGATGCAAGCGTCGCGTGGTCCGGTTACGCTCGCCCGTGTGACCCACGATCGTCAGGCGCGCGAGTGCTATCCGGCGGCCGTGTGGACCGAGTTGCGTGCGCACGCCAAGGTCGCTGACGCTGCTAAGGCAGCTGACGACGCTAAGGCCACTGACACCGACAAGGCCGCTGACGACGCTAAGGCCACTGGCACTGCTAAGGCCGCTGGCGCCGACAAGGCGACGTGCGTGGGTGAGGGCGATATCGTGAGGGACTTTGATCCCGCGGCAGGTGAAGGCCTCAAGCGCGAGCGCGTGACCTGTGAAGCCCCTCAGCATCTGAGTGCCGAGGCCGTGCCGTATTTGGTCCTGCGCCGTCGCGATGGCGAGGGCGAGGATGCGCCGCTGGTGCCGCGCTTGACGTCTGCCTCGCAGATCGAGGCCTATTCGACCTGTCCGCTATGCTGGTTCGTCTCGTATCGCGTCAAGCCCCAGTCGATCGACGCTGGCTTTGGCAACATGGAGAAGGGCAACTTTGTCCACGACGTGCTGGAGCATCTGCATGCCCGTCTGCCCCAAGAAGGCATGGAGCGCGTGACGCCCGAGAATCTGCCGCGTGCACAGGAGCTGCTGCACGAGGTCTTTGACGAGACGTTGGCCGAGCACGCCGGCAAGCGCGGCACGGGGGGCCCGCTGGTGCCGCTCTCTGCGGTGGAGGAGCGCCAGGTGGCCGAGATCTTGCCGCAGCTGGAGGGCGTGCTTGCCTACGAGTCCGAGGCACTTGCCCCCTTTGCCCCGCGCTACCTGGAGTTTGCGTTCAACGAGCTCCAGGTCGAGTATGCCGGTTGGCCGCTCGGCGGGCGCATCGACCGCGTAGATGTGGATGCCGAGAATCGCGCCGTGGTAATCGACTACAAGCATCGTTCGGGTGTCGAGGAGTTTAAGCTTGCCGACCCCACGGTGCGTGACGAGGAGACGGGCGAGGCCCCCATCGACGACCCGCGCTGGCTGCCGCCCCATACCCAAACGCTCATCTACGCGCAGGCCATGCGTCGGGCACTGGGCTTGGATACCCGTGCAGCGCTCTATTTTTCGACCAAGGGCGGCAAGCCCGCGCTGCGCGGTGCGGCGAGCGCCGAGTTGCTCGAGGAAGAGCGCGGTGACGGTCGCATCCCGGGCCTCAAGAAGGGCTTCCCGGGCGAGGGCGGCAGCATGGACTTCGATGCCCTGCTCGATCGCGTGGAGGCCGGCATCGCCGAGCGCCTGCGCGAGCTCGAGGCGGGCAACGTTGCCGCCGTCGACCCGGCGTCGGCTCAGGCCGCGCATGCGCGCTGCTCGTATAACCACGAAGGAACGTTTGTAAGGAGGGACGTGTAGACCATGGATCTTTCGACTTTGATGCCGCAACAGCTGCAGATTGTCAAAACGCTCGACCGCCCGCTGTTTGTCTCGGCGGGCGCCGGTTCGGGTAAGACCTTTACCCTCACGCGCCGCATCGTCTATGCGCTCTCGCCCGAATCCGGTCCGTTCGTTGAGCATCTGGACCAGGTGCTCGCCATTACCTTTACCAAAGATGCCGCGGCCGAGATTCGCGACCGCGTGCGCCGTGCGCTTATCGACGAGGGCATGGACGAGGAAGCACTGACCGTCGACGACGCGTGGATTTCGACCATTCACGGCATGTGCTCGCGTATCCTGCGCGCGCACGCGCTGGAGCTGGGCATCGACCCCGAGTTCACGGTGCTCACCGATACCGACGAGCTCATGGACCAGGCTGTTGAGCATGTGCTGGGTCGCGCGACGGCACCCGATGCCGCCCCCGAGCTCGCGGCATCGCTCAAGGCCCTCTATGCCTGGTATCCCATGGCGGGCGAGGGCGGTTCCTTTGGCGGCGGTACGACCATCAAGGGTCTGGTGCGCGACCTGCTGGAGCTGTCGAGCCAGTTGCCGGGCGGTATGGACGACGTGCGCGTGGCGCGCGGCCAGGCCGATACCTCGGCACTCGCCGATGCCTATCGCGCGGCGCTGGGCGCAAGCAAGGCCGCGACCGAGAAGGCGCAGACGGCGCTCGATGCCATCGACGCGTTCGAGGCGAGCGGCAAGACCATGGTCGATGCGGCGCGACTCATGATGTCATGCACCATGCCGCGCGCGAGCAAGGCATTCCCTAAGGAGCAGGTCGAGCTGCTCAAGGCCGAGGCCGCCGATGCGTTTATCAATATCGTGCTTGCCTGCGGTGCCCCGGCGCTCGATGCGCTGGTGGGCTTGGCCCGTTCCGTGGAGGCCGAGTATCGCGCGCTGAAGGCTGCCCAGTCCGCCCTCGATAATAACGACCTGCTGCGTATGGCCTACGAGGCCCTGCGCGATTACCCGGCCATCCGTGCTGCGTACGAGGGCCGCTTTAAGATGGTCATGATCGATGAGTTTCAGGATACCGACCAGATGCAGGTCGATCTGATACGCTACCTGACGGGTGCGGGGGAGCGCGCGCTGTGCACCGTGGGCGATGCGCAGCAGTCCATCTATCGCTTCCGTGGCGCCGAGGTCGAGGTGTTCCGTCGTCAGGAGCGCAAGGTGGGCTCGTCTGCCGCGCCCGAGGCGACTGCCGTGGCCGACGCCCCTGCCGGCGAACTCGTCAAGCTCGTGCGCAACTTCCGCAGCCATGACGAGGTGCTGCGTTACGTGGCACGCGTCTTCGACGGCGATGACGGCGGCCTGATGCAGGGCTTTTTGGATCTTGAAGCGAGCGACGGCCGCAAGGACACGCTGGTGGCAGACGCCTCGCGTCGCCAGGCCCTCTTTGTTGCCGGCGGCAGTACGCAGGAGCGCACGCAGGCCAAGGCCCGTGCGATCGCCGAGCGCTTCCGCGCGCTTGCCGATGCCGGCCAGCCCCAGGGCGGCATGGTGCTGCTGCTGGGCCGCATGACCAACGCCGACGTCTACGCCCAGGCCTTCCGCGACCAGGGGCTCGACTGCGTCATCGCGGGTGGTTCGGTCTTTGCCCAGGCAGCCGAGGTGCAGACGGTGCGCGCCCTGGTATGTGCGCTCGCCAATCCGGCCGATACGGCGCAGGGCCTTATGCCGCTGCTCGCCTCGCCGATGTTTGCGCTCGGCGCTCAGGAGTTCCTGGCGCTGGCGACCAAGCTCGATAGCGAGACGGGGGAGACCTCGCGCCGGAATATCGACGCGGGCATCATGAGTGATTTCGACGTGCCGGGTCTGCAAGATCTGCCGCTCGTGACGCGCGCCCGCGAGGTGCTGCGGTATGCGCTTCGTCGCGTGGGCCGCGATTCGTTCGCCGCCATCGCGCGCGACGTGGTCAACGCCTCCGGCTGGTTTGTGCGTCTGGCACAGCGCGGTCCCGAGGGCAAGGCCATTGCCGCCAACGTGCTCAAGGCGCTCGACGCCGTGGCCGAGGCGGAGGCCGAGTTCGGTAACTCGCCGCGTTCCATCGCGCTGGCCTTCGACCGCTTCTTGGCGGGCAAGGAGGCCCCGGGCGCGCTCAATGAGGAGGGTGACGGCGCGGTGCGCATCATGACCGTGCATGCGTCCAAGGGTCTGGAGTATCCGGTCGTAGCGGTTGCCGAGTGTTTTGGCGTGCGCAAGCCGTCCGGTGCGGCTCATATGGGGCGTGTCGAGGGCGGAGCGCAGGTCGTGGCACTGCCAGCTCGTTTTGATGGCGTTAAGCTCGCCGATGGGACCTTTGTGAAGGGCGATGACGTCAAAAAGCAGTTTGAGCATGCGTTTAAGGGCAAGGGCACGTCGCTGTGGTTGCCGCCGGAGCTCATGGAGGATGTCTGCGCGACGGGTTCTCCTGCCGAGGCATTTGCTCGCCTGCGCAACGATGATCTGCAGCTTTCGCTCGAGGAGCGGGCCCGCTTGCTCTACGTTGCCATGACGCGTGCGCGCGAGCTGGTGATCTTGGCGATGGATGCCGGCGTGAGCCGTGGCAAGGTGACGGCGCCGACCTTCGACGTCGAGACCGATCTGACCTACGATGTGCTGCGCCGTATTTTGCCGACCGACGCTCTGGACATGCCGCAGCTCGATGCCGACCGCCTGGTGTTCGACAACTCCCAGCCGGGCGACTACGAGCTCATTTCGCTTTCGGACTTTACCTTTGGCGAGCAGGCGTTTGAGGCCAACGCTTCGCTGGATGCCGAGGGCAGGCTTGTTCGTGGCGATGCCGATGCAGATGCTGCCGACGACGGGGCGAGTGTAGATGTCGGTGGTCGTCGCGACCCCAAGCCCGATTCGTTTGAGCTTGTGTATCCCCAGGCAGTGGGCGTGCGCATGGGCACCTGTCCGTTCCCGGCGCGTGACTCGTATAGCTACTCGTCAATCGCCGCGGCGCTCCATGCCGAGACGGAAGACCGTGCCGCCGAGGCTCGTATTCCCATGGACGAGTCCGGCGATGATGCAGAGTCGGATGGCTCGGAAATAACCGATGCAGACGTGGCCGCTGTCGAGCCCGCCGGCAATCCCATGGCGCTGGGCTCGGCCTTCCACGCCGCCTGCCAGTGGCTCATCGAGATGGGTGCCGACGCGTTGCCCGCCGCGCGTGCCGATGCGCTGGCACGCTTGTGGCGCCTGACGCCGGAGCAGCGCGAACGCTTCGACGTTGCCCTGGACCGCTGGCTCAAGTCGGCTGTTCGTGCCGACCTGCTCGCGTGGCCGTGCGTTCGCGCCGAGGTGCCGTTCTTTTCGCTGGGCTGCGAGGACGAGGACATCGCTCGCTACGGTGCCTATGCCGAGGGCGCCATCGATGCACTGGCCACCGACCCGGCCGATCCGTCGCGCGCCCTGGTCATTGATTACAAGACGGGCGGCACGCCGGACGAGACGCCGGACCAGCTGCTCGAGAAGCACGCCCTGCAGGCGCGCGTTTACGCCGACGTGTTGCACAAGGCGGGCTTTGAGGCCGTGACCGTCAAGTTCGTCCGCGTGGAGCAGCCGGATCCAACCATCTTCGTCGAACCTGCCGAACCTCAAGTGGTCACCTACAACCTCTAGCCCTCAGATAACTTGCGGTGGAATAGTTCCTGTATTGCGGCCCAGGTGGCCCAGGCGGGAACTATTCCACCGCAACTCAAGAGGAGCCGTGTGGGTTTGGCTAGGTTCGGGTGCTGTCCGTGCCGTGGGGTAAAATCGTTCAGTCAGAACACGAACCCGCATCGGAGCTCATCACATGGCATTCGTCCATCTGCACAACCACACTGTCTTTTCCATGCTCGACGGCGCAACCCGTATCCAGGATATGGTTAACCGTGCCGTTGAGCTGGGCATGCCCGCCGTGGCCATTACCGACCACGGCTACATGTATGGCGTGCCCGACCTGGCGCTGGCCTGCGACGCCGTCAACCACAACACGCCCGAGTACAAGACGTGGAGCCACGACAAGGCCTTCTTGGAAAAGGACCGCCGCGACGAGCTGGTGGAGCCCGATCCCGAGGCAAACCCGCGCGAGCATGCCCAGTATGTGAAGGACATGGCCATGTGGGACGAGAAGGGCAACATCGACGAGCTCAAGCCGCCCCTGGTCATCAAGCCCATCTTTGGTTGCGAGGTCTACTTTACGCCGGACGAGACGCTCGCCCGCGACCATAAGCCCGAGCTCTACCACATGATCCTTCTGGCCAAGGACCAGGAGGGCTACGTCAACCTGATGCAGACGGTCTCCGAGGCCGCCGTGCAGGGCTTTTACTACAAGCCGCGCGTGACGCTCGACAACCTGCGCCGCCACGCCAAGGGCATGATCTGCACGAGCGCCTGCATCGCGGGCATCATCCCCAAGTACATCGACCGCGGTGACATGGAGGGCGCCATCAAGTGGGCCGAGACCTTCCGCGACACCTTCGACCCCGGCGACTTTTACATCGAGATCCAGGAACACGGCATCACCACCGACAACGGCCTGACCGACGAGCAGATGGACCGTACGCTCATCGACATCGCCAAACAGGTGGGCGTCAAGGTCATCGCTACCAACGATTTCCACTACCTGCGCCGCGAGGACGCGCCCGTGCAGGACGTCATCATGTGCATCGGCATGAACGCCAAGGTCGACGACCCCAACCGCATGCGCATGACCGGCTCGGAGTTTTACATGAAGACCGAGGAGGAGATGCGGGCGATGTTCCCGTATTGCCCCGAGGCCTGCGACAACACGCTCGAGATTGCCGACAAGTGCTACGTTGAGCTGGACTGGGACTCCATCATCTTGCCGCGCTTCCCGTTGCTCGATCCCGGCGAGACGCACGAGAGCCAGTTCCGCCGCGAGTGCGAGAAGGGCCTGCGCCAGCACTACGGTGACGACTGGGCCACGCGCGAGATCGGTGGCGTCAACATCAAAGAGCGCTTTGAGTACGAATACAAGGTCATCTGCGACAAGGGCTTTGCCGCCTACTTCCTCATCGTTGCCGAGTACGTGCAATGGGCCAAGGACAACGGCATCGGCGTCGGCCCCGGCCGTGGCTCGGCCGCCGGCGCTATCGTCGCCTACGCCATGAACATCACCGCGTTCGACCCGCTCGAGAACGGCCTGATGTTCGAGAGGTTCCTGTCCCCGCAGCGTACCGAGATGCCCGATATCGATATGGACTTCGACGATGAGCGGCGCCTCGAGGTCGTGGAGCACGTTCGCCAGCTCTACGGCCCCGAGAAGGTCACCCACGTCATCACCTACTCGACCATTAAGGCCAAGCAGGCCATCAACGACGCTGCACGCGTCCTGGACTACCCGGTCTACATGGGCCAGCGCCTGTCCAAGATGGTCTCGAGCGATCCCAAGGTCAAGCTCAAGCAAGT
>CAUEQX010000022.1 GCA_959020035.1 uncultured Collinsella sp. | reverse complement strand
ATGCCCTGTTTCATAAAGAAGGGCCCGTAGATGGGTGAATTGAACGCAATGGGGATGGAGAAGGCTACAGCAAGAACGAGCGTAGAGATCCATACGGCCTTGTCTCTTAGGATTAGTTTGAGAAGAAGTCGACAGTACATTTGGAAGCACCTACGTTCCTCAAAGAATTGTTAGATTAAAAGTAACAGACCGGATGAAGATGCGTAAGATGGGGGCGAGGCGAATGGCTGAACGGTATCGATACGCGGGTTCAACGGTATCACATTGGCCACATAGATTTTTAACTTGCATTTCTACCCGCCCTTTTCGTAGAGTCGCCGATACGTGCTTAGCGCACCCTCGGCGCGTCCGGCAGGCTTTGCGAAATGGGATCCAGGAGACTTCGGCGCAGCATCATCTTGCGGAATGCTTCTAATGAGCCTCCCATCCTTCAAAAACAGAATCTCATCGCACAGCCTATCGACCGAATCCAAGATGTGGGATGACATGATGATGCACGTACCAGAATCGGCCAGCTTCCTGAGAATCTCGGAATGCAAGTCCACCCTGCTGGGGTCGAGCGCGTTCATGGGCTCATCTAATAGAAGGTACCGCGCGCCCGTCGCATACGCAATCGCCAGGGTAAGCTGCTGCTTCATGCCCTGGCTCAGAGTGCGGATCCTCATCTTCGCGAACTCGCCTATCTGCGTTTGTTCCACTATCTCTTCGATATCGCGAGCATGCGGCCACATATCGCAAACCATCTTGAGGTGATCTTCCGCACGCAATCCGGGATACAGCAGCGTCCCCTCACCAGGTGCATAGAAGATCATAGAACGGACCTCTCGCACCCGTACCCTGCACCTCATCCAGAACGATGCTCCCGTCCACGCGAGGACCCGGCAAACCTGCCATCGCACGCAGCAACGTCGTCTTTCCATGCCCGTTCGGAGCGACGAGACCGTAGACCGTACCCGGGGCAAGCTCAGCGTTCACCGAATCTACGAGCACCTTCTTTCCATAAGAGATCGTCAGCGTTTGAAGGTCAATCATCGAGATCATCCCCTTTCGATCTTTGGAACACTCAGGCGCACCATCAACGGAGATACGGCGCCCAAGACCACCAGCAGAGCGCCCGATGCGCCGACGACCTCTCCAAAAGGCATCGCGTTCGTCCCTCGCCCAAGGAACCCAATCGTCCCCACCTGGGAAGCGGGATCAAACGAGGCGAATGGAGCCAGCAGCGCGACGCCCATGCCCACGCTTTCAACATGAGCGCTCAACGAACCCAACACCAAGAGAACCGCGCAAACCATTCCGGTGACAACGGGGTTGCGGCTAATCGCTGCTGTCAACGCAGCGACGACGGAAATCACGCCGTATGCCATGACCAGCAACGGAATACTGCACAACACCGCCTCCCCCACCATGGACGTTGTCGAAGCTCCCGCCCGAATGAGAGCGACGGGATACTCCGATCCACCCGCACCGTTCTTAATCACGGACACAACGACAGCGGGAACCATCGACACCAAAAGCAGCACCAAGCCAAGCAGGAGAGCCAGCGCAACAGCCGTCAGAAAACGCACATGCGCTGTTGCGGGGATCTGGAGAACCAGAAGGGAACGACACTGCAGGTGGGTGCACGCGAGCGATGTGACAACCACGGGCAACAGCAAAAATAAGGAGGGAAGCGCTGCCTGGAGATACGAAAGGAGGATTAATGGGGGCATCTTCGTACTTAACTCGCAAACCTTGGGGTCCGGCAAGCTCGCGATCGACTCAAGCAGAAGGGCGCGCGCCTCCGCACGAGAAGGAGTCTCCGGCTCGATTCCGATCGATTGCAGGAGAGCCGCATCTGCCGCGCCCAGCTCACCTCGAGCGCGCTCGTACGTCGCAAGGCTTCGAAACCCCTCCGCAGGCATAGGCGCGCACACGAAACCCGAAAGAGCATCCCGCATGTCTTCCAGGGCCGCTTTGCCCTCGACGTCCATATTCGCAGCGTTCTGCTCTAGATACCGATCTATTGAACGGAGCTCCCCATCCCTATACCGAACAGCGGAAACGTTATCAGCGTCAGGAAACATCTCGACCAGAGCCGGGGCCAGCATCGTCGTCGACATTGCAATTGCGCATACGGCGAGGGTAGGAGAACGCAGGAGCAGTTTCCCCATCGTTCTTACGTATGCAACGGCGGAGGCACAAGCGCTCGAACGAGTTGCCGTTCTCGATGCAGTGAAGGAACCTCTCTCAAGACAAATCGGGGATATCGGGCACGCGCAGCCGCTCTTTCCAGCAACGCAAAGCAGGCTAATTGCCAGCACCTCGATCCCGATTGCGCATACGAGGGCAATCGCGCCACTCTCGAAGCAAAGTCCAGGCAGATTCACTATCTGCGTTGTCGGGTACGGGCTATAGGCGCCGACGGTCAACTCAGTGTTCGCATACGTAAGGGGATTCAACAGGGCGAGCTCACGTAAAGCGATGGATCTTCCGTAATACCCGGGAACCATCGTCACCCCCATCAGGGCACATACGAACACGATTCCAAGCGTAGGGTTATTGGCAATCTTCACGGCAAGGTGAACGACAAGCGAGATGAACGCTGCCACCAAGAATTGCAAGATGGCCGTCTGCGCGAACACCAGCCAAGCCGGTTTGATAACCGGAGTCGCATATTGAACGTAGCCTATCGGATAGAACAGCGAGCCCGGGCCATTCTTCACAAGTGCGGCGATTATCCCTGGAAGATTGACGGCGAAGACGGCAAGCATCGCAAAAACACTCGCCCATACGCTCGATGCAACAAGCCTGCCCAGCTCACCCATCGGTGCCTGGATGATGAGCTTTTCGCGTTTGTTAAGACGCGCGGCAAGGAACGAGACGGCAACGGCCGTTGCGGCCCATAGCAAGTACTCCTTCGATCCGTCATAAAAGGAGTACGCTCCATCCGACACCTGCAGAAACGGAAGTAGGGGAGAGAGCGGCGCCAAGACAAGACGTCCCGCGGCAAGAGGGTACAGAAGCGCGGGCATGCTTGATGAAGAGGTATAGACGCCCTCCTCCCCCGCATTCACAAGCGCATCCGCATAGGATGCTGACAATTCCTGCTCAACACGGGTTATTCCCGACTCGAGGCATTCAACCCGTCCGTCGATGCCAGCCGCGCTCCTGAAGACGGGCAAAGCACAAAGAACCATCAACGCAACAACGGCAATACAGAGCGACCTGGAGGAGAGGAGCGACCTAAAGATTGCCTTCGAGATCTTGAGCATATTCATCGCCAACCTTAACCCCATCCACCTGGAACAGCGGGGCTGAACAAAATGCTCGGCCCCGCCTCGCATCTAGTGATTGCAGCATGCTGTGATTACTTGCCGGCAAAGTCAATTTAACATAAACTGTTAAAAAGTAACCTGAGTTTTTTAAATTCTTCGGAGGTTATTATGAGTTCCGACAATCGCACTCCCCGGCTTCATTCCTTCCGCATCGCATGTGCGATAGCCTCTGCGACCCTTTGCGCCACCGCCATCGCACAAGTGGCGTTCTCCTTAAAGCCAGCAATCGAAGTGCTCGACAACCCTGTAATTGCACACTCCCCCGCGTATCCAGCCCTTGCGATCTCGACATTGGTCCCTGCCGTCATCGGTATCGCTACGACCATCCTCAGCGCCGTTCTCGTGTGGACGATCAAGAGCGGAGACCCCTTCAAGAAAGGGTCTGCGACATGCTTGAAGGTGCTCGGCATTCTCTTCGTTGTTCAAGCTGCCACCAGCCTCTACGCCGGCTCACTCAAAACCTCCGTTTCGATGTTTGGCGGCGAGGGGGCCGTCGGCGCCCAAGAGATCGCTTCATCATTCGATTGGACCTCTCTGGTTCTCGGCATCGTCCTGTTCATGCTTTCCCAGCTCTTCTTGTACGCCCGAGAGCTGTACCTCGACTCCGACGAGATTGCGTAAGGAAACGCCATGCCCGTAATTGTTCGCCTCGACAAGACCATGGCCGAGCGAAAGATTTCCTCGAACGAACTTGCCGAAAGGATTGGAACCACGCCCGTGAACCTGTCCCGTATTAAAAAAGGGCATATTCGCGGCATTCGCTTCAACACACTCGAGCAGCTATGCCTCGCCCTTCGTTGCCAACCCGGAGACCTTCTCGAAGTCATGAGCGAAGAGGATGCCCGAAAGGAGTTCGGACTCGATTGGTCCGCCGAGGATTAGAGGGCGGTCGTACTCGCCCTGCACACGGGGATGCGAATCGGCGAGGTCTGCGGCCTTCGGTGGTGCGATGTGGATTTCGAGACGGGCCTGATCTCGATCAGACACTCGGTGGCGTACGCGAAGGGAATGGGTTCGTTCATCAAGGACACCAAGACCCATGACGCCAGGGGCATCCCCATCGACCCGGTCGGCCTACTCCCCTTCCTGAAGGAGACCCACGAGATCGACTGCGGAAAGCTGCGCTTGCGCGGCCTTACCGGGGCGGTCGAGATCGGGGACTGCTACATCCTGTCGGAGCCGGGCGCGACCTTCGCGACGACAAGCTATATCCGCAGGGCGTTCAAGACGTTCTCGGAGACCAACGGCCTCATGGGCACCAACGACGAGCTGATCACGTTCCACGGCCTTCGCCACACGTTCGCAACGCAGTGGATCCGCCAAGGCGGCGATATCAAGGCGCTCCAATCGATCCTCGGCCACAAGGACGCCATGGCGACGCTCAACGTCTACGCCGACATCGAGCCCATCTCCAAAATCCATAACATGCTGCGCGCCACGCCGTGCCTTTGGCGCGGGCACCTCGGGCCGAGGGTCGATCCGGGTCCCATGTTCCAACAGAGGATCCAGGAGTCCATCGAGACGCTCCAGGCGTTCGGCTACGGCATCACCGAGCCGGACGACCGAAATATCGCCATACGCGACGTGAAGACGAACAGTTGGCTCTAGCTCACCGAGTACGCGGCAGTGCTGGGCCCATCCCAACTGAGGTCACGGTGGTCCGATAGGGGCGCCGCCCGCGGCATGCGCCGCGGAGCGGTATCCCCTACCGAAGGGCGGGGATGCCCTCCGCTTCCAGTTCGGAATCAGCCGTCGGAGGCGTTCGGCTGACTGCGGGAACGGCCTGTCCGCTCAATGTGTTCGGCTGAGATCGGAAATCAACCCAACACGAGCCGGACACGCGCCAGACGGCTCTTCCCCGTACGGCCTTCCCCCTTACGCTCATGTTGCAGGCATGTAACGCCGCAGCGAGCGCGCCTTTTTTGCGCCAGACAGGTACAATGATGAACACTGTACCGTAGCGGAGCGCCCCGCGCGCGCCGCAATCACGCGAAAGGGTTTCCCATGGCCGAGATCTCGTCCTCCCGTATCGTCATCACCGTCCTTGGCAAGAACCGCCCCGGCATCGTCGCCGGCGTCACCCGTGTCCTAGGCGAGGCCAACGTCGACATCCGCGACATCACGCAGTCCATTATCGAGGACATCTTCACCATGACCATGCTGGCCGATACCGCCGAGTCCAAGCTCGACTTCGCCGAGCTGCAGAAGGCGCTGGCCGAGGCCGGCGAGCTTTCGGGCGTCAACGTGTCCATCCAGCGCGAGGACGTCTTTAACTTTATGTACCGCCTGTAGCGAGCAAGCCGCTGGGGATAGCCTGACGCGCGCATGCCCATGCAAGTCACCCCGATGCGGCCCGGAGAGGAGCGCGCATGGCCTACGACGCCAAGAAAATCTATTACCGCTTCGACGACCACCTGAGCCGCCTGGTCTTGGATTACGAAGCGAGCCGCCAGATTTCGCCCGAAAGCGAAAATCTCTACTATGGCCTGCCGACTGACCCTTATGACGAGGGCCTATTTGTTGAGCACAATGTCAAGCGCGGCCTGCGCAATGCCGACGGCTCGGGCGTGGTCGCGGGCCTCACTCGCATCTCGGATGTGCACGGCTACGACAAGGTCGACGGAAAGGTCGTGCCCGATCAGGGCAAGCTCACGCTTCGCGGCTACAGCATCGAGGATCTGGTCAACAACGCCCAGGCCGAGGATCGCTATGGCTACGAAGAGGTCGCCTACCTGCTCATCACGGGCTCGCTGCCCACCAAAGAGGAACTCGACGGTTTTTGCGGACGCCTGGGTGCTTTTAGGCACCTGAGCGACGAATACGTCCGCGAGTTCCCCATGACCACGGTGTCGTCGAGCATCATGAATGTGCTTCAGCGCGCCGTGCTGCTGCTCTACGCCTTCGACGCCGAGCCCGACGCCATTACACCCGAGCACGAAATCGACGTCGCCATCTCCATGCTCGCCCGTCTCCCCCGCATCGCCGCCTTCGCGCATATGGCCTCGGTCGCCAAGCGCCGCGGCGGCGAGGTTCACGTACCGCACCCCACGCCCGGCCTCTCCACCGCCGAGACCATCCTGCAGGTCCTACGCGGCGGTATGGCGTTCACCCGCGACGAGGCCATGCTGCTCGACGTGATGCTCATGCTGCATGCCGAGCACGGCGGCGGCAACAACTCCACGTTCGCCTGCCGCGTGCTGTCCTCCTCGGCCACCGACCCGTACTCCGCCTATGCCGCGGCTATCGGCTCGCTCAAGGGCCCGCGCCACGGCGGCGCCAACGCCAAGGTCGTGTCCATGCACGAGGACATCCGTGCGCATGTCTCCAATTGGGAGGACGAGGACGAGGTCGCAGCCTACCTGGGCAAGATCCTCGACAAGCAGGCCTTCGACGGCACGGGTCTCATCTACGGTATGGGCCACGCCGTCTACACGCTGAGCGACCCGCGTGCCGAGGTGTGCCGTCGTTACGCGCGCACGCTTGCCGCCAAGAAGGACTTGGGCGAGGAGTTCGCGCTCATCGAGCGCATCGAGCGCCTGGCACCCCAGGTCATGCGCGACCACGGCATGACCAAGCCCATCTGCGCCAACATCGACCTGTACACAGGCTTTATCTACAAGATGCTCGGCGTGCCCGAAACGCTCTTTACGCCGCTATTCGCCGTCGCCCGCATGGCCGGCTGGTCGGCGCACCGCATGGAAGAGCTCTTCTGCGCGCACCGCATCATCCGTCCGGCATACCGTCCGGTGATCGAGCCACTGGAGTACAAGCCGCTCGCCGACCGCTAGGACGCGGACCGTTATAGAACTCGAGCGTGGCCAGGGCATCACCGCCCTCGGCCACGCTTTTTATGCCAGTAGAAAGGGCTGCATCAAATGATTGTGTTTTCCGATATGGATGGAACACTGCTGACGAGTGATAAGCAGATGAGCGATGCCACTTGGGCAATGCTCGACGAACTCGCTCGACGTGGGATTGAGTTTGTGCCCTGCACGGGGCGCCCGCTGTCAGGCATCTTTGAGCCCATCCTCGCCCACCCCGCCGTACACTACGCGGTCTGCGCCAACGGCGCCAGCGTCTGGCAGCTCGACGAGGATACGCCCACCGACGCCTCGCGCGCCACGTGCATCTTGAGCCGTCCGCTCGACCGTGGTATTGCCCACCGCATCCATCGCATTGCCGCCGGCCACGATGTGACCTTCGATATCTTCGCGGATGGGCAGTGCTTCCTCCCCCGCTCGCTATACGGGCGTCTGGATGAGTTCTGTGGCGGCGACCCCCACATCGCGGCTTCGCTCAAGCGCACACGAACACCGATCGACATGGATATCGACAGCAAGATCGACGAGGTCGAGACGCTCGAACGCATCGCCATGTACTGGCACGACCCGGCCGATCGCGACGCCATCGCAGCAGAGCTCGACACGCTCGGAGGCATTGAGGTCACGCGTTCGTACGCCATGAATATCGAGGTCATGGGTGAGGGCGCCACCAAGGGGACGGCCCTCACGTGGTTATGCGAGCACCTGGGCGAGCGTCTCGCCGACGCCTGGGCGTTCGGCGACAACATCAACGACATCCCCATGCTACAGGCAGCGGGCCACGGCATGGCCATGATCAACGCCGAGCCCGAAGATCGCGAGGCCGCCGACGCCATCACCGAATACGACAACGACCACGACGGCGTCGCCCGCACCATCATGGCCGCCCTCGCCTAGTCATTGATCAATCATTGGGGACATTCTTAAACGACTAGTCACTGGGGACACTCTTCGCAAAAAGCTGCAAGGACTGTCCCCCACTGTCGGCAGAAAAGGAACGTCCCCATCTGCCGGATTAGGAGAGACTCTCCAGCACGCGACGGAGCTCATGCTGAACGGCGTGGTCGCGGTTGCAGCCTACGACGCGATCGGCCACCGCCTTGAGCGCGGGGCGCGCATTTTCCATCGCGCAGCCCGTGCCGACAAAGCGAATGATCTCGTAGTCGTTCATCGAGTCGCCAAACGCCATGACCTCGTCGCGTTCGACGCCATAGTGCTCCATGAGCTGCTCGATTCCCGAGGCCTTCGACACACCAGGCTGCATGGCATCGATCCATGCGTTTCCAGAAGGCGCAAAGGTAAAAAGCTGGCCAAGCTCGCGCTGCAGTACGTAGGCACTGTCCATAACGGCACAGTCATCGCAAAAGATACTCGCCTTGATGATATTTACGCTGGGATCGGGCAGCTCCCAAATGCGCTCGGCATTGGGAAGGTCCTTATCGACCTCACGCACGAACTTGCACTCGTCATCGAGCAAGAAGGACTTGGTTCGGTCAAAGAGCGCAAGATGCAGATTGGGAAACGTCCTGACGGCTTGGGCGAGCCTTCGAATCGCCAGGTGCGAATACACCTCACGGTCTACCATCTTACCGTCGGCGTAGACTTGGGCGCCGTTAGCGGCAACAAAGTCCATCTTGTCGCGAACGGGCGCAAAGAACTCACACAGGCGATCGTAGCGACGACCTGACGATGCGGCGAAATGCACGCCATGCTCGTGTAGCGCCAGAATCAATTCGTAGGTCTCGGGAGGCACCTGGCCGTTTTCGTCAAGCAGTGTGCCGTCCATATCGGATGCAATCAGTTTAAACATAGAAAAGCTCCCTTCGGGCTTGTTGGAATCGAACGTGTATCCGATTCCAACGTACCCAAAGGGAGCTCAAATAAGACTCCGCGGGCGCAAACGTTTCAAGGACCTGGCAAATAGCTCACACATGCCAGAGGTCCTACGGTCGCGGCGTCAGGCAGCCCGCCAAAGAGTGTCCCCGACGACTAGTCGTTTAAGAACGTCCCCGATGACTAGTCGGCATAGGTGAAGGTTGTAACGTCGAACATGCCCTCGGGGCGGATGCGGAGCGTCGGGATGACCGGCAGGGGCAGGAAGATAATGCCCATGATGGGGTCGAGCGGCGGCTCAATACCCATGGCGCGCGCCTTGACCATAAAGTCGTCGTGCCGCGCGGCAACGTCCTCGGCCGTGCCCTCGCTCATAAGGCCACCGAGCGCCAGCGGAATGCGCGCCACGACCTCGCCGTTGCGCACCAGCACGTGGCCGCCCTGGCCCACGGCCTCGACGGCAGCCATCATATCCGCCGCATTGTCGCCCACCACGCACACGTTGTGCGAGTCGTGGCCGATCGTGGAGGCAATGGCACCACCGGTGATGGTGAAACCGCGCACCCAGCCGCGACCGATATGCTTGCCGACCAGGCCCAGGCCAGCGGGGCCGTCGCCATCGGCGCCCTCGGCCTGCAGCGACACGCCGCGGCCGTGACGCTCGATCAGCATAATGCGGCGCAGACCCTCGGCACTCTCGGGGCGAGCCACGCCCGTGATGGCCTTACCCGGTACCACGTCAATCACGGCCTCGCCCGGCTTAAAGGCATAGTCGAATACGTCGAGCGAAAGCTTCGGCAGCTTAACGGAGGCGCGCAGCTCATCGGCAAGGGCTGCAACCTCGGCCATCTCGGGTGCAATCTCGCCCACAAAGGTGCCATCCTGCGCCACCAGGGCACCGGCGGCATAAACACGATGCGGAGCCTTGGCAAACGTCAGGTCATCGAGCAGCAGCAGATCGGCGCGTTTGCCCGGGGCGATTGCGCCGCGGAGCTCGTGCGGGTCGCGGCAGCCGTGGTCCAGGCCAAATGCCTCAGCCGTGGAAAGGGACGCCATGGAGATAGCGACCACCGGGTCGACGCCGGCCTCGATGGCCACGCGGCAGGCGTTGTCGATCATGCCGGTCGAAAGCGCATCGGAGGGAGCGCGGTCGTCGGTCGCAAAGCAGCAGCGGCGGGCGCGCGCGGGATTCTCCAGCAGCATCGGCGATAGATTGGCCAGGTCATGGCTGCACGTACCTTCACGCAGCATCACATACATGCCGCGAGATAGCTTGTCGAGTGCCTCCTCGGGAATCGTCGACTCGTGGTCGGCGATAATGCCCGCTGCGGCATAGGCATTGAGGTCCTTACCGGCAACGAGCGGCGCGTGGCCGTCAACCTGCTTGGAAGGCGTCTGGTTGGCAGCATCGATGCGAGCACAGGTCTCGGGATCAGCCATAAAGACGCCCGGTAGGTTCATCATTTCGCCCAGACCAAAAACATCACCCGGATGTTCGGCAAAAAACGCCTGCATATCGGCAGCGGTGATGACGGCACCGGCCTGCTCGTCGGGCAGTGCGGGCACGCACGAGGGCATCATGTACTTGATGGAAATAGGAGCGCGACGACCGTCCTCGATCATAAAGCGCAGGCCGTCCAGGCCGGAAACGTTGGCGATCTCGTGGCTGTCGGCAATGGCAGTGGTGGTGCCACGCGTCGCCGCCATGCGCGCATACTCGGCGGGACGGATGTTCGAGGACTCGATATGCAAGTGTCCGTCAATAAAACCGGGGGCAAGATAGCGGCCCTGGCAATCGATGACCTCGGTAGCCTCATACGTACCGGCGGCATCGTCGCGACCATCGTAGAGCACACCGACGATCACGCCATCCTTGACGGCAACACTACCGGGCGCTACGCGTTGGCCGTACACATCGACGATCTGCGCGTTGGCAAACAGCGTGTCGACGGGCACGCGACCCTCGGCGGCCTCGATCACAGACCTCATGACCTTAACGGACATACATACTCCTTTAACCGTAGAAAAAAGCTGCGGAGCGGACGGGCCTTCACCGCAGCAAACCAATAGCCATTGTATGCCCAAAAGGAGGCCTCCGATAACACCCCTTCCGCTTAACGGCACCGCCAAATGATCCCTTGGGGACGGAGGAAAACGGATCACCGGGTCAGACCGACCCCCTCGGTGATCCGTTTTCCTCCGTCCCCATGGGATCATCTAAAAAGGCCACAGTCGGGATTCCCGGCTGCGGCCTTATTGCACTTGTGAGGTCAACTCGCTCGTTAGACCAACTTAAAGCCCTTGCGCTTGCCCACGGAGAGAGTGTCGCCCAGCTTGAGGGCGCTGGGATCGATGTTATAGCTCTTGGGAGCCACGGCCTTGCCGTTGATTTTGACGCCGCCGCCGTCGATATCGCGACGAGCCTGGCCGGCGCTCGCCGAAAGACCCAGGTCCTTGAGCAAGCCGGCGAGGTAGATCTGGCCCTCGTCGTTGACGGTCAGCTCAACGTGCTTCTCGGGGAAGTCGGCGAGCTGGCCCTCCTTGAACACGCGGTCGAACTCGGCCTGAGCCTCGTCGCCGGCGCCGGCGCCGTGGTAGGTGTCGCACAGGTCGCGGCCCAGAGCACGCTTGAGCTCGTAGGGGTCGGCGGAGCCATCGGCCAGGGCGGCGTCGATCTTGTCGACCTCGGCAGGGGTGAGCGAGCTGGCCAGACGATAGTACTTGCCGATCATCTCGTCGGGGATGGACATGGTCTTGCCGAACATGTCCTTGGGAGCGTCGGTCAGGCCGATGTAGTTACCATAGGACTTGGACATCTTGCGCACGCCGTCGGTGCCCTCGAGCAGCGGCATGGTGAGCGCAATCTGCGGCTCCATACCCATCTTCTCCATGAGCTCGCGGCCGGCGAGCAGGTTGAAGAGCTGATCGGTGCCGCCCATCTCCACGTCGGCCTTGATCTGCACAGAGTCGAAAGCCTGCATCACGGGATACAGGAACTCATGCAGGGCGATCGGCGTCTGAGACTGGTAGCGCTTAGTAAAGTCGTCGCGCTCAAGGATGCGGGCGACGGTGAACTTGGAGCATACCTGCAGCAGGCCGGCCAGGTCCATCGAAAGGATCCAGTCACCGTTGTGCACGATGGCGGTCTTCTCGGGATCCAGGATCTTCATGGCCTGGCTCACGTAGGTCTCGGCATTGGCCTCGATCTGCTCCTGCGAAAGCTGCGGACGCGTGGAGTTCTTGCCCGAGGGGTCGCCGATCAGCGCGGTGCCGTTGCCGATGATGAGGGTAACGTTGTGGCCCAGGTCCTGGAACTGACGCATCTTGCGCAGGGGCACGGCGTGGCCCAGGTGCAGGTCGGGGCTGGTGGGATCGACGCCGAGCTTGATGTTGAGGGGCTCGCCCTTCTCAAGCTTCTTGCGAAGGTCGGCCTCGGGAACGATCTGCGCGGCGCCCGAGGTGATGATACGCATTTGCTCGTCAACAGACAGCATTGGGTATCCTCCTTTTTCTATAGCACCCTCGCCGAAAACGGCGGTGCTGGAAGTCCATAAACTCTCTTATGATAACAAACTGACGCGACGCGGCACCTACGACAGGAAAATCCTCGTCCTGCCGCATGCGTCAATGGCAACTGGCAGACGTGTACCGTCACGCTCGACCAGATAGCGTACCTGCCGACGACGCAAGCAGTCGCGGCAACGAACCTGTCCCGTCGCATCGGTGGCGCAGACGCCCTCGGCGGTCAGCAGGCAGTGCTCGCACACCATAAGCTCGGGACGGTCGGCGTCGACCGGACCCAAGACGCCGGGTTCAGCAGCCAGCTCGGCAATACGCTCCGCATCATTGCCGAGCAACTCGGCCGGCAAGTACACCCGCCCCGCACCGAATCCGCGCAGCCAGGTAAGCGTGGCCCGATTCGCGCAGAACACCGGCGCCGCCACGTCAAACGTCACGCCCAGCTCGCGAGCGATCGCCACCTGCCCCAGGTTGCGGCAGACGATGCGCCCGGCACGCTGCATCAGTGAGCGGGTCCAGTCAGCGTCACTCGCGCGGCACACCTCGTCAAGCACCACAACGGCGTCGGACAAATCGAGTTCTCCGCGCGGGTCGGCATCCATCAGCTGCCAAGCAAAAACCATGCGAGTGGGAACCGCGCACTCCACCAACTCCGTCGACGCACCGCCATCCACCGCAACGCCCTCAAAGGGCAGCACCTCAACGGCACGCTCAACGGGCGCAATCGCATCCGCCTCGGCCCGCATGCGCTCCAACACCGCCGCCGTCTGATCCAACACGCCGGCGCTGCGAATCAGGTACACCTCGCAGCCCGCGTCCACCTTACGCTTGCAATGCACGACGATGCGCTTCCCCGCTGCGGCATCCACCGGGCAGGGCACCTGCGGCCAGCGCTTGGGCACATCGGGACGCGCGTCGGCACCCGGATAGAACCGAATCTCGAGCGTGTCACCCGCCGCCACGGCGGCGTCGAGCTCAACGGTCACCTCTTCGTGGCCCACAGCGACCAAACGCCCCACGCGCACGCCCTGGTTAATTGCGCGCTCAAAGCTCATCAGCTCGGCACCCGAACGCCCTCGCAGGTACGTATCGGTAAACCCACGGTTAAACGACCTCCCCAGCTCGCGTTCAAGCTCTTCCACGGCATCGGGGTCCCACGCGCCGTCGCGCAGCATATCGAGTGCCCGGCGCCACACCCGCACCACGTTGAATACGTAATCGGGGTTCTTCATGCGCCCCTCGATCTTGAGCGACGCCACGCCGGCATCTACAAGCTCGGGCAGATGTGCAATACCCAGATAGTCGCGCGGGCACAGCAGGCGATCTCCCTCGACGGCGACAACGCTCTGTCCCGCCTCGTCCACCAGGTCGTACGCCAGACGGCACGGCTGCGTGCAGTCGCCGCGCATCGCCGAGCGCCCACGCCGCAGGGCCGAAAACTCGCACGCCCCCGAATAGCCGATGCAAATCGCACCGTGGCAGAATACCTCGATGGGCACGCCCGTGGCACATAGCGCCGCAATCTCGTCGACCGCCAGCTCGCGTGCCGTCGTCACGCGCTCGACTCCCAGCTCATCGGCGGCAAGCCGCACGGCGCCTTCGCTGTGAACGCCCGCCTGCGTAGACAGGTGAATCTCGACCCCGGGAATCGCCGTGCGCAGCGCGCAGGCCAGCCCGGCATCGGCGACAATCAGAGCATCGCCGCCCAGCTCCAGTGCATGAGCTCCCAACGCCACCGCGTCGGACAACTCATCGTCAAACACGAACACGTTGAGCGTCACGTACACACGCACGCCATGGGCATGCGCCACGGCACAACCGCGCGCAAACTCGTCATCCGTAAAGCCATGAGCGCTCACACGGGCGTTAAAGCCGCCCAACCCCGCATGGATGGCATCCGCACCCGCGGCGATGGCCGCAAGCATCTGGTCGAGCCCGCCCGCCGGCGCCAGCAGCTCGGGCAGCGCCGCACCGGCAGCATCCAATCCAGTCTCGTATTGTCCGCTCGGCCCCATCGTCCGAATCGCCATCGGCAAACTCCTTACCAAGGTATGCATTCACTCTGAAAAATGCCGCCTTCCAGCATACACGAGGCCTCGCGCACCCCGTTTGGTTTATCGTGTAATAACTTATGTCCATCCTGCCCCGACGGCACATCCGCCGTCGGGCACGACATACCTGGAGGTCAATATATGGGTCCTCGCCAACGACAGGGACGCAGCCGTTCAAAGACGCATGCCCTGCCCATAATCCTGCTCTCGTTTTTGTGCTTTTTGCTTATCGCGGGCGTGGCATTTGGCATCGGCATGGTCGGCAACGTCAACCGCTGGCTGTCCGATCTGCCCGACTACACCGACGCCAATGCGTATCTGGTGAGCGAGCCCACCGAGATCGTCGACTGCAACGGCAACAAGATCGCGAGCTTCTACACGCAAAACCGCAAGTCCATCACCAAGGACGAGGTCTCCCCCTACGTGCTGCAGGGCACCGTTGACGTCGAGGACGAGCGCTTCTACGAGCACGGCGGTATCGACCTGTGGGGTATCGCGCGTGCTGCGGTGGCAACCCTCGGCGGCGGGCACGAAGGCGCCTCGACTATCACCCAGCAGCTGGTGCGCAACACCATCCTGCAGGAGGAGCAGTTCGACTCGACCATCGAGCGTAAGGTACGCGAGGCCTACATCGCCGTAAAGATGGAGGATATGTACTCCAAAGACGAGATCCTCATGATGTACCTCAACACCATCTATTACGGCCACGGCGCC
Organism: uncultured Collinsella sp.; assembly: GCA_959020035.1. Lineage (GTDB taxonomy): Bacteria > Actinomycetota > Coriobacteriia > Coriobacteriales > Coriobacteriaceae > Collinsella. Next base: position 1,617 of record CAUEQX010000022.1, on the reverse strand, counting down.
TACGGCATCGAGGCCGCAGCCGAGACCTATCTGTCCAAGAGCGCCGCCGACCTCACCCTGAGCGAGGCCGCGCTGCTCATCGGCCTTCCCAACTCGCCCTCGCAGTACGACCCCACGGTCAACCCCGACCTGGCGCTGTCCCGTCGCAACAAGGTCCTCGACAACATGTTGCGTCTGGGCCACATTACGCAGGAGGAGCACGATGCCGCACAGGCCGAGCCCATCACCCTCAACGTGACCGAAATCTCGGGCAGCGGCGTCGATGTATACTCGCAGCCCTACTTTGTCGCCTATGTTAAGCAGCTGCTGGAGCAGGAGTTCTCGACCGACGTGCTCTTTAAGGGCGGCCTGACCGTCAAGACCACCATCGACCCCACGATGCAGCAGGTGGCAGAGAATGCCGTTCGCGAGCAGCTCGACACGCTCTCGCTCGACGGCCTGGACATGGGCATGGTCGTCGTCGATCCCAAGACCGGCTACATCAAGTGCATGGTGGGCGGCTACGACTACAACGCCGACGAGAACCACGTAAACCATGCCACGGCCAAGCGTCCCGTCGGCTCCACCTTCAAGGCCTTTACGCTGGCAACTGCCATCCAAAACGGCATGAACCCCAACGTCACCCTCAACTGCAACTCGCCGCTCAAGGCCAAGGGCACCACGACCGAGGTCCAAAACTACGCCAACCATAGCTATGGCAACATCACGCTTAAGCAGGCGACGGCATACTCCTCCAACACCGGCTACATCCAGGTGGCGGAAGCCGTCGGCAACAGCAAGATCATCTCGCTCGTCAAAAAGCTCGGCATCGATCCCGCCAAGGACAACATCGAGGACGTTCCCGTCATGACGCTCGGCACTGGCTCGATCTCGCCGCTCGAGATGGCCGCCGCCTACGCGACGTTTGCCAACGGCGGCTCCTATCGTCAGCCGATGGCCATCACCGAGATTGACTCTCGTACCGGTTCGGTGCTGTACCAGCACACGGACAATCCCTCACAGGTGCTTACCGAGGGCGAGGCCGCCGCGGTCACCGATGTTCTGTCCGGCGTCATGCAGGGCAGCGGTACAGGTGCTGCTGGCGCCCTGAGCGTCAACCAGCCCTATGCCGGCAAGACGGGCACCACCGACAACACCACCAACCTGTGGTTCTGCGGCTATACCCCGCAGCTGGCGTGCGCCCTGTGGACCGGCTATTCCGCGGGCGAGATCCCCATCCAAAAATACGGCACGGACCTGCTGGGCGACAGCACCAACCTGCCTGTCTTTAAGCGGTTTATGAACACCGTTCTGACCGGTACCGAGCGCGAGGAGTTTGCGACCGGAACGGCTCCCACCTACAAGAACAACAGCGTCTGGAAGTTCTACGGCACCAACAACACCAAGAAGACGGAGAACGACGACAAGGACGAGAACGAGGACGAAGAGGAAACCACTACCACAACGACTACCACGACGACCACGACCACCGAGACCACGGGCGGCGACACCACCGGCGGCACCGGTACGACCGGTGGCTCGACGGGCGGATCCACTGGTGGTTCGACCGGCGGCGATGGCGGCACGCCTACGCCCACGCCTACGCCCACTCCCGACCCCTCGCCCACGCCTACGCCC
>CAUEQX010000021.1 GCA_959020035.1 uncultured Collinsella sp. | reverse complement strand
TGTCGCATCTTCTGTGAACGGGCTACAATAACTTAGTCTGTGCGATATGGAGGTGAACATGGCTGAAGCTGGTATCGGCGTTGATATCGTCGAGATTTCCCGCATGAAATCAATTCTTGAAAAGACGCCGTCGTTTGCTCGGCGTGTGTTTACCGAAGATGAGCGTGCGTATTGCGATGCGTCATCGCGCCCCGCCGCTCACTATGCGAGTCGCTTTGCTTCGCGCGAGGCGGTGCTTAAAGCTCTCGGCACGGGTTTTAGTCAAGGCGTGGGTCGCAAGGATGTTTCGGTAACGCGTGATAAACTCGGCAAACCGAAGGTGTTGCTTTCGGGCCGTGCTCTCGAGATCGCTCAAGAGCTGGGTGTTGTTGAGGTCGCTCTTTCCATTACGCTTACAGGAGACTTAGCCGTTGCGAATGCCATCGCGATTACCGAAGATGCTCGGCCTAAGCCAAAAGAGGAAAAGGTGAGCACCAAGAAACGCGTAGCGCAGACATTTAAAGAGGCTCGCTCTGTTTTAGATGAGCTTGAGCAGCTTCAGAATTCGGCATTGACGGAGCACCTGGGCGATGCTTCGCAAGATACGCTAGGAGCATAGATGAAACCGGTTTTGAGTACCGAAGAAGTCGTTCGTCTCGAGGATATCATCGAACGCGAAGGGACTTCGAAGGCCGAGCTTATGGAGCTAGCGGGTGAGTTTGCCGCCAACGAGGTCTTGAAGCTCAATCCCGATCGGGTTCTCGTTCTGGTCGGTTTTGGTAATAATGGCGGCGACGGTTGGGTTGCCGCCGATATTCTGAGCCATAAGGGTGTGGACGTGGATATCGTTTCTCCGGTTGAACCGGATGAGATTCCTGCTGCTTTGGCACGTCATGTTGCTCGTCGTACTGCCGGCCGCGATGTGCACGTTTGCGTCGGCCCTTCGCGTGACGAACTCGAGGTTTTGATCGATAAGGCCGATGTTGTTGTCGATGCCATTTTTGGTACCGGTTTCCACGGGAATCTGCGTGCGCCGTTCTCCATCTGGATTCCTACGGTCAATGAATGCGCCGATTGTGTCGTATCCATTGATGTCCCCTCGGGCCTGAATGCCGAGACGGGCGTTGTTGATGACGACTGCATTCGTGCCGAGCATACGGTGACGATGATTGCGCCCAAGATTGGTCTGTATAGCGCTGATGGCCCTGAGTATGCTGGCGATTTGATCTGCGGCAATCTTTACGACCGTCTTGACGAGGTCATCGATGATGTCGACCACGCCGCCGAGATTGTCGAGCCCGGTGACTTAGTTGATTACTTTGCTCCACTTCCTACGAATATCGATAAGTATTCCCGTGGCTCTGTGCTTATTGTCGCCGGATCTGCGCAATATCCTGGTGCTGCCATTATGGCGGCCAAGTCTGCAGCTCGCGCGGGTGCTGGTTACGTGGCAGTCGCGGCTCCTGACGCCTGCGCTAATCTTATTCGCATGGCACTTCCTTCGATTCCCGTCTTTGCTATTCCGTCTGATTCCCGCGGCTCCTTTGGCGCCGCTGCGCGCATGACGGTGTGCGAGATTGCAAAGAAGTACAGCTGCGTACTGTGCGGTCCCGGTATGACGACGTCTGCCGGCGCTATGCAGATGGTTTCGGGCTTGCTCGAGCTTGATGTACCGCTTATTTTGGATGCCGATGCACTCAACTGCCTTGCTAAGATTGCCATTGACGGTATTGATAGTAACCCCGAGATGTATCGTCGCGAGCAGCCGTTGGTTATGACGCCGCACTATCGTGAGCTTTCGCGTCTGGTTGCCGGTGACGAGGTGAACGACCTTGGTACCGCGATTGCAGCCGCGCAGAAGGTTGTCTGGGCTGCAGGCTCCGACAATCTGGTGGTCATTGCCAAGGGGCCGACGACGGCTATCTGTGGCGTTGAGCGTGTACTGCTGCCGCTCTCGGGTCCGGCTTCTCTGGCAACTGCCGGTTCGGGTGATGTTCTCGCGGGTATTTTGGCCGGCACGCTTGCCACCATGCGCGACGAGATGGATCGTTGGGAGTTGCTGTATTCGTACGCCGTCGCACTTCACAGCTACGCCGGTTTTGCCGCGGCGACGGAGTATGGTGAGAAGAGCGTTATCGCGACCGATCTTATCGACTTGATCGGTCCTGCCATGGAGCTGGCGGCAAAGGATGCGCTCGAAGATCTGGGAATCATGGACGAAGGGTCGGATGACTAATCATGAATAAAGCCGATTTGACGCGCTGGTCCTGGGTCGAGATCGACCGTGGGGCGCTCCGTCGCAACACGAGGGCCTATAAGAACTTGCTGAATCCACGTCAGCGCCTGTGCTGCGTGGTCAAGGCCGATGCTTATGGTCATGGAGCTGTTGAGTGCGCCAAGATCATGTATTCGGCCGGTGCCGACATGTTTGCCGTGGCGACGGTTAACGAGGGCGTTGAGCTCCGACAGGGCGGGATTACGAAGCCCATCCTCATCCTAAGCGAGCCGCCTATCGAGGCCATTCCGACGTTGCTCGAGTTTGATATCATGCCCTCGGTCTATACGTCTGACTTTGCTCTTGCGTATGGCGAATGTGCCGTCGCGGCGGGCAAGGTGGGCAAGTATCATCTCGCCATCGAGACAGGTATGAATCGTATCGGCGTACACTACACGCAGGTGCTCGACTTTGTGCGCGGTATTAATTTCCATCGCGGTATTCAGTGCGACGGCGTATTTACGCACTTCGCCACGGCCGATGAACCTTCGGGCTGGGACTACAAACTGCAGTGTCAGCGCTTTACCGAGGCCGTTCAGGCCATTAAGGATGCGGGCTTTGAGTGCGGTATCGTGCACTGCGCCAACACGCCGTCCTCGATGCTCGACCCCTCGATGCATTTTGATATGATTCGCGCCGGCGTTGGCTTGTATGGCATGCAGCCGTGCGAGCTGAGTGGCCGCGTGATGCAGCTTGATCCCGTTATGAGCGTCCATGCGCGCGTGACGCGCGTGGCACACCCTGCGATGGGTGAGGGCGTGGGCTACGGTTTTACCTACCGCGTACCGCGCACGCGCGTTCAGATCTGCACGCTGCCGATCGGTTATGCCGACGGCCTATCGCGTACGCTTTCCAATCGTATGGATGTGCTGTATCGCGGCGAGCGCGTGCATCAGGTTGGCAATATCTGCATGGACCAGTTTATGGTCGCCATTCAGTCCAACCCGGCACACGAGATTCCCGAGGCCGAGTATGGTGACGAGATGATCATTGTCGGCCGCGATGGCGATGCCGAGATCACTATGGACGAGATGGCCCGACTGCGCGGAACGATTAACTACGAGGTCGCCTGCGGCTTTGGCATGCGTCTCGACAAGGTCTACGTGTAGGAGCCGCTATGGGCGTCATGCACATCCCCGGCCATACCCATCAGGCACCACGTGAGGTCGCACTCGAGGAAATTGAGGCCGTTCTGGGCGATTGCCACCTCTGCCAGCTCTACCAGTCGCGTCACAATATCGTGTTTGGCGTGGGAAGCCCCCGCGCTCGCGTGATGTTTATTGGTGAGGCGCCGGGCCGCAATGAGGATTTGCAGGGCGAGCCCTTTGTGGGGGCGGCAGGCGAGGACCTCAACGGCATTTTGTCGCTGGCGGGCCTCAAACGCGAAGACGTCTACATTGCCAACGTGCTTAAGTGCCGCCCGCCGGGAAACCGCAATCCACGTCCCGAGGAAGTGCTGGCTTGCTCGCCGTTTTTGCGTGAGCAGATTCGAAGCATCTGGCCCGATATTATCGTGACGCTCGGCAACCCCGCGACGCACTTTGTGCTTAAGACCGAGATTGGCATTACTAAGCTGCGCGGCAGGTTCCACCAGATGGGGCATTTTGTAGTAATGCCCACGTTCCATCCGGCAGCAGCGCTGCGCAATCCGGCGTGGCAGGAGCTGCTGGAGGAAGACTTTAAGATGCTGGGCGATTATCTGGAGCGACATCCCGCACCAGAGGACGCCTCGGAATAATAAGGAGCATATATGTCCCTGGAGCGCCTGGGGGTAGGTACTTACAAAACGACTTGCGCTGCCGATACGGAGTACTTTGGCGAGCTAATTGCACCGTGCCTTGAGGACGGCGATGTGCTCATCCTGACCGGTGGCCTGGGAGTGGGCAAAACTCACTTTACCAAGGGCGTCTCGCGCGGGCTGGGCGATGGGCATATGGTTACGAGTCCTACGTTTGCGCTCATGGCCGTTCACGATCAAGGTCGTATTCCGCTGTTTCACTTTGATCTATACCGCCTGGAGCATGCCTACGAGCTCGAGGATACGGGCATTTTCGATGTGCTGGGCTACGAGGGTGCTTGCCTGCTGGAATGGGGCGAACAATTCCAGGACGAGCTGACGGATGAGTATCTTTCGGTGACGCTCAAGCGTGATGAGGGCGACAGCGATGTGCGAACGATAACGCTCGAGGCGCACGGTGACCGCGCAATGGAGCTTTCCCATTTGATTGATAAGGCTGTACAAGATGAGCTTGCATAACGACAACGCGCTGGTGGTGGCGCTCGATACTTCGACCGACATGCTTGCCTGCGCGGCAAGCTGGATTGATGAGCAGACGGGCGAGACGAAGCTCGTGAGTGGCGACCACATGTGTCGCCGTCACGCCAACGTTGAGCTCGTGAATACCGTTGATGGCGTGCTGGCTCAAGCCGGTCTGGATCGCAGCGATGTTGGTTGCTACGTGGTCGGCCGCGGCCCGGGGTCGTTTACGGGTGTGCGCATCGGCATCTCCACTGCCAAGGGCCTCGCGCGCGGTGCCAATGTTCCGCTGCTGGGCGTGTCGACGCTCGACGCTTGCGCTTGGACGGCGTGGAAGGCTGGCGTGCGCGGCAAGCTTGGTATCTTGGCCGATGCTATGCGCGGTGAGGTATATCCGGCGCTGTATATGCTGATCGATGAGGGTCCCGAGCGTCTGTTTCAGCGCGAGCGCGTGGTCAAGGCCGCCGTGGCGCTTGATGAGTGGCGTCAGACCGCGGGCTGGGATCAGGTTCAGCTAACTGGTGACGGTCTCGTGCGTTATGGCAAGCTGCTGGGTGAGGACGAGACGGCACGCTGCGTGGAGCGAGGCCTGTGGTGGCCCTCGGGCGAGGGCCTGCTGATGGCGCACGCCGCAGGCGATGGCGATCCCGCTCGCGTCTTGCCGATCTACACGCGCCTTTCGGACGCCGAGGAAAACGAGCGCAAGCGCCTGGGCCTTGCCGAGAGCGCGCAGAGTGAGGTGACAGGTGTTGCCGACGAGCTCGCTGGGCGTCATCTGCAATTCCGCCCCATGGGCGCGGCGGATGCCGAGGGCGCGAGCGCACTGGAGACCGCCTGCTTTGAAGGCGCCGGACACGAGGCGTGGACGCCGGGCATGTTCTTGTCCGAGCTGGGCGAGGACGTTGCCGCTCCGCGTAGCTGGTGGGTGGCGCACGACGACGGTCAGTTGCTGGGTCTTGCCGGCGGCATGGTCGTCGACGGGGACGTGCAGATTATGGACGTTGCCGTCGATCCGACTCATCGCCGTGAGGGTATCGCCCGCAAGCTTCTGTCGCACGTGAGCTATGACGCGCAGATGCTCGGCTGCACCACGGCTTCGCTTGAGGTTGAGGACGGCAACGAGGGCGCAATTGCACTCTATGCCGCCCTGGGCTTTACCGAGGCTGGCCGTCGCCGCGGCTACTATGGTGCCGGCAAGGATGCCATCGTCATGACGGCTCCGCTGCCCCTCGTGCTTCCGGTCGACAATGCTTCGCCCGAGCCGACGGCGGCAGAGCAGCGCGTATGGCCGCTGCCTGCGCCCGGGCGCTCCGAGGGGGAGCGTGCCGAAATTGAACGCCGCCGCCTAGTGCTCGCTATCGAGAGTTCCTGCGACGAGACGGCCGTGGCGATTATCGATGCGGATGGCAATATGCTGGCCAACCAGGTGTCGACACAGATTGATTTTCATGCCCGCTTTGGCGGCGTGGTGCCCGAGATCGCCTCGCGCAAACACGTTGAGGTGATTGTGAGTGTCGTGGATGCGGCGCTCGAGGATGCCGCAGCATCGCTTGGTCTTGAGGGTGGAGCCATTGCTCCCAGCGAGCTTGCCGCCGTGGGCGTGACACAGGGTCCGGGCCTGGTGGGCGCCCTCGTGGTGGGCGTTGCCTTTGCCAAAGGCTTTGCCTACGCTGCCGGTAAGCCGCTCGTATGCGTCAACCATCTGGAGGGGCATCTGTTTGCCAACCTGCTGGCGCAACCCGACCTCAAACCGCCGTTTATCTTCACGCTTGTCTCGGGTGGGCACACCATGCTCGTGCACGTGAAGGCGTGGGGCGACTACGAGGTGCTCGGTGAGACGCTCGACGACGCTGTGGGCGAGGCCTTCGACAAGGTAGCCAAGGCGTTGGGTCTGGGCTATCCCGGTGGCCCCATCATTTCCAAGCTGGCCGAGACGGGCAACCCCAAGGCGATCGATTTCCCCCGTGCGCTTAACAGCAGGGGAGACTATCGCTTCTCGCTTTCGGGCCTTAAAACCGCTGTGACGCTCTACATTGAACAGGAGACCAAGGCCGGGCGCACGATTCACCTGCCCGATCTGGCAGCTTCGTTTGAGGCAGCTGTCTTTGACGTGCAGTACAAGAAGGCCAAAAACGCACTGCACGCTACCGGATGCAAGGAATACTGCATCGGTGGCGGCGTCTCGGCCAACCCGCATCTGCGCGAGATGATGATCAAGAAGCTTGGGCGTCAGGGGATTCGCGTAACGGTGCCGCCCTTGTCTGCCTGTACCGATAACGCCGCCATGATCGCGGAGGTCGCTCGCCGTAAATTCGACCGAGGCGAAATCTCGCCGTTCGATGTCGACGCCGATCCAAACATGACGCTGTAGCTGGTGCGGCGCGGTCCCCGGACGGAGGGGCCGGATATAAGGTTTCCTGCTTTACAGTCCTGCGCAAGACTAAGGCCACATTAAGTGGCCTTCTTTGCGTGCGGAACTCGCGATAAACCTTATATCCGGCCCCTCCGCCCGGCTCCCACGGCTCTCAGGGGCATCTCTCATGCAAAAACTGTCGTGGGGTAAAGTCCGAGGTCAGTGGCGTTTTATACCGAGAAATCCAAAAAAGTTGAAAACTCATTACAAATTTGCGTTGACTTTAGGTAACTAAAGTTTCATACTCCTTTTCAACCACTGGGGGATGTGAACACGCACGGATCGTTCACATCATGATTGAAGAGGATTTCTTAGACATGTTCACGCATCAGCTAAACATTATCAGCGTAGTAATTATCTGATGCGGGTTAGCACATACAGCTAGCCCGTACGATAACGGGCGGCTGATGAAGATGAGGGCCGTCGAGCGCAACCGACGGCCCTCATTTTTTATGTCTGGGAAGTTCTTTTTAGAGGAGGAAATGTAATGAACGGAGTTTTGCTCATGGTTGTGGCCGCGGCGGTGCTCGCTTGCGGCTATCTGGGCTATGGCCGATGGCTGGCCAACAAGTGGGGCGTTGACAAAGAGGCCCTCACGCCGGCCAAGCGCATGAAGGACGGCAACAGCTTCTCGCCCGTCTCCGCCTTTACCGCGTTCTCGCACCAGTTCAGCTCGATCTGCGGTGCCGGCCCTGTCACGGGTACGATCGTCGCCATGGCCTTCGGCTGGCTTCCCGTCGTGCTCTGGGTCCTCGTCGGCGGCATCTTCTTTGGCGCCGTCCACGACTTTGGCGCCCTGTACGCCTCGATGAAGAACAACGGCAAGTCCCTGGCCCAGCTCATCGAGAAGTACATCGGCAAGACCGGCCGTCGCCTGTTCCTGCTGTTCTGCTGGCTGTTCTGCATCATCGTCATCGCCGCTTTCACCGACATGGTCTGCAAGACGTTCATGTTCACCCCGGCCGTTGACGCTTCTGGTGCTGCTACCGGTGCCATCGACTTCACCAAGTCCTATGCCGCCGGCTGCGCTGGTACCATCTCCATCCTGTTCACCTTCGTCGCTATCGCCTTTGGTTGGGCCCAGAAGAAGTTCAACCTCACCGGCGCTGCCGAGTTCGTCACCGGCGTGGTCCTCATGGTTCTCATGTTCGCCGTCGGTATGCAGTTCCCGGTCTACCTGGACAAGTTCCAGTGGTTCGCCGTCGTCATGGTCTACCTGGTCTTCGCTGGCGCTATGCCCATCCAGATGCTCAAGACCCCGCGTGACTACCTCACTTCCATCATGATGATCGTCATGATCGTCTGCGCTGTCCTCGGCATCGTCGTCCTGGGCGTCAACGGTCAGGCCACTATCACCGCTCCGGTCTTCACCGGCTTCTCCACTGCTTCCGGCATGATGTTCCCGGTCCTGTTCGTCTCCGTCGCTTGCGGTGCTCTCTCCGGTTTCCACAGCCTCGTTTCTTCCGGCACCTCCTCCAAGCAGGTCGAGAAGGAGCAGGACGCCGTCAAGGTCGGTTACGGCGCCATGATCGTCGAGTCCTTCGTCGGCATCCTTGCCATCATCGTCGCCGGCATCATGTTCTCCGACATGAACACCGCCGGTACCGGCGCCCTTAACGCCGGCGTCGCTTCCACCCCGTTCCAGATCTTCGCCGCCGGCATCTCCCGCGGTATGCAGGCTTTCGGCGTTGACGGCACGCTCGCAACCGTCTTCATGACTATGAACGTTTCTGCTCTGGCCCTGACCTCGCTCGATGCCGTCGCCCGCATCGCTCGTACCTCGTTCTCCGAGTTCTTTGCCCAGACCAACGACGCCCTAGCCATCGAGTCCAAGGCCGGCTACATGAAGGTCCTCGGCAATCCCTGGTTCGCCACGGTCGTTACCCTGCTTCCTGGTCTCGCCCTCGCCTTTGGCGGCTATGCCAACATCTGGCCGCTCTTTGGTGCTTCTAACCAGCTGCTCGGCGGTATGACCATGATCACCCTCGCCGTGTTCTGCAAGTGCACCGGCCGCAAGGGTTGGATGCTCTACGTGCCCGTCGTCTTCCTGCTCTGCTGCACCTTCACCTCGCTGGTCCAGAGCGCCATGGGCTGCATGACCGCCGTCCAGGCCTACGGCTTCTTCGGCACCATCCCGGCTACCGCCACCACGGCTGCTGTCTCCGTCGCCGCCACCAAGGGCCTGCAGCTCGTCTTCGCCGTCCTGCTGATGGTCCTGGGCCTTATCGTTGCCGTCAACTGCCTCAAGGAGTTCTTCGGCAAGGAGGCCGGTTCCATGCCCGACGAGGAGCCCGAGTGGTCCGAGATGGGCAAGGCCGAGTATGGCCGCACTGCTGCTGCCGAGGCTCCCGCCGACGCCGAGGCCGCCAAGGCCTAATCGGCCTGACGAGTTGAGCGTCACATCTATATGACTCGGAAAGACCGGGTCCGCGACTTCGCGGGCTCGGTCCTTTTTTCATGCAAAAGCTGGTGACGCTCGAGTGTTCTCGCAGATGTTTTGCGTGGATAAGGGCGTGCGTTGTACCATATAAACGTATATGTGTACATATGAAAGGGGCCCCGTGGCCAAGACGGTATATTCCGATAACCAAAATAATGTCGATGCCCTGGCTGAACGTCTGAGCAGCCAGACGTCGCTTTCTGCCGAGCGTGCCAAGCTGGTTGCCTACGACCTGCTCTGCCGCAAGGCGCTCAAGATTAAGTCGAGTGCGCTGGCGCAGATTTTCCGCTCCGTCGATAAGGAATGTGACACCAAGGCGATGCGCGATGAGCTTATCGCGGCAAAAATCGTGACAAAGATCGAGGGTAGCGGCATTAACGGGCGCCCGGCGTTCTATACCATCAATGCCGAGATCAGCGATGTCCAGGAACAACCTACCGAGTCCGTCGAAGACTTTGTCGTCGAGGATTCTGCTGACGTGCCTGCTGTGGAAGAAGTTGCTCCGCGCGAGCATGTCGATACCGATGAGTTGCTCGATGAGAACGTCGTGCGTGCCTTTACGGCCAAGGCAGGACGCGGCGGTTTTGGTGGGGGTGGCAAGCGCGATGCGCAGCGCCGCGCCCAGCAGGAGCGCTTCCGTCGCGCCGTTGCTCAAAAGGATGGGGCCGTTACCGAGGTTGTCGAGAACGAGCCCGTCTCCGAGCCGCAGGAGTCTGTGAAAGAGCAAAAGTCCGCTGAGCCTCAGGAACCCAAGCGTCGCCGCGGTGCGCATTTTAGGGCCGAGCAGCAGGATGTTGTGCGCGAGGCCGAAGAGACTGCCGAAGTTGCGGACGATTCTGAGAAGCCGGCCAAGAAGGCCTCAGACTCGTGTCGTCCCGGTCGCGGCTTTGCAGGTCGCGCGTACCCCGTAAAGCGCCAGGAGAAGGTTAATCAGGTTCCGGAGGTGCGGGCCGAGAAGGCCGTGAAGCCTGCCGAGTCGGGAGTTCGTGAACAGAAGCCTGTTGATGAGCAGACTGCGTCCGATACGGAGACCCAGGGCCAGCAACCTGCGGTTGAACAGACGGGGGAGGGTGCTTCGAGCAAGCCTCGCCGCCGTCGCCATCGTGGGGGCCGCAGTTCCCATGCCGAGACTGCAGCCGAGAAGACCACGCCGCAGGACGAGGATGCGAAGGTCGAGGTTTCTTCGGGGCAGCCTAAGCGCCAGCGGGCGAAGGAGAGTAAGTCCGATCGTCCGCAGAAGCAGGCGTCTATGCCGAAGCGCGAGCGCAATTCCCAAGGCGATTCTAAGCGCAAGTCTCAGAAGAAGCTGGAGTCTGCCGCAGCAGATACTGCTGCCCAGCAGCCCAAGTCGGCCGTTCACGGCGAGGTCTCGGCGTTTGCCCTTGCCCGCGTTTTAGGCAGGCAGCTGCTCAAAGTTGTCCCTACGCCCACGGCGCTCTCTAAGATCAAGGAGCAGCAGACTCAAATTGTTAAGGTCGAGGGCAAGGACGGCAAAAAGGCTCCGCAGCGCACTCAGCACAACGAGATGTCCAACCGCAAGATTGCCGAGGAAATTGCGATCATCCAGGCTTGGATTGAGCAGAATCGCGGTGCCGACACGCCGGTCGCTTCGCGTCGCCAGCGCGCCTACCAGATTTTTAACGATGAGAAGGCCTTTGACGGCAAGCACGGCGAGCGCCTGATTCGGCGTATGACCGAAAAAGGTATCAGCATGCAGGCGATTAAGGTCGCCCCCAACCGTCCCGTGCACTTTACGGGTTTCTTTACGCTGGGCGCCGACAAGCCGTTCATTATGGTCGAGAACCTAGACACCTATGACGAAATCGTCAAGCTCCTGCGCGGCCGCAAGCACGCCAAGCTTTTTGGCACCAAGGTGGGCGGCGTGATCTTTGGCGGTGGCTGCAAGGCGAGCGTTTCGCACGCACTGGATGATTATCTGGCCGAGATCGGCTATCGCTTTAACTATGTCTACTACGTGGGCGACATCGACCGAGAGGGTGCGCGCATTGTCGAGCAGACCCGTAACGCCAATGTGGTAGAGATTCGCCTGCATGCCGGTATGTATCGCGCCATGCTTGCCGAGCACAAGCGTCGCGTGAAGGCCGGCGGAGAGTGCGAACCCGCAGCTGCCAACCAGGGTGTGCCGCAGAACCTGGCGGCGACGATCAAGGATCTGCCCATGGTCACGCGCGTGCAGTTCCGCAACGTGCTGCGCGAGGGCGGACGCATTCCACAGGAGATTCTGATGACCGCCGACTATCGGGATGGCGACTCGGGAAGCTTCGACCGCATGCTGAACAATTAGTTCCGCCGTTCTACCGAACGGCGGTCCTCTCGACGCTGCGAGGGGCCCTGGCACGGCAATCTGACGTTCAACTTCGGCGGCGCGACCAGAAGGTCGGCGCCGCCTTGTTTCACGTCACCTTGCCATGCCAGGGCCCCTCTCGCTGTCACGTCCAAAACATCGGGGCTAGTGGCCTCCTGTTCGTGCGGAACTCGCGATAAACCTAAGCCGGTGCCCCCGCTCTCCCGGGGCCTGTGGCTACTTGGTTGTCGCAAGCGGCTCGCTTTTCGGAACTGGGCTGATGATTTCTAGATGTAAGGCGCTCTTGGTCCTAACGGGCCTGGGGCGCCTATCTTTTGGAGGTAGATTTTTGGGACATGCCTGAAAATCTACCTCAAACTTCTAGTGTAGGACGAGAAGTTGTAGCTGAAACTTCTCTTGTAGGACGAGAAGTTATATACTCAAGATGTTGAAAGGAGAGCATTATGGCGCCTACAGCGTTGGGTATTGCAGAGATTGTTGCCGAGGCCCGTTCCTTTGAGATTCCTCACGTCGTGCATCGAGACGATGCCATCAGTGATCTTCCTGAGCCAAAGCCGTTCAATCTTGTCCATATCATCACGGGTATCAGGCGCTGCGGCAAAACGTTCTATGCGTTTCAATGGATTCGTCGCCTTATCGATCGCGGTGTCGATGCCGAGCGTATCTTCTATTTCAATTTTGCTGATGACCGTCTTCGACCGGCGCCGGACACGCTCATGAGCGACATTTTGGAAGAGTATTGGCGGCAGGTTCCCTCAGCGCGAACGAAAGGCTGTTATCTCTTTCTGGATGAGGTGCAGGAGACCGATGGCTGGCAGGGCGTTTGTCAGCGTTTGGCGGAGCACGAGAGCGTAACGCTTGTTATCACCGGATCGTCCTCAAAACTATCTGCCGATGAAATAGCGACACAGTTTCGCGGTCGCTCGCAAGAGCACGCTATGCATCCGCTTTCATTCCGCGAGTATTGTGCGTTTCATCACATTGAAACGCCGGATATGTCTACTAGTGCTGGGGCTCCAGCTGTTTCTCCGCAGCGGCGAACTGATCTGGAATCGGCATATGACCGTTATCTCATAGAGGGTGGCTTTCCTGGGGTTCAGGAGCTTGATGCCGGTTCGCGTATTCAGATGCTTCAAGCCTATTTGCGAGATGTTGTTGCACGAGACATTCTCGAGCGGAGCGGGCGCACGGATATCGCTCTTGCCAACCAAGTAGGGCTCTTCTGCCTTCGAAACACGGGTTGCGACCTTTCGGTTAACAGTTTGTTGGAAGCCTTAAAGTCTGTCGGATATCGAGCGTCATGGGAAAAAATAAACGAACTCGTTCGTTTATTCCAGCAGGCTCATCTCATTGGATTACTTCCGGAGTATTCAACTTCTTTGGCTCCTAAGACAACGACAACAGACAAGGTCTATGCCGTCGACCAGGGGATGGCATATGCAACATCGCGTGCTAATCAGCAGGATATAGGAAAGCGTTTGGAGACTGCGATTTATGCTGAACTCATGCGCCGTACGGCAAACGGCCGGTTGGAAACGGTGACTTCATTTACGGCTCCAACGCAAGCACGAGAAAAAGTTGATTTCTTGGTCGGCGACGCTTTGGCATCGGAACCATACGCGCTTTACCAGGTGACAGTCGATATGACGGCAGAGAAAACGCGCAGGCGTGAAGTTGGTTCCCTTGAGGTTGCTATGGTAAAAACCGGTATCAAGGATGCCAATATCATCACGCTGCGCGAGGCGACCCAGATCAAAACGGAGCATGGCGTCATCGAGGTTATTCCCGCATGGAAATGGTCGCTTGGTCTGTAATGCTACGCCGGCCCGCCGGGGCCGCACGGCACCATGTTGATGACCGGCGCTTTAGGAACGTCCCTAAGTGCCGGTTTGGCTGGTAAGTCGAGATGTGGGGAGCCCGTTGCTGGTATGGGACGGAGGGATTCCGCGTCCGCCTGGTCGGCGGCCGCGCTCCGCTGCGTCGCTTCGCTCCTTGCGTGCTGCGCTGGAAAACGCTTCGCGTTTCCTCAGCTCCGCACCCTTGCGGGTTCGAATCCCTCTGCTTGCCCACAAGAAAGCGCCCTGGGCCGTTATGGGCTCAGGGCGCTCAATTTTAATGGCTGGGACGGAGGGATTCGAACCCCCAACAGCCGGCACCAAAAACCGGAGTTCTACCGTTGAACTACGTCCCAATGTGTGGTGTTGCCCAAAAGCAACTCGTTTAGTTTACCTAATCTGCGAGGGCATCGCAAACGCCATCGAGCAGGCGTACGGCGAGTGTCTGCGCGTCGCTGGCCGTGAAGGTGCCGTTGTAGCGCGTCATGCCCGTGAGCTCAATGCGAATGCGTGCCGGCTTCTGCTGCGCGGCGACATTGGCAGTGCGGATGCGCTGGGCCAGGTTATGGCACTCGGCGAGGGCGATCGTGGCGCGCGGCGCTGCATCTGCGGGCAGCTCATCGCTTGCAATTTCGAGTACCAGGTCCACGTCGGTCGGAACCTCGGAATCGCAAAGCATCATGCCGCTACTATCGGTCGTCGCCGTGGCGATGTTCCACATGCGCGATGCAACGCTGCGCGCGATGGGGTCCTCACCGATGACGGCAATCTGGAAGCGCTCGAGCACGTTGGCGGCGCGAGCAAAACCGATGCGGGACTCGGCTTCGGTGACCGAGGGCTTGCCCTCCCACACATGGTGCAGGCGGTTGATGTAGGCGTAGGTGTCCTGGAAGGCCATGCCGTCGGCAAACAGGCCGACATTTTCCTGGAACTGCTGCAGGGCGGCCTCGGTATGCGGACCAAAGTAGCCGTCGTCTTCGCCACAGGCAAAGCCCAAAACGTTGAGAGCGCGCTGCAGGGCCTGCACATCGGCGCCATGGAAATTGGGCATGCGCAGATAGAGAGTGCGGTCGCCCAGCTTATACGAAGCGTCTACAAGGGCGCTCCAGCAGGGGATATCGACGGCATGACCGGCAGCAAGGCCGCTGTCGAGCCTGAAGGTGCTGACGGCCTGCTCAGTGGTGGCTCCAAAGTACTTGTCGGTGACTTCGGCGGCATCAATCGTGTAGCCGAGCTGCAGGAGACGAGACTGCACGTCCTCGACGGCTGCTCCTTGCATGCCCGTTGTAATAGGTTCCATGAACGAACCCCTTTCGGCGTACCATTCGTACTATTTGAGCGTCTGTCGGATAGACAACGCAAAGGGATGCATAAACATGCACTCAACAGTGTAGCAAGTTGTGCCTAAATACGCTGCTGACAGGTTTTATAACCCCCGTTAGTTAAGGCGCTCCACAAAGAAATCTGCCATGGAGAGGAACAGCTCGCGTGCGTGCGGATCAAGCTCAACGTTCTCGATGGCCGCTTTGGCCTTAGCGGTCAGGTCGAGCGCGTAAGTGTGGGCGTAATCGATGGAGCCGGTCTCCTGGAAGATCTCCACGGCGCGTGCGAGCTGCGCGGGATCATCGGTGCCCGAGGAAAGAATCGCCTCGACCTCGTCGTGGTGGCGCTCATCAGAGAGGGCGTGTACGGCGACAAGCGTGCGCTTGCCCTCGGTGATGTCGGTGCGGAAGTCCTTGTTGGCGGCTTCCTTAGTGCCGACAAGGTTGAGCAGGTCGTCCTGAATCTGAAAGGCAAGGCCCGTATGCAGGCCAAAGGCGCGCAGCGCTTCGATTTGCTCATCGCTGCCGCCGCCGATAATGGCTCCGGCGGCAAGCGGCGTGGCTCCGCTGTAAAACGCGGTCTTGTGCGTCGCCATGTCCAGGTAGTCATCAACCGAGATATCAAAGCGCCCGTCACGGACCCAACCCAGGTCGAGCGCTTGACCCTCGATGGTGCGGACGATCATCTCGGTAAGCTCGTGGAGCACACGCAGCTTCACGTCGGACTCCAGCGTGGGGTCGTCGAGAACCGTCTTGGTGACCATGGTGAGCGCCAGGTCGCCACAATTGATGGCAAGGCCCGTGCCCTCGGTAAGGTGCATACAGGGCTTGCCTCGACGAAGCTGTCCGTTGTCGGCGATGTCGTCGTGGATCAGTGCGCCCGACTGGAAATGCTCGATAGCTGCCGCGGCGCTGCGGGCGCTCTCAAAGCTACCGCCCACTGCGGTTGCGGCGAGCATACAGATAAGCGGGCGGTGGCGCTTGCCGGCGTTGGCCGTAAAAGCCGAGAGCGGCGCGTACAGGTAGCGCTCGATATCGGCAGAGGTCGCCTGTCCGTCAAAGAACGTGGCCAGATAGTCGTTAATCTGGTCAAAGTGCTGGGCTAAAAAGCTGGTAAACGGACTGGACACGGGTTCTCGCATTCTTTCTTGGGTTACATCGTTGCGGTGTGCAGATACCATATTGCCACATTGGAGTTGCCGGCGCGTCTGTTTTGGCGATTTGGAGAAACGGGACGCGTGCGCGTGCCGGCTGCTTATATAAGCCTAAAGTGCTCGAGCGCCTTGACGACGCCATCTTTGTCGACCGAGTCGGTGATGTAGTCGGCGCGCTTTTTGAGATAGTTCGGCGCATTGCCCATGGCGATACCGACATCGACGGCGTTCATCAGCGAGACGTCATTGCTGGCGTCGCCGATGCCGTATACGGTTCCGTGGTGGGGATCGAGGGCGTCGAGTACAGACTGGATGCCCCCGCGCTTCGTGCATTCGCGGGGCGAGATTTCGGTTACCTCGAGTTCGAGCTCGTTAAAGCACAGCAGCGGCTCAAGTGCCTTATCTTGAGCGATGTGGTTGGCGAGCGATGTAGACATCAAGATCTTGTAGACACTGTAATGTTGCAGCTGCGTGACTGCGTCGCCCAGGGTGCGCGCGTATCCGGGGGCATCGGGGGCATCGGCACTCATGCGCACGACGCCGTTGAGGCCCTCAAAGCGGATGACCTCGCCCGATTGCTCAAGATAGGGGGCAAGATGCTGCAGCATGCTGGGCGTCATCGACAGATCGCGAATTGCGTGTCCGTTGATCTCGGCGTAACCGCCCGCAAGACAGACGATGCCGGTCCAAGGCAGCTCAAGAAGTTTGGGGTGGATGCAGCTGAGGGTACGTCCCGTGCAGATAAAGGCCATGTTGCCGTTGGCGACAAACTCGCGGATTGCCTGCGAAACCGCCTCGTTGGGATAGGGGGAGAGGTCCCGCTCGTCTTCGGGAAGGTCTTGGGCGAGCCTGGGGTCTTGCCAGGCGAGCGTTCCGTCGATATCGAAGAAGCAAATATCGCCGCGCTTATGGGCTGCGCTGGCGGCAGGGGAGGCCGAGGTGGTGGGCACAAATTCCGGCTCGAGGCCCATGATCTGGTCAAAATGCTCTTTAACGCGGGGAACGGAGATGCCGATGACCACCTGGGCGGTCTTGCCCGTAATGATGAGGCCCTTGGCGCCCACCGCGACAAACGACGCGTTATCTGCAACGATGGAAGGGTCTGCGACCTCGACGCGCAGGCGCGTGGCGCAGTTGGTTGCGCCCACGATATTGCCAACGCCACCTAAAAGCTGAATTACCCGCTCAGCGAGGACGTGATCTTGATCGGATCGACTATCGACCTCGTCATTGGGGGATTGCTCTTTGGCAAAGTCGCTTCCCGTTAAACAATCGATTGCCGCGCGATTGGCAACATGATCCTCGCGGCCCGGAGTCTTAAGGTCATAGACCAAGATGAGTGCTCGAAAACTAACAAAAAAGATGAGGCTAAAGGCAAGGCCGATACCGAGCGCCAAAAGATAGGCACCGGC
>CAUEQX010000020.1 GCA_959020035.1 uncultured Collinsella sp. | reverse complement strand
ACCTTCATTACTCCAACGACGAATTCTAGGCGGTGTCCCCTCCCTTTCAAGAAAGGGCGGAGGCGGGGCATGCCCCGCCTCTTACACCACATCTCTGCGCGCTACCCATATCGGCGGCAAAACGGGCTTCAAAGCGCCCTTCGCAAACAAAAACCGGGGCCCGCATGATGCGGACCCCGGCTCAATACCGTGACGATATGTCAGTTACGTTCTACACATAGAACAGAATGTCGTCGTAGGTCGGAACCGGCCAGTAGTCGGCGGCCACGATCTCCTCCATGGCATCCACGGCGGCGCGCAGCGTATCCATAGCGGGAACGACCTCGTGTGCATACACATTGGCCTGCTCCTGGCCATCGAGGGCCTCGGCCTTCTGATGCACGGCGTCGAGCGCCTTAATGGAGTCGTTGATGGCAGTGATACCGTTGCAGAGCTTGTTGAGCGTATTCTGCTCGCACTGCATGGCGGCCTCGGCGCCGGCGGCGCGAATAGTCTCAAGGCCCTTAGCGACCTTGGTGGCATAGGCGGTAATGACCGGGCGATAGGTACGACGCGCCTCGCGAACCATCGTGGTAGCCTCGATGTTCATGAGCTTGTTGTACTTCTCGAGCTTGCAGTCGTAGCGGCACTGAGCCTCGGCCTTGGTCAGGACACCCGTCTCCTCGAAGAGCGCGATAGCCTTATCGGAAACAAAGGCGGGCAGGGCATCGGCCGTGGTCTTGTTGTTGGCAAGGCCGCGCTTCTCGGCCTCAACGGGCCACTCGTCGGAGTAGCCGTCGCCGGAGAACAGGATGCGCTGGTGGTCAGTCAGGACCTTCTTGCAGTACTCGAGCGCGGCGTCCTGGAACTTATCCTCGGGCGTACCCTCGAGTGCGTCGGCGAAGGACTTGAGCGATTTGGCCACGGCAGCATCGAGCACCAGATTGGAGTCGGAGACGTTCTGCTCGGAGCCGCAGGCACGGAACTCGAACTTGTTGCCGGTAAAGGCGAACGGGGAGGTGCGGTTGCGGTCGGTGTTGTCCTGCATCAGCTTGGGCAGGGTATCGGCGCCCAGGTCGAGCACGCCGCGCGTGGCATGGACGGAAGCCTTGCCATCGATGATCTTCTCGACAACCTCGGTAAGCTGGTCGCCCAGGAAGATGGACATAATCGCCGGAGGAGCCTCGTTGGCGCCCAGACGATGATCGTTGCCGGCCGAGGCAACGGAGGCACGCAGGAGCTCCTGATAGTTATCGACGGCCTCAATCACCGCGGTGAGGAAGACGATGAACTGCAGGTTGTCGAGCGGGGTGTCGCCCGGATCGAGCAGATTCTCGGACTCGGTGCCAAGCGACCAGTTGTTGTGCTTGCCCGAACCGTTAATGCCCTCGAAGGGCTTCTCGTGCAGTAGGCAGACCAAGTCGTGGCGGGAGGCGATGAGCTTCATCTTCTCCATCATGACCAGATTCTGGTCGATGGCCTCGTTGACCTCGCCATAGACAGGGGCGAGCTCATGCTGGCAGGGAGCGACCTCGTTGTGCTTGGTCTTGGCGGGAATGCCAAGCGCCCACAGCTCATCGTCCAGGTCCTTCATATAGGCCGAGACGGTGGGGCGGATAGCGCCAAAGTAGTGCTCCTCGAGCTCCTGGCCCTTGCAGGGAGCAGCACCAAAGAGGGTGCGACCGGTGATGACCAGGTCCTTGCGCTTGCGATAGGCGTCCTTCTTGATCAGGAAGTACTCCTGCTCGTCGCCCACGGAAGGAACGACCTTCTTGGGGGTCTTGCCAAACAGCGCCAAAACGCGCTTAGACTCACGCGAGAGCGCGGTCATGGAGCGCAGCAGCGGGGTCTTCTTGTCCAGGGCCTCGCCCGTGTAGGAGCAGAAAGCCGTGGGGATGCACAGGACATCGTCCTTGATAAAGGCGGGGCTGGTGGGATCCCAAGCGGTGTAGCCACGGGCCTCGAAGGTGGCACGCAGGCCGCCGTTGGGGAAGCTGGAGGCATCGGGCTCGCCCTGGATGAGGTTCTTGCCCGTAAACTTGGTAATGGCGGTGCCGTCGTGGTTGGGCTCCAAGAAGCTGTCGTGCTTCTCGGAAGTAATGCCCGAAAGAGGCTGGAACCAGTGCGCGTAGTGCGTCGCGCCCTTGGAGATGGCCCAGACCTTCATGGCATGGGCAACGGCGTTGGCCACATCCAGGTCGAGCGGCTCACCGCCCTCGAGGGTTGCAGCAAGGCGCTTCCAAATGTCCTTGGGGAGGTAGTCCTTCATGACTTCCTCAGAGAACACCATGGTCCCGAAGCGGTCAGTAAGTTCGGCCATACGGAACTCCCTTCGTATCGGCACCGCGTGAGAAGCGGTGTTGATTACTAACGAACGAGTCATAGCTTAGACTCGCCGTGTTTCCGCGACATTACCGTTATGTTGCCGTCGCGAAACCAATCAATGAGGTTACCCTATCGAGGCGGCGTTGCCACCCTCAACAGCCAATCAACTGTATAAATAGCAGACCTCTCCCCATGGTTTAAGGGTAGTCAATTTGGGATGGAGCTCTATTAACTGGTATTTTGCATCAGATACCAGTCTTTATAGTCCGTGCCTAGATTAGCCGCTCTGTTATAGGAAATGCCGATAGCAAGGCATCTTTGATTGGTATCCCCAAATAGCGAGTGAAACTCCGCCGTAACACAGTGGTGCTGTAGAATCCTTACAACACATCACACTATTACGTATCTAGAGGAGCACGATATGCGCGTCGACGAGGTTTTTAAGCAGGCAGCATCCCAGGGCACCGCACCCGTTTCGTTTGAGATGTTCCCGCCCAAGGGCGAGCTTACCCTCGATACGGCTCGCGAAGTGGCAGGCAATCTGTGCAAGCTTTCGCCGAGCTTTGTCTCGGTCACCTGCTCGGCCGGCGGCTCGGGCAACGGTGCCACCACCGCCCCCATCGCGCATATGATTACGAGCGAATTCGATACACCCTCGGTGGCACACCTTACCTGCGTGGGCCGCTCGCATGCCGATATCGCCGCCAAGATCGACGAGTATCGCACCGCCGGCGTTGAAAACATTCTGGCCCTGCGTGGCGATCTCCCTGCCGGCGCGACCGAGGACGACAAGCCCGCCTCGGACTACGCCTACGCCCGCGACCTCATCCCCGAGCTCGTCGACGCCGGCTTTTGTGTGGGCGCCGCAGCCTACCCCGAGGGCCACATTGCCTGTGAGGACCTCAACCTCTCGGTCGAACACCTCAAGCAAAAGCAGGACGCCGGCGCAAGCTTCTTTGTGACGCAGCTCTTCTTTGATAATGAGTGCTTCTACCACTTCCGCGAGCTTGCCGACAAGGCCGGTATCACCGTGCCCATTACCGCGGGCATCATGCCGTTTATGGGCAAGTCGCAGATCAGCCGCATGGTCTTTATGTGCGGCGCGTCGCTGCCCTCCCCCGTCATCAAGATTCTCGCCAAGTACGAGAACGACCCCGAGAGCCTGCAGGCAGCTGGTGTAGATTATGCAGCCCGCCAGCTTTGCGACCTCAAGGAGCACGGCGCCGACGGCCTGCACCTTTACACTATGAACCGTCCTGCGATCGCCGCGACCATTATGGAGCGCCTGGGGTAATGGAAAAACCGCACATCGATACAATCGCTGTCGAAGTGCCGGCCGACCTTGCGTCGCCGGCGCTCTACCGTATCGATGCTGCGTACCATCCCCGTGTCGACCGTGCCGAGATGCTGCGGTATCTGGGTTACGGCGGCCAGCAGATTGAGCCCGAGCTGTCGCAGCGTATTGAGCTTGTGGTCGAGCGTCTGGAATTGGACATTGAGCCCCGTGGCGTGCGCCGCGTGTTTGCCGTCGATGCCACGGGTGTGGACGAGCAGGGAGAACCTTGCATTCGCCTGGTCGGCACCAACGTTGAGCTGCGCGGTCGCGATATCTATCGACATCTCAAAGACGCCCGCTTTGCCGCGCTCATGGCGTGCACCCTCGGCATGGACGCCGAGCGTCGCCTGCGCACCACGGGAGCCCAACATCCCCTGGAGGGCGCCGTGCTCGACGCCGCGTGCTCCGCTTACGTGGAAGCCGCCGTTGAGCAAATGGACCAGCAGGTCAAGACGGACGCCGCCACACACGGGCTCGCCGGCAACTGGCGCTTTAGTCCCGGCTATGGCGACTGCCCGCTCTCGGCCCAGCGCTCGATCGTCAATGCGCTCAATGCCACGCGGCTCATCGGGCTTACCGTCACACCCACCAGCCTGCTCATGCCCACCAAAAGCGTGACCGCGGTGATCGGCCTATTCGACGGCGAGGTCCACGACGCCCAGAGCCGCCCCACCTGCAATATCTGCCGCATGCGCGAACACTGCCGCTTCCGCGCCGCCCACACCACCTGCTATTCCAGCCATTAGGAGCCCCCGATGTTTACTCCGCTTATCACTCATGATTCTGACGGCACTGCATTGGCGGCACCCGTTGATGCCGCACGTCGCAACGGTGCCACGTACAAGACGCGCACGATCGACGATCTGCGCATTAAGGACGATCGCCTGCGCGCCGCCATCGAGGGCACGGGGCACTTGCTGTTCGACGGCGGTATGGGCACCATGTTGCAGGCCGCTGGTATGAAGGCGGGCGCCCTGCCCGAGCTGCTCAACTTTGAGGAACCCCAGGTTATCACTGATATCCAACGTCAATATGTCGAGGCCGGCTGCGACGTGATTACCGCCAACACCTTTGGCGCCAACGCCCACAAGCTCGACGGTGCCGCCACCGTGGCAGACGTCTTTGCCGCGGCCGTCGCCTGTGCCCGCGAGGCCGGCGCCCGCTACGTCGCCGGCGATATCGGCCCCATCGGCGCGCTGCTTCGCCCCCTGGGTACCCTGAGCTTCGACGAGGCCTACGACCTCTTTGCCGAGGAAGTGCGCGCAGGCGTCGATGCGGGCGTGGATCTCTTTATTATCGAGACCATGACCGACCTGGCCGAGATCAAGGCGGCCGTCCTCGCCTGCCGCGAGAACTCCGACCTGCCCGTCTTTGCCACCATGACCTTTGAGGAAGACGGTCGCACCTTCCTGGGCACGAGTCCCGAGGTTGCCGCCATCACGCTCGATGCCATCGGCGCCGACGTTTTGGGCATCAACTGCAGCCAAGGACCGGCCGAGCTCCGAGGACTCGCCGCACGCATGCTCGCCGTTACCGACAAACCCGTTATGGTGCAGGCCAATGCGGGACTCCCCCATGTGGACGACGACGGCAACACCGTCTTTGATATCCAAGCCCCCGAATACGCCAAGGCCGTCGCCGGCATGATCGAGGACGGCGTGAGCGTCGTGGGCGGCTGCTGCGGCACCACGCCGGCGCACATGGCAGCGCTGCGCACGCTTATCGATAACCACACGCCCAGTTCGCGCCACCGCAAGCCCAGCATGTCGGTCACAAGCGCCCAGACCGTGGTGGACCTCCCCTGCGATGGCCACAAGATCGCTGTCATCGGCGAGCGCATCAACCCCACCGGCAAAAAGCGCCTGCAGCAGGCCCTGCGCAACGGCGACCTGGACTACGTCGTGAGTCAGGGCATCAGCCAGCAGGAACAGGGCGCCGACATCTTGGACGTTAACGTGGGCCTGCCCGAGATCGACGAGGTCAAGATCATCCAACAGGCGACCGAACAGCTCCAGGGCTCCACGCTCCTGCCGCTGCAGATCGACTCCACCGACCCCGCCGCTGTCGAGGCCGCCGTGCGCCGCTACGCCGGCAAGCCCATCATCAACTCGGTCAATGGCAAGCAGCAGATCATGGATGAGATCTTTCCGCTGGTCGCCCACTACGGCACCAACGTTGTCGGCCTTACGCTCGACGAAGGCGGCATCCCCGATACCGCCGAGGCTCGCTTCGCCATCGCCGAGCACATCGTGGCCGAGGCTGCCCGTTACGGCATCGGCCCGGACCGCGTCCTCATCGACTGCCTGGTCATGACCGCCTCGACCAACCAGCGCCAGGCCGAGCAGATCCTGCGCGCCATGTCCCTGTGCAAGGAGCGCCTGGGCGTCAAATGTGCGCTCGGCGTGTCGAACATCAGCTTTGGCCTGCCTGCCCGCCCGCTGCTGGGTTCGGTCTTTTTGGCCGCCGCCTTTGGCGCGGGCCTGGACGCCCCCATCATGAACCCGGGTTCCAAGCGCTTTATGGACACCGTCTACAGCTATCGCGTCCTGAGCGTTGAAGACGAGGGCTCGACCGGATACATCGAGCGCTATGCCGGCTGGACCGATCCGTACAAGATCGCCGCCAACCCGGCAGCGGCTCAGGCCGCATCGAGTGATGCCGCGCCTGCTGCTGGCACCGCCGGCACTGACGGCAACGACGACCCGATTCGTCGAATGGTCGTCTCGGGCCGCAAAGGCGAGATCGCTGCCGAGACCGAGCGTCTGCTGACAGACCACGACGCTATGGACCTCATCAATAACCACTTTATCCCCGCCCTCGACGAGGTTGGCGTCCTCTTTGACCAGGGCAAGTTCTTCTTGCCGCAGCTTATGGCCTCGGCCGAAGCCGCACGCGTGGGCTTCGACACCATCAAGCGCCTGATGCCCGCCGGCGAGATTGCCGACAAGGGCAAGATCTGCGTGGCCACCGTCAAGGGCGACATCCACGATATTGGCAAGAACATCGTCAAAATGCTGCTCGACAACTACGGCTACACCGTCTTTGACCTGGGCCGCGACGTCGATCCGCAGGAGGTACTCAAGACCGTCAAGGAGCGCGATATCAAACTCGTCGGCCTCTCGGCGCTTATGACTACCACGGTCGTCGCCATGGAGGAGACCATCAAGCTGCTTCATTCCGAGGTGCCGGGCGTCAAGATCATCGTGGGCGGCGCCGTACTCACCCCCGAATACGCCAAGCAGATCGGCGCGGACTACTACGCCAAGGACGCCGCCGAGAGCGCGCGCATCGCCGAAGAGGTCTTTGGGCAGTAACACAACGGAAACAACCGAGCACCAAAACGTGCCGCATGCGCCACTTGGCACGTGCGGCACGTTAGAATAGATAAGATTATGCTCGTTTTGGCAGATAGGAGCGCAAGGATGGCGATCACGCCCGCAGAAATCGCGGAAACCCGCGGCATGGTTGAGGAACAGAACCTCGACATCAGGACCATCACCATGGGTGTTTCGCTCATGGGTTGCGGTGACGAGAACCTCGACCGCATGTGCACGAAGATCTACGACCACGTGACGCACACGGCTGAGCATCTGGTCGAGACCGCCGAGAACCTCGAGCGCGAGTACGGTATCCCCATCGTCAACAAGCGCGTTTCCGTCACCCCGGTGGCGCAGATCGCCGCATGCTGCAAGGATGAGGACCTCACCCCCATCGCGCATGCCCTCGACCGCGCGGCCGAGACGCTCGGCATCGACTACCTGGGTGGCTTCTCCGCACTCGTCCAGAAGGGCATCGGCGACGCCGACCGCCGCGTCATCCAGTCCATCCCCCAGGCGCTCGCCACCACGAGCCGCGTCTGCTCCAGCGTCAACGTCGCCAGCCTGCGCGCCGGCATCAACATGGACGCTGTGCTCATGGCCGCCCAGACCATCATCGATGCCGCCAAGCTCACGGCCGACCAGGATTCCGTTGGCGCCTCCAAGTTTGTCTGCTTTGCCAACATGGTCGAGGACTCCCCGTTTATGGCGGGCGCCGTCCACGGCGGTGGCGAGGCCGACGCCGTCATCAACGTTGGCGTCTCGGGCCCCGGCGTTATGGCTGCTGCCTTGGAGACGCTCCCCGACTCCGCCTCGATGATGGAGGTTGCCGAGAAAATCAAGCAGACCGCCTTTAAGATCACCCGCGCCGGCGAGCTCATGAGCCGCGAGGCCGCCCATCGTCTGGGTGTCGAGAAGGGCATTGTCGACCTGTCGCTGGCTCCCACGCCCGCCATCGGCGACTCCGTCGCGCGCATCCTCGAGATCATCGGCGTGGGCACCTGCGGTGGCCCCGGCACGACCTGCGCGCTCGCCATGCTCAACGATGCCGTTAAGAAGGGCGGCGTCATGGCCAGTTCCAGCGTGGGCGGTCTCTCCGGCGCTTTCATCCCCGTGTCCGAGGACGCCGGCATGATCGCCGCCGTCGAGGCCGGTGCGCTTTCGCTCGAGAAGCTCGAGGCCATGACCTGCGTGTGCTCCGTCGGCCTGGACATGATCGCCATCCCCGGCGACACTCCAGTCGAGACCATCGCCGGCATCATCGCCGACGAGATGGCCATCGGCGTCATCAATAACAAGACCACGGCCGTCCGCGTGATTCCTGCTATCGGCAAGGGCGTGGGCGACTGCGTCGAGTACGGCGGCTTGTTCGGCCGTGCGCCCATCATGCCGGTGAACCCCAACGCCGGCACCGTGCTTGCCCACCGCGGTGGACGCTTCCCGGCGCCGCTGAACTCGCTGAAGAACTAGCTGAGGGGTTCGGGCGAGGAGCCCCGCCGCCGGGCGGCAGACACATAAGGTCGCCTGCTCGGACAGTCCTGACTCGCACGGAGAGCACATTTAGTGCTCTCCGGCTCGTGCGGAACTCGCGATCGACCTTATATGTCTGCCGCCCGGCGGCGGGGCTCCCGCACAACGGGACCTCGGTTGAGTTCTATCCCTTTGGCAGTCGCTTCGCTTCTGCCCTACTTTGCTGGTATGGCGGTTTGGCGTTGGATCGGTTCTTTCTGATATATGCTGGTTGCGGCTCTTCTTTTGGGAGGAGTCGCTTTTTTGTTGTGAGGGAGATGGCCCGTGGCTGATGATTTGATTCGTTCTGAGCTGCTTTCTGCGGATTGGAATGGCGAATGGATGCGCTTGCAAGCTGCTCGACATCGGGCTGATGATTCTTTTGAGTGGGATAAGCGGGCTCGGCATTTTCGGCCCTTGGAGACTGCCCCTTATGCTCGGGATTTTATAAAGCTGTTGGCGTTGAAGCCTGGTGAGTCGGTGCTTGATATGGGGTGTGGGGCTGGGTCGATTGCTATTCCGCTTGCTCAGGCTGGGCATTCCGTGATTGCTGCCGACTTCTCTCCTGCCATGTTGGGCACGCTTGATGCCGGCATTGAGTATTACGGGCTCGAAGATCTTATTACGCCGCTTGAGCTTGCTTGGGATGATGACTGGTATTTGGTTGGACCGGTCGCGAAAGCGGTTGATGTTGCCTTTGCCAGTCGCTCTGTCACCACGAACAACCTAAAAGGTGCGCTTGCCAAGCTTGACCGTACGGCTCGTCGGCGTTGTGCTGTCACGATGGTCGCCAACTCCAGTCCGCGCTATGATCTGCACCTGATGAACGCCATCGGTGCCTCGGTTACCTGCAGTAATGGCTTTGTGTACGCCTTCAACATCCTCATTCAGATGGGTGCGTTGCCGCAGGTTACATACTTCGAATCGCCTCGTCGCGATACCTTCGATAGCCTTGAGGCGGGCGTGGCAGACTTCTCCCGCATGCTTGAGCATGGCAACGAGGATAAGGTCGACCGTCTGCGCGACTACATCGCCCAGCACATGATCGAGAATCCCCATGCCGGTGAGCCGGGCTCCAAGGGCGTGCCGCAGGGGCGCTATATGCTCGATCATGTCCGCAAGGTTCGTTGGGCGTTTATTGCATGGGAGCCGGTCTCTGCGCCCAGCTCATAGCCTGTTCGCAGCCCGCACCGCCCACTCACTCGGCATCCGCATTCTTTTTGAACTGGGCAAACGCGCTCCACACCACGCCGTTCCTGCGCTATCGTGGGACAGCTCACGTAGATTAAGGCCCCATCGTGGGGCGCCCCATACATAGAAAGCGAGAACCCATGGCACTGACAGGAGCCCAGGTCAAGCAGCTTCGCAGCATGGCCCATCACCTCAACCCCGCCATCATCATCGGCAAGTCCGATGTCAATGAGGGCACCGTCGAGCAGACGGTCGCCTACCTGGAGAAGCACGAGCTCGTTAAGTGCTCCGTACTCGATGGCTCCAGCCTTTCCGCCCGCGAGGCCGCCGAGGAGCTCGCCGAGCGCTGCCACGCCGACGTCGTTCAGGTTATCGGCCGCAAATTCTCGCTGTATCGCGAGTCCTCGCGCAAGGATATCGAGAAGATCAAGCTCGTCTAAGAGCCAATGATCCGGCGAGCCAACACATAGCAAGCTTACGGGTGCCCAAGTACTTCGGGCGCCCGTTTTTTATCGCTCGACCAGCACGCGATTGAGCCGCCCCTCCACCAAGCGCTCGTATAGACGCCGCGTCTCGGGCTCGGGCACGCCATTGACCTGCTCCCTCAGATGGTGCATATGCCCGCTGTACAGCTCGACGATATCGCGCCGTCGCCCCGCCGCACTGTAGACGCGCATGGCGCAGCGCACCATATCCTCACGCGCCGTTTCCTGCCGAAGCCCCGACTCCGCCAGCCAAATCGCCGACTGCAGATCATTTTCTTCTAGAGCGGCATTTGCTCCCTTAATCATGCAATCGATGTACTTTGACTGCATAATGCGCCGCATGCGCAAAAAGTAGGTGGGATTACAGCCATTGGGCACATACAGCGGTCCGGCATAAAGTTGCTCAATCTTAAGGCACAACTCAACTAAATGGGGCCCGCGCGCACCCGTGCGATTTCCCAAAACCTCGCGGCTTATCTGGTCAAACAGCCGTACATCGGTCTTGACGTAGTCGCCGTTGAGTCCGATGCATTCATTTTGGATGAGCACACACGACTTGCCATCCGGCGTCGGTCCCAAGGCCGACCGCAAGCGCGATATCGTCGAGTACAGGTTGTTGCGGGCGCTATTGAACTCGGCATGGGGCCACAGCTCCATGGCCAGCGTCTCACGATCGACGAGCGCATCCATGCCCAGTGCAAGCCGCTCGGCAAGTGTCGCCGCCTTCTTGCGGCGCCACATTTTATCCGTGATGGGAAACCCGTCGCGCTCGGCGCGAAACGCACCAAACATGCGAATCTCGATATGGTCGATGGTATCAACGGCTTCAACCTCGCCGGCCTGGAACAGGCGCTCGCCCTCCCCTTCCAAATCGTCGCGCAGCGAGTACCGCGACAGCTCGCGCACGGGAAGCTTCTTGCGTATCCTGCCCGCCGGCTCGCCCAGACAATGCATGGCAAGGCGCGCAAAGAGCCGATACGATGGCTCTAGAATCCCCGCGCGATTCATGGACATCCAGGCCGCAAGGTCGCTGTCTCGGCCCGCACAGGCCAAATGCAGCGCCACCATCCAGGCTTCTGCGCCACCAACCTGCGTCTGGCTTATATCGAGTAGTTCCGCTTCCTCGCGCACCGAAACCATCGAGGTGTTACGCAGATATGCCGCGCGTTCCAGCAGCAATGCGTTATCGCGCATGTACGCAATCGACTCCTCGGCAAGTTTGAGCACTTGGACCGCACGGAACTTTGCATTAACCGGCCGTCCCTCTGCCAGCGACTGCCAACCTTCTAGCAACAGGCCAAACAGCTGAATCTGGTTGTCGCGCATGCGCACGGCAAAACGATCGAGCTCGTTGAACGCCACGTCGTCGGTTACCGGCAAGCCGGAAAGGAGCCGCCGTGCCGCCAACACCATGCGCACCCAGATAGCCATCGCCTTAAGCCCGCGTACGTCGAGCGCCTCCCGCACCACCGTCATCTCGTCGTCGCGCTCGTCGGTTCCCGCAAACGACCCGTCAAAGAGCTCCACCAGCATGCTATCGGCCCGTATAACAATCCCCGCAATGTCGAGCTCGCAGTCGTAGGCCTTGCTCGTTTTGAGCTGCTGTAGAACGTCGCCGTCATCTCCCCGCTCGGTCAGGCATCGCTTGACCTCGATATGCGCGGACAACATATCGAGTGCGGTGTGGGATGTCTCGATTTCTGGCACGGCCAGGTTCGTAGGAAGCCCAAGCCCGTTGTCCCCATAGCAAACAGCCGTCAGTGTCTGGGCCACCCTCCATGAAACAGGGTCTATTTCGCAGGCCGCCCGTTCGCCCCCGCGTTCGATGACCGATGCCATATAGCGGGCGAGCTTTGTATTGGACACGCTGACCGCTGCCAGATATACGCCGAGCGCCTCGGCGGGCGTTGGCTCTGGAGCCGGATCGTCGGCATCGATCGTGCCCAGCGCCGCTCGGCAGATATCGGCCCCGTGCCCCGTCAGAGCCAGATCGACCCCATACTGCCCAGCAAGTTCAAGGACCGCTTCACGGTCCAAAAAGGCGTCCGCCAGGCCCATCGCCGCATCGCATCGGCCCGCCTTAAGCAAAATCCGGGCCGCCCTCGGAACAAGTTCGGGGCGGACCTCGGCCACCAACTTACGCAAGCGCAAGCGTCCGTTATCCTCCGTGCCCAGACACGTAAAACTCCGCTCGGCGGGATCCAAGCCAAAGATCGGGTAGTCGCGCACAAAATAGGACTGGTCGACCATCGACAGCCTCACCCCACAGGCCTCGAGTTCTGCGATATTGCCCTCGCCCATCAAAACCATTAGACATGCCACGCAAAACAGCGCATTATTGTCGAGCGAAGCCAGATCGGCAAGTGCCGCGCCATATACGTTGACAATCTCGTTTTCGAGCAGACCGGCTACGTCACCTTGGCCATACAGACCCGTCTGCAATGCCGAAACGAGCTCGGGCACGCCCTGCGTGAGCTGATAAAAGTCGAGCGATGTGCTGATCGAAAACGCCGATGCCCACGCCGAATACTCATAGGCATGCACCTTAAGCATCTGCGCATTGATCTTAACCGAATCGCCCAGCCCATGAATCAGCTGACGATTTGAAGGACGGCAGGAGATAAAGACCCCTACCCCCATAGCGCGCAGGCCGCGAATCCTGTCGATGAGGTCTTCGGTATCGTGCTGATCGAGGTTTGGCACATTATCAATCGCGATAAGGGAGTGCGGTTTGTCTTTGAGTTCTTCGGTAACCACCTCGAGCTGCATAAACACCTCGCGCCCAGTGGCGCGATCGGCCTCGATAATCCGCACGGGGCCTCGCGTCGGGTCGCATTTAACCTCATGGGTGTACTGCAGTAGCACCGAGGTCTTCCCAAACCCGTCGGGCGCATAAAGAACCACGATGCCGGCCTTTCGGCCCTTGGCGATAAGCTCATTCATCAAGCGTTCGCGTCGCACCATATAGCCTCCGCCCAGCGGCATCAGCTCGAGGTCGTCTATACCGCTCAAATCGTTTACCATGCCCGCTCCTCAACTCGACCGTATGGACACTGTAGCCGCAAGACCATACAAGCCGCACTATGAATAGAGCGACCTTGTGTTTTAGGTTGTCTTTTGGTACGAAAGCGGCAAGTTTTTGTACAGCGAGGGCCGATTGTTATTAATCCCCTGACTAATCGGTCTTTAAGCAGGTAAATGAGCTTGTCAGCTTGTCCCATCTAAGCGGCAGTGTAACGCAGATGAACAAGGTTCAGCCATGTCATTCAACTCGCCTAGCACCCGCTACCGTCTACGACCTTCTAGTGGCATTTTTGCATAGAATCTGGTATGGAATGAATCAAGCTGTTGGACATCTGGCGTTCGTCAAGCTTGCGGCAAGATTTTGGTCAAGTGGGCAAAAAGGGATAGCAAAAAGGCCCCCGCAAAGCGGAGGCCTTAGGCAAGGCTATGTCGAGCTGCAGGATTCGCGCTACTCGCAGAGGGAAAGGGCGGCCTCGTCGGCAACGACAACGCAGTTGGTGTGCAGCTGCAGGATCGAAGCCGGGCACTCGGGCGTAACCGGACCATAGCACATATCATGCACGGCCTGAGCCTTGGCCTCGCCGTTGGCGACAACCAGGATCATGCGGGCATACATGATGGTCTGAGTGCCCATGGTGTAGGCCTGACGGGGAACATCGTCGATGCTGTCGAACAGGCGGCTGTTGGCCTGAATGGTGCTCTCGGTGAGGTCGACGCAGTGCGTACCCTTGGAGAAGTGGTCATCGGGCTCGTTGAAGCCGATGTGGCCGTTGTTGCCAATGCCGAGCAGCTGCAGATCCGGGTAACCGGCGTCGGCGACGATCTTGTCGTACTCAGAGCAGGCAGCGGCGGCGTCGGGGTTGGAACCGTCGGGCACATGCGTGTTGTTCAGGTCGATGTTGATGTGATCGAAGAAGTTCTCACGCATGAAGTAGTGATAGCTCTGGGGATCGTCGTGCGAAAGGCCGCGATACTCGTCCAGGTTGTAGGTGCTGACCTCGGCAAAGTCGACGTCGCCCTTCTCGTACCAAGCAGCGAGCTGCTTGTAGGCGCCAATCGGGGTGGAGCCGGTGGCAAGGCCCAGTACACAGTCGGGCTTGAGGATAACCTGGGCCGAGATGATATTGGCGGCCTTGCGGCTCATATCCTCGTAGTCTTTAGCTTTAATGATCTTCATTACGCGTCCTTTCTCGTACAAGAGAGGCAAGGCTCCCTTACAAGCACTTGCCCGCGGCCCGCGTCGGCCGCAACCAACGTGTGCGGCCACCAGGGCGAGGTCGCGTAATGTATGTGTCTCGTGTCTAACCGCGTCGAGGCCCCTGCCCGTCCACGGTGACCCAAAGCTGTTTAGCCTCGGACAAATCCCATCTTGCCACGGAGGGCGTCCTCTTTCAAGGGCGCCCTCCGTAAACGTGTTTGAATTGTAGGCTAATGGCCACGTGCACTTGCTAGCGCTCGCGAGCAACGATGAGTTGGTCCATCTCTTCGACATGCACACCAACGGAGCCCTTGATGCTTGAGAACTCAACGGAGTTGCACACCAAGATGGGAACCGTCACATCGTAGCCCTCGGCAGCAATTGCCTCGCGATCGAACTCAATGAGTACATCGCCCTTATGGACGATGTCACCCACTTGCGCATGTACGGTAAAGTGCTTGCCCTCGAGCTGAACAGTGTCCAAACCAACGTGGATGAGCACGTCCAAGCCATCGACCGTGTTAAGCGCAACGGCGTGTCCCGTGGGAAAAATGGCCTCGACCTTGGCGTCAGCCGGTGCAATCACACGCGTTCCGGTGGGCTGAATCGCCACGCCCTGGCCCAAAAGGCCGGTGGCAAACGTCTGATCGTTTACCTCGGAAAGCGGAATGACGTCGCCCGAGATGGGAGCATCCAGCGTAAGGACTAGACCACGCATACCAAAAGACCTTAGGACTTTAGTGAACATGCTCCCCCTCGGACATACCAATCAATCAAAATAACCTTAACAGTTTACCACTTGGCAACGGTTTTTGACCATTAGGGAAGTTCGCGCTTGACAACCTCGACGATGTCGTCAACAACGCGCTGGGTCAGCTCGTGCGTCTCGGCCTCGGCCATCACACGGACCAGCGGCTCGGTACCGCTCGGGCGCACCAGAATGCGGCCGCGGCCGTCAAGCTCCTTCTCGGCAGCAGCGACGGCATCCCAGATGGGCTGGCAATCGTCCAGGCCGGCCTTGTTGTCGGAATGCGCGTTGACGAGTACCTGCGGGTACTTCTTCATGATACCGGCAAGATCGGTGAGGGTGCGACCGGTACGCTTGAGCACGGCCAGCAGCTGCAGAGCCGTCACCAGGCCGTCGCCGGTGGTATT
This sequence comes from uncultured Collinsella sp., assembly GCA_959020035.1. Classification (GTDB taxonomy): domain Bacteria; phylum Actinomycetota; class Coriobacteriia; order Coriobacteriales; family Coriobacteriaceae; genus Collinsella. Next base: position 2,241 of record CAUEQX010000020.1, on the reverse strand, counting down.
GTGCTCCAGGAAGATGATGTGGCCGGACTGTTCGCCGCCGATGACGGCGCCGTCCGCGAGCATGCGCTCCAGAACGTAGCGGTCGCCCACGGCGGTCTGGACCATCTCGAAGCCCTGCTCCTTCATAGCGATGGAGAAGCCCAGGTTGCACATGACGGTCGAGACGATCTCGGAGTTGGCGAGCTTGCCGCGAGCGGCGAGGTCAGAACCGCAGATAGCCAGGATGTAGTCACCGTCGATCTCGTTGCCCTCGCTGTCGACGAAGAGCACGCGGTCGGCATCGCCATCGTGGGCCAGGCCAATGTCGGCGTGGGTGCGCAGCACAAGCTCGCGCAGAGGACCAAGATGGGTGGAGCCGCACTCGACGTTGATGTCGGTGCCGCAGTAGTCGGTGTTGATGGCATGGACCGTGGCGCCCAGGCGCTGCAGTGCGGCGGGCGTGGTCTGGCAAGAGGCGCCGTGACCGCAGTCGACGGCAACAACCAGGCCGTCGAGCCTCAGGCCGTCGAGCGTATCGATAGCGTGGTCGACGTATGCCTTGCGAGCATCCTTCATCTTGATGATGTGGCCCACACCGGCGCCAGTCGGCAGCGTGTCGGCAGCCATGGCCTCCTCGGACATGACCCATGCGCTGATCTCCTCCTCGACGGCGTCGGGAAGCTTCATGCCCTTGCGGCTAAAGAACTTGATGCCGTTGAACTCCGGCGGATTATGCGAAGCAGAGATGACGATGCCGCCGTCGAGCTCGTTTTGAACAGTGAGCAGTGCCACGGCAGGCGTGGGGATGACGCCGCAGCAATGCGGGCGGCCGCCCTCGGCCATAATGCCGGCGGTCAGAGCGCTCTCGAGCATGGTGCCCGAAAGGCGCGTGTCACGGCCGATGCAGATGTCCGGGCCAAGGAACTTGGTCGCCGCGCGGCCCAGGCGAAACGCGAGGTCGCACGAGAGGTCGGCATTGGCGACGCCACGGACGCCGTCGGTACCGAAAATGTTCTGGGGCATAGGATCGCTCCTTCCCTAGCAGGCGATATGCAACCGCCCACCCTAGTCGAAAAAGAAAAGCGGGACCCGCCGAGGAATCGGCAGGCCCCGCTTGTACATTGTATCTCGAAAGGAGATAAAACCTTAGCGCTTGGAGAACTGGGGAGCGCGGCGGGCCTTCTTGAGGCCGTACTTCTTGCGCTCGACCACGCGAGCATCGCGCGTAAGGAAACCGGCCTTCTTGAGGTCAGCACGGTAGTCGCCAGCGTTCAGAAGAGCGCGAGCGATGCCCAGACGCAGAGCGCCGGACTGACCGGAGATGCCGCCGCCATCGCACAGAGCGATAACGTCGAACTGACCGGCGGTGTCGGTCACCTTGAAGGGAGCAAGGGCGTTCTCAACGAGCTGATGACGGCCGAAATACTGCTCGGCGTCACGCTTGTTGATGGTCACCTTGCCGGTGCCGGGGACGAGACGGACGCGGGCGACGGCGTTCTTACGACGGCCGGTACCCTGGTAGACAACGGTGTTCTCAGCCATCTTTAAGCCTCCAGCTCAATCTTCGTGGGGTTCTGGGCAGCGTGCGGATGCTCGGCACCAGCGTAGACCTTAAGCTTGGTCATCTGGGCACGGCCGAGGGTGGTCTTGGGCAGCATGCCGCGAACGGCGCGCTCGATGACCTTCTCCGGGTGCTTCTCCATAGCCTGGCGGAAGCTCTCAGCCTTGAGGCCGCCGTTGTAGCCGCTGTGGCGATAATAGGTCTTCGTGTCGGCCTTGTTACCGGTAAGCTGGACCTTATCGGCGTTGATGACGACAACGAAGTCGCCGCAGTCGCTGTTGGGCGTGAACTGGGGCTTGTTCTTACCGCGCAGGATCATTGCGATCTGGGTGGCAAGACGGCCCAGGACAGCACCATCGGCGTCAACGAGAACCCAGTTGCGCTGGACCTCGCCCTGCTTGGCGTAGTGAGTCGATTTCGAAATCACTTAGACTCCTCCATGTACAGTACGTGTTGTTACAGAGATTCACGGGGCTCTGCAAGTAACCCGTCCATATTACCCCGCTCGCCGCCCGAGTCAACAGGTATTTTGGCTCCGACCAGAGTTTCTGCACATGTCATCCACGAGCCATAATTTTTCCAGCTCTTTAGCTGTTGTCATTTTTTGAGGGTTCGCCGTCGTTAGCGCTCAACGAACTCTTGGATTTCCGCGAGCAGGCGCTTTGCCTCCTGACGGCCCTGGATATACAGGTCCAAAAGCT
>CAUEQX010000019.1 GCA_959020035.1 uncultured Collinsella sp. | reverse complement strand
GTCGATACTCGTGGCGTTGGATGAGCTCTTGGTCCACACGAACGTCAAAATGGCGCTCTGGTGGCCGCGCGCGGGGAACATGCCAAAGAAGGAATCGTGCTGAATGTTGCTATCCTCGTCGATATAGGCGTGAACGTTATACACCACGCGGTCGATCTTATCGTTGAGCAGCGCGTTGGTCGCGAGCGCCGCGGCCTGAATCTGCCCGTTGGACAGCAGCTCGAGCTCGTTGGCAGACGATGTGTCCAACACCGTCACCTCGACCGTGCCCGTACGCTCATCGGCTTCATCGACGGTGAAGTCGAGCGGGAACTGCGTAAAGCCGTTGCCCCATTCAAGTCCACCCTTGAGCGCCGTCGAAACGGTATCGACCGAAACGCTCTCGGACAGGTTGGCGGTGTTCAGACGACGCATCACGCCGTAACCAATCTGCATGCCCACGATCAGCACCAAAATACCAATGACCACGGCCATCGCGGTCTTCGTAATGGTATGACTCACCTGCGAACCCGAAGGATCGTCCTCGGACAGCGGGTCGATATGTTTTGCCTGGCTCGCGCGGTCCTCGCTGCGCAGCTGCGCTAGCGCAGCTTTGTCACCGCGCTTGGCCGCAGCCTCCTTCTCACGCATGCGCTCGGTTCGCTTTTTGGCAAGCGTGGGATCCAAGACACCGGATGCATCGATTTCGGAGAATAACTCCGTCACTTCTTCCGGAGTCAAAGGGTTCTTGTCAGCCATAAACTTCCTGTCATATCAATCAGTCGAGCTCGTGCGCACGCGCACCTTCGAACTGCATTCGATAGTAACGGGCATAGGTGCCGCCATGGGCGAGAAGCTCCTCGTGCGTGCCACGCTCCACAACGCGACCATGCTCAACGGTCGCAATCTCATCGGCATGCTTAATGGTCGAAAGACGGTGGGCGATGATAATCGTGGTGCGACCGCGTGCCAGCTCTTCGAGCGACTCCTGCACCGCCTCCTCGCTCTCGTTATCCAAAGCACTCGTCGCCTCGTCCAAAATCAGGATCTTGGGGTTCTTGAGAAACACGCGCGCGATGGCAACGCGCTGCTTCTGTCCGCCCGAAAGACGGCTGCCGCGCTCGCCCACCACGGTGTCGTAGCCCTGTGGAAGCGACTCGATAAAGGCATCGATGTTGGCGCGACGGGCGGCGTCGGCGATCTCTTCCGCCGTAGCGTCCGGCTTGCCGTAGGCGATGTTCTCGCCAATCGTACCGTCAAACAGATAGACATCCTGCTGCACCAGGCCGATGGCGCGGCGCAGGCTCTGCTGCGTCACATCGCGCACGTCCTGGCCGTCGATGCTAATGGATCCGGCAGCCACGTCATAAAAGCGCGGCAGCAGCGAACAGGTCGTGGACTTGCCACCGCCCGAAGGGCCAACCAAAGCGATGGTCTGCCCGGGCTTGATGGACAGATTCATATGGTCGATAACGGGACGCTCGTCGGCATCGCCCTCGCCCAGCTCAACGTCCTCGTAGTTAAAGCACACGTCGTGATACTCCACGGCGCCGGCAGTCACCTGCAGATCAGTGGCGCCCGGCTTGTCCTGGATATCCGGCGCGGTCGAGAGCACCTCGTCCATACGCTTAAAGCCGGCGATAGCCTTCTGATACGTTTCGGCCGAATTGACGAGCGTCTCAAGCGGCGTGCAGAACAGCGAAATATAGAGTGCAAAGGTCGCCATATCGACCGCCTGCAGCTGTCCCTGGGCGACCAGCCAGCCGCCCAGCAGTACCACGATCACATAGAGCACACCCGAGAGCAGGCCATACGTCGCGGTATAGACGCCCATGGCGTGATACATGTTCTCCTTGGACGAAAGATAGCGATTGTTGGAGGCGCGGAACTTGAAGCGTTCGGTCTCCTCATTGGCAAAACTCTTGACCACGCGCATGCCCGCCAGCGAATCCTGCAGCTGCGCATTGATGCCGCTGATCTTTTTGCGGTTGTCGCTAAAGACCTCGCGCATGCGCATGTTCTGCCAAAACATGACGACCGCAAACGCTGCCGTCACCACAGCCATGGCAAGCGCCAGCACCGGGGCGATGGTAAAGAGAATCACAAACGAGCCGATAATCTCGATGCCGCAGATGATGATCCACTCGGGCACGTGGTGCGCCGCCTCGCAGATATCGAACAGGTCGTTGACCACGCGACTCATCATGTCGCCCGAGCTGTTGCGGTCGAAGTATGCAAAGCTAAAGCGCTCATACTGGTCGAACAGGTCCTCGCGCATCTTGGACTCCATGCGCGCACCCATCACGTGGCCCCAGTAGCTCACAAAGTAGCGGCAGGCGCAGCGAACGGCATACATCAGCACCAGCCCCACCGCGATCATACCGAGCGCCTGCATAATGGCAGCCTGGCCCTGGGTAAACAGCCCACCGGTCAAATTGCGCAGAATAATAGGAAACGCAAGGTCAATGGCAGCAAGCACCAGAGCGCAAACAGTATCAGCAACAAAAAGCCCCATCTGGGGCTTGTAATACGAAAGAAACCTCTTAAACATAATCACCTTACGCGGTTTTACCAAACCGCGTTTCGTCTCGACGCTGCAAGTGCTCCATTTGGACAATCTGGCCTTCAATCGTCGGTCGCGTATATCCATACGCTTCCCTCCTCTTTTAGGCCACCTTGTCTCAAATGGAGCACTTTCGCTGACTTACACAAACCTGCGGGATCATCCCCGCTCGTTAAAGCTCCGCTCCGCCTAGTCGGTGCGCGATGCTATCGCAGGCCAAGGCGCCTACGACGGTCTTGGCGTCTTCGATCTTGCCGTCGAGCACGGCATCGATCAGCTCGTGCAGCGGCACCAGGTCCACGTTGACAAACTCGTCATCATCGGGGTTGGGCGCATCAAACTCGAGCTTGGTGGCCAGGTAGATGTGAATGATCTCGTCACAGAAGCCACAGGACGTGACAATCGACGTCAAAAAGCGAATGCGACCAGCCCTAAAGCCCGTCTCCTCATGCAGCTCGCGCTTGGCGCAATCGAGCGGGTCCTCGCCTGGATCGAGCTTGCCGGCGGGAATCTCGACCGTCACGCGGTCGATGGCGGTGCGGTACTGACGCACCAGTACGATCTTGCCGCTCTCGGTCAGTGCCACAACGGCCGCCGCACCCGGATGGCGAACGATATCGCGGGCGCTGCGGTGACCGTTGGGCAGCTCAACCTCAAGACGGTGGACATCGAGGATCTTGCCCTTCCAGGCGCACTCCTCCGAAAGAATCTTCTCGTGCAGCTCGGCATCGTGCGGGTCGTCATCGCCCAGCACCAGCGCCGGCTCGTCAGCGACCTCGCCACCAGGCTCGCCCTCGGCGTGCCCATACACGCGGCTGTCCTCTTCGACGATCTGCGCGTCCACGAGCTCTTCGTTCTTCTCGTCCATCCGTCTCATTCCTCTCGGATTTTAGGCATCCCAGGCGTCGCGGCCGCGCAGCGCGCGCAGGCCGATGTCGTGACGCAGGGTCTTGCCCTCAAAATCAATCTTCTCGCAGGCCTCGTAGGCAAGGTTGCGGGCGTTCTCAAACGTATCGCCCAGCGCGGTCACGGCAAGCACACGGCCGCCGTTGGTCACGAGCCGGCCGTCCACCACGGCGGTGCCGGCATGGTACACGGTCACGTTCTCCATGGCCTCGGCGTCGGCGATGCCGGTGATGACTTTGCCCTTCTCGTAGCTGCCGGGGTAGCCCGCGCTCGTCAGGACAACAGCCACGGCCCACTCGTCACGCCAATCGAGCTCAATCTGATCAAGCTCGCAGTTGGCGCAGGCGAGCATAACCTCGACCAGGTCGTTCTTAAGGCGCGGGAGCACGACCTGCGTCTCGGGATCACCAAAGCGGGCGTTGAACTCCAGCACCTTGGGGCCGGCGGGGGTGAGCATAAAGCCGCCATACAGGCAGCCGCGGTAGTCGATGCCCTCGGCAGCGAGCTCGGCCACGGTCTGCTCCATGACTTTCACCATGGTGGCGTGCTCCTCGTCGGTCACGATGGGTACTGGGCTGTAAACGCCCATGCCACCGGTGTTGGGACCCTTGTCGCCCTCGAGCGCACGCTTGTGGTCCTGCGAAGTGGCCATGGGGCGCACGGTCTTGCCGTCGGCAAAGGCCAGCAGCGAGCACTCGGGGCCGGTCAGCATCTCCTCGATGACCACGGTATTGCCGGCATCGCCAAAGGTGCCGCCAAAACACTCGCGCACGGCCTCCTCGGCCTGCTCGAGCTCAGTCGCCACGATAACGCCCTTGCCCGCGGCAAGGCCGTCAGCCTTGACGACCAGCGGAGCGCCCTGCTCACGCACATAGGCAAGAGCCGAAGCCTCGTCGGTAAACGAGCCGTAGGCTGCCGTCGGGATACCGGCGCGCTCCATGAGCTGCTTGGAGAACAGCTTGGAGCCCTCCATCTGGGCGCCCTCGGCACCCGGGCCAAAGCAGGGAATACCCGCCGCGCGCACGGCGTCGGCCACGCCCGCCACGAGCGGAGCCTCGGGGCCAATTACCACGAGTCCGCATCCGTGGCTCTGCGCAAACGCCGCCACGGCCGCAGGATCGCAGTCGTCGAGAACAACGTTCTCGCCGCAGCTCGCGGTGCCGCCGTTACCCGGCGCAATGTAGAGCTTGCCGGCGCGCGGTGATGCTGCGAGCTTAGCTGCCAAAGCATGCTCACGGCCGCCGCTGCCCAACAACAGGATGTCGATGGTTTGAGTGTCCGCCTTCAAGGGTGCCTCCTCTATGGATGAACGGCTCGCTCCGCGCGAGCCCTTTGCAAGCAAATATACCCCTCGGCCGCCCGTCCGGGCTGCAAAGGGGTATATCGCAATAACCAAATAGTCCCGATTACTTCCAGAATCGGTTGATGATCTGCTCGCGACCGGCGCCAACGCCAATGAACGTCACGCGGGTGTGTGCCAGATCCTCGATAAACGCCACGTAGTCCTGAGCCTCTTGCGGCAGCTCGTCAAAGCTGCGGCAACCGGTGATATCGCACTTCCAGCCGGGGAGCTCCTCGTAGATGGGCTTGGCATGCTCAAAGCGCACCTGATGCTCGGGCACGCTCGTGTAGCGCTCGCCATCGACGTCGTAGGCCACGCACACCTTGATGGTGTCGAAGGCCGAAAGCACGTCGAGCTTGGTCATGGCGATATCGGTGAGGCCGTTGACGCGCGAGGCGTAGTTGGCGATGGGGCCGTCGAACCAGCCGCAGCGACGACGGCGACCGGTGGTCACGCCGTACTCGTAGCCCTCCTCGGTCAGCGTGTGACCGGCCTCGGACTCATAGGAAAGCTCGGTGGGCATGGGGCCCGAACCGACGCGGGTGATATAGGCCTTCATGACGCCCAGCACGCGGTCGACGTTCTTCATACCGACGCCGGAGCCGGTGATGGCGCCGCCGGCGGTGCAGTTGGAAGACGTCACGTACGGATAGGTACCGTGGTCGATGTCGAGCAGCGTCGCCTGGGCGCCCTCAAACAGCAGGTCCTTGCCCTCATCGATCATGTTGTTGAGCAGCAGGCTCGTCTCGGTGATGTAGGGACGCAGGCGCGCGGCCATCGGCAGGTACTCGTCGCAAATCTGATCCACGGTGTAGGTGGGCAGGTTGTAGATGAGCTCGAGCTCGGGGTTCACGCGGGCGAGAGCGGTCTCCAGCTTGTCGCGGAACAGCGCCTCGTCCAGCATGTCCTGCATGCGCAGGCCGATGCGGGCCATCTTGTCCTGGTAGCACGGACCGATGCCGCGCTTGGTGGTACCGATGTTCTTCTTGCCGAGCTTCTGCTCAAAGGCGCCATCCAGATCGATGTGGTACGGCATGATGACATGCGCGTTGCCGCTGATCTTGAGGTTCTTGGTGGTGATGCCGTCGGCCTCGAACATGTCGATCTCCTCAAGGACAACCTTGGGGTTGACGACGCAGCCGTTACCGATCACCGACACGTGGTCGGAATACATGATGCCGGAAGGCACCTGGTGCAGGCCGTACTTCTTGCCGTTGACGACGATGGTGTGACCGGCGTTGTTGCCGCCCGAGTAGCGCACGACGGCATCGAAGTCGCCGGCGACCAGGTCGCAAATCTTACCCTTGCCCTCATCGCCCCACTGGGCACCGACCAAAACGGTTGACGGCATGTTTACTCCTTACATTCATGGCCTGTCTACGCGCCATGCCGGCACGCAGAAGCACAAAACATTCCCAGTATACCCGTGCAACGGGCGCCTGTCCTACTCCTCGGCGTGTGCCCCATCAAGCTCATAAAACTTGGTGGATGCCGGCAGGAACATCAGGTCGACGTCGCCGATCGGGCCCGAACGGTTCTTGGCCACGACGATACGTGTAACGCCCTCGTCGGGTCGATCGTCGCGCGAGGCTTCGGCCTCGTCGGCGGAGCGGTCCAAGAACATAACGATATCGGCGTCCTGCTCGATAGAGCCCGATTCACGAAGGTCGGAAAGCTGCGGGCGCTTGCCGGTACGGGATTCGACCTGACGCGAGAGCTGTGACAGCGCGATGAGCGGGATCTTGAGCTCCTTGGCCATGATCTTCAGACCACGCGACATCTCCGAAACCTCGACGGTACGGCTCTCGGAGCGGCGTCCCGGCGGAGGACTCACCAGCTGCAGGTAGTCCAGGATGATGATTGCCTTCTCCTTGTTATGGAGCATGCGGCGGCTCTTGGCGCGAATCTCGGTCACTGTGGTGCCGGGCGTATCGTCAATCAGAATATCGAGCTTGGACAAGGTCTGCGTGGCCTCGTTGATATTGGCCCACTGCTCGGGGCTAATGCGGCCCATGCGGAAGTCACTGATCGAGATCATGGCGTAGGCGCAAATCAGACGCTGGGCAATTTCCTTGCCCGACATCTCCAGCGAGAAGAAGCCGACGGTATAACCAGCAGCGGCAGCGTTGAGCGCCAGGTTCAGAGCGAACGACGTCTTACCTACAGCAGGACGGGCGCCGATGATGATGAGCTGGCCCTCGCGAAAACCCATGAGCATGCGGTCGAGTGACGGAAAGCCCGTGGGCACGCCCGCCGCCTGACCACCGGCCTGGCACACTTCCTCGGCCTCGTTATAGGCCTCGACCATAAACTCGGTCAGCGTCTTGTAGCTCGACTTGACCTCGCGCGCCGTAACCTTGAGCAGCTTGCTCTCGGCCAGCTCGACAACCTCTTTGGTGTCGGTGGGGGCGTTATATGCCAGCGCGTTGATCTCGTTGGTGGCGCCGATCAGCTCACGCAGCATCGAATCGCGGCGAACGATGGCGGCATGGTGCTGCCAGTTGACGAGCGACAGGGTCTGACCCATCAACTCCAAAATGTACGCTTCGCCGCCCACGGCATCGAGCTTGTTGATGCTTCGTAGGTAATCGATCAGCGAGATGGAGTCGATGGGAATGCGGCTGTTGTACATATCGACCATCGCGGTATAGATGGTCTTATGAATGGGCCGGTAGAAGTCATCGGGCTGCAGCTCGACCTGGGCTTCTTCGACCACCTCGGGCGATAGCAGCATAGCGGCCAGTACATTGGCCTCTGCATCTTGGTTTTGGGGAAGACCCAACTTTGAGCCGCGGTCCTCAACCGTCAGCCCGGTCTCCCTATCGTCATATGCCATGAGCATCCTCATTCATATCGCTTGCGAGCATCCATAGTATCAGCCACGGTCCCAAAACGCGCCGCGCGCCGCCAATCATCACCGAACCAAACGGATGAACGGTCCTGTATATAGGACTTCGACGCAACGTCCACCATGACACTCACTCAGCGCAAAAAACAAAAGGGCGCCCTGGTTTCCCAGAGCGCCCTTCTTAGAACAAGATTGTTGCGTTGCAGCAAATGCTACTCGGCAGCAGCCTCAGTCTCGACCTCGGCGGTCTCGGCCTCGGCGACCTCAGCGGCCTCCTCGACCTCAGCCTCGGCAGCGAGCTCCTCGGCGGTAACGCCGACGAGAACGACAACCTCGGCCTTGATCTCGCGGTACAGCGAGATGGCAACGGTGTGGGCACCGGCAACCTTGATGGGCTTACCGAGCTCGACGCGCTTGCGGTCGATGTCCATACCGAGCTGAGCCTTGATGGCGTCAGCGATCATAGCGGCGGTAACGGAGCCAAAGAGGATGCCCTCGTCGCCGACCTTGACGTCAACGGTGACCGTCTTGCCCTCGAAGGCAGCCTTGGTCTCGTTGGCAGTAGCCAGACGGACGGCCTCGCGCTTGGCGATGTTGTTGCGACGCTCGTCAAGCTGCTTGAGGTTGCCCTTGGTGGCGGCAACAGCGAGCTTCTTGGGGAACAGGAAGTTCTCAGCGTAACCCTGAGCGACCTCTACGACGTCACCCTCGCCGCCCTTGCCCTTGATCTCATCGAGAAGAATAACCTTCATGATGCGTCTCCCTTCTTAGCCGCGGTCGCGGTTGCCACGAGAGGAAACCACGGGGACGGTGTACGGCAGGAGAGCCATCTCGCGGGCGCGCTTGATGGCGTTGGCGATGTCATGCTGATGCTGCGTGCAAGCGCCAGTGACGCGACGGGGCTTGATCTTGCCACGGTCGGTCATGTACTTACGGAGAAGCTGAGTGTCCTTATAGTCGATGAACTCAGTGTTCTCCTTGCAGAACTGGCAGTACTTACGACGCGGCTGACGTGCAGAAAAATCATTAGCCATGTCAAAATACCTTTCGTTTGGCAACTTCGGCGAACCGAAGCCGCCTCTCACTCAAAAATAGGTGAACAACCCTTAGAACGGGATGTCCTCATCGTAGACGTCGACCGCGGGCGGCGTAGCCACCGGTGCGGCAGGACGTGCTGCGGGCGCTGGAGCTGCGGGGGCGTAACCGCCCTGATCGTAGCCACCCTGGCCACCACGGGAGCTCATAAACTCGATCTCATCGACGATGACCTCAAGCTTGCTCCGGCGCTGGCCGTCGCGCTCCCAAGAGCTGTAGCGCAGCTTGCCCTCGATCGCGACCTTGTTTCCCTTTGCCAGGAAACGGCTCACGGCCTCGGCGCGGGTGCCGAACATGGTGCAGTCGACAAAGTTGGGATAGTCCTCCCACTCGCCAGTCTGCGCGTTGCGGCGACGATCGTTCACGGCGACGCCAAAGGACAGAACCTGGGTTCCGCCGGCGGTGGCGCGCAGCTCGGGATCGCGGGTGAGGTTACCGGTGATGTTCACTCGATTGATGCTCATAACTCACTACTTCCTCTTGGGGCACAAGCCCAGTCCAAAACGACAGTCTTACTCCTGGTCGTCGCGACGGACGATCATGTGGCGGACCACAGCGTCGGTGATGCGCAGGACGCGATCAAGCTCGGCGATCTGGGTAGGATCTGCGTGGAAGTTGATGAGGGTGTAGTCACCATCGGTGAGGTCGTTGATCTCGTAGGCGAGCTTGCGCTTGCCCCACTCGTCAACGGAGTCGACCTTGCCAGCGCCCTCAGCGATCGTGGTATCGATACGCTTCATAACAGCGAGACGAGTCTCGGGGTCGAGCGACGGGTCAACAAAGAACAGCAGTTCATAAGCCTTCATATTGTCACCTCCTCTGGGCAAATGTGGCTTCAGGTCGTGAAGGTGCGCCTGAAGCAGGAAAAGACTTGGTAATAATATCTTTCAACCTCCCAGGCTGCAAGAATATGCAGCTACAACCTCATGACCTCCACATATGCCCATACTCGCACGACGTTTCATGCGCATTCCAACCAAATGCCGACCAAAAGCTTGACGGATCTGTGGACAAGATACGGTGCCGTGGGGACAAGCTGAGCCAAGCCACAGGTCAACGGGCACAAGGCTGTGGTCGCAAAATGCATACCAGTGGTCCACAGCACCACCCAAAGATTTTTATATTCATTGCCAAGTCGCTTATGAATACCCCTTTTGAACAATTGAGCTGATCAACCACGCTGGTCGAAAGCCGTTTTTTTGGTACCTCAAACCCCACCGCAACGCCAAGCGCGGCCAAGCGTTTTAAAAAATGCCAACTTTTCTGTTTGCACTTTGCGATTCCTCGTGTATACTGACTTTCGCATTTAACGGAGAGTTGTCCGAGTGGCCGAAGGAGCACGATTGGAAATCGTGTAGGCGTCAAAAGCGTCTCCAGGGTTCAAATCCCTGACTCTCCGCCAGTTAATTCCAAAGCAGCCCTTCGAGCCTGCTTTGTTTTTACCCCACGCGGAGGGGTGGCAGAGTGGTTGAATGCGGCGGTCTCGAAAACCGTTTGGCCTGTATAAGGTCACGAGGGTTCGAATCCCTCCTCCTCCGCCATTTAGATTGAGAAAGCTCCCGAGAATGGGAGCTTTTTTCTTTTGAGTCCCTTACAAGCAAATACGGCGGAGGAGGAGGGATTCGAACCCGCCAGGGCGCGGAGCGTAAAGAAAACGCGCCCGTGGCGCGTTTTTAGCGCAGCGCGGTCGGCGTAAGCCGACCGGATAAATTTTGAGCTCCGCTCAAAATTTGGACATCCCTCCTATTCAGCCACGCCCCCATCGCGTTCAACATCAACCCAGACCCCCAAACATGTACGTCACCCTCCAAAACCGACATTTTTCGACATCTTTGGAGGCTGATGTACATGTTATGTACCTACGCCCCCACCCGGCCCCGACCGTTTACCGAGCAATAGGGTCGCCACGCCCGACAACCATGTACTATGTACGGGCATTGTCTAAACCCACGATCCAAAGGACCCCATCTTGCCCGTCGTCGCTGCCATAACCATTACCTCACATGCCTCGGATGCCATGGTTGCCATCCCGTTTTGGCTCGAGATGTTCGCTGTTGTCGCTGCATCGATCTCGGGTGTGCTGGTTGCGCGCGAGCACAAGCTCGACCTGGTGGGCGCGGTCGCGCTCGCGGTGGTCTGCGGTCTGGGCGGCGGTCTTTTGCGCGATATGACGCTCCAGGTCGGCAACGTCTACATCCTCAACCAGCCGATGGCGCTGCCGCTTTCCATTGCCACGGCAGCCATCATCTATATTTTCCCGGCAATCGTCGACAAGCCCGAAAAACTCATTCCCCTGCTCGATATCATCTCGGTCGGCATCTACGCCGCCACCGGAGCGGACAAGGCGCTTGTCTACGGCTTTGCGCCGGCGGTGTGCATCATGATGGGCTTTTTCACCGCGGTGGGCGGCGGCATGCTGCGCGACGGCTTTATGGGCGTGGTTCCGGGCATTTTCCAACGTACTAACTTTTATGCCATCGCCGCCATCGCCGGATCGACAAGCTATGTGTGTCTCGTTATGAGCGGCATCATGAGCAATGTCGCCGCGCTGGTCGTATGCGTTGTCGTGACCATGGGTCTGCGCTGGCTCTCGCTGCGCTTTGACATCAAAAGCCCCACCGAAGAAGATATCGCGCGCTTCTTGCACCGTAAAAAGTAGACAGCACGGCACGACACTTCGAAATGCAACCGAGAGGTTCTTTTAGAGCGCCCACGCGTTGGGTACCCTGTTAGGTATATGCCGAACACCTAACAAAAGGATCAACCATGGCTTTCAATCAAACCGCGACGGCGCCGTCACACAAGATACGTCGCTGCCTGCTTATGGCATTCGCGCTCATCGCGCTCGCGCTCACCGCGCTTCCCACGGCGTCGTTCGCCGGCACGGACACCGCAGGCAACGTACTTGCGACCGACAATGACGCCAATTCGTCCGGCGTCGAAGGTGACCTGTACTGGGCAGGTCAGGCCCTCAACTTGGACGATGCGTCCATCGGCCGCGACATAATTGCAGCAGGCGAGAGCCTCTCCATCCGCGACTGCACGGTGGGCGGCGCCGTCCGCTTGGCGGCACGCACTATCGATATCGCCAAGACCACGGTTGATGGCAGCGTCACGGTCGTCGGTCAGCACGTTGTGCTCAATTCCGACAGCACCGCCAACTGTTTTTACGCGATAGGCGAGACGGTTGCCCTGCGCGGCTCTACCAAGTCGGCAGCGCTTGCGGGCGACACGGTGACCATCGATGGCACCGTCGAGGGCGATGTCGAGGTTTGGGCCGACAAGCTCATCTTGGGCAAGAACGCCCACATCACCGGCACCGTGAACGCGCACGTCTCCGAGGACCCCGAGCGTGCCGCAGGAGCCGAGGTAGGCGCGCTCAAGATCGACCGCACCGAGAACGAGGATACTTCCACCGTTAACGATGTCATCGGCGGTATCGTCGCCGCGGCACTCTCGACCTGCTTTGTCGCTCTGCTGCTCGAGCTCGTCTTTCCGCGCGCGACCGCCAGCGCCGCCGGCATGCTCCACCAGCGCCCCATACCCCTGTGGGTGAGCGGTCTTCTGGGCACGATTGCTATCGTCCCCGCCGTCCTACTGCTAATTATCTCTATCGCTGGTCTGTCGCTTGCCGGAGCCCTCTTGTGCGGCGTTATCGGCATCGCGTTGGTGTCGAGTGCCTTTGCGGGGTGCGCGATCTCCCGCATGGTCGGACACAACCAAAACCGCTACGCCATGGCAGCCGTGGGCGGCGTAATCGCAGGCGCCCTCACGGGGCTTCCCCTCGTAGGTGACTTCATCAGCGGCGTAGCCTTTGTCTTTATGCTCGGCTACGTTATCCAGATCATCTGGCGCAACGCCCACCTCAAGCCGCAGCAGCCGGCTAACATGCCAGGACTCCCCACCGCTTAGCCACCAACCACCACAAAGGTGCCAGGTTACTTTGCACCAACAAACGAAGCGGGGCACTCGGTCATGTCGACCGGGTGCCCCGCTTTTCTTGGAGGGTTCTCTAGTAACTTTTTCAAAACCAATGATCATCAGGTCGGTAGGCCTGTGCGTCACTCGCTACGGAGGCAGCACGCCATTAAGCAGGGGGGCAATTATTTTTCACGACGACCGCCTCCCCGCTTGATGACGAGCGCGACAACAATAGCCGCCACTCCGATGGCAGCCAAAGCCGCCACCAGCACCAACGTTCTATCTCCCGTCGAGGGCATAAAGCCTCGACTTGCTTCTTTGCTTGGAGTGTTGAGCACCGACAGTTCAATCGAACCCGTCCCGGCATCAGCGGTATCAACCCGCAGAGGGCTTTCGGCCGACACGGTCACCTTGGGCTTCGCGGCTGCAACCTGTTTAACGTCCAATCCCTCGGACGTAACCGTTACCGTTCGCTTGCCCTCAAAGGCGGTGTATCCCTTGGGAGCCGCGACCTCTTCGACGGTGTAGACACCCGCGTCCACACCGCTCAATTCCACATGGCCGTCCGCGCCCGTGGTGACGCACGCGGCGGCATCCGTCGACCACGAGCCGTCGGTCGTTAGGATGCGCCCGCGGTCGTCGGCGATGCGCAGCTTGGCGCCCGCGAGCGGTTTATCGTCCGAGCTTGAGCGCTTGATCAGACTGAGTCCCCAGGTGTAGGCGCACGCGTCATCGCTCGGCGTGCGGGTGAAGCCGGCGTCGCCGGACTGGTCGGCGAGAGGAGAGCGCGGGTAGCGCAGGCAGACCTCGTTGGGGTTGCCCTTGGTAGCGCCCCTATTGCAGCTGGCCCCCAACGGCGCATCGTAGACAGCAACCACGCGGGCGCCCGCGGTGAAGGCGTCGACCCCGCCGAGCGCGGCGATGAGGTCGCCGGTGCGCACGGTGAAGGTCTTACCGTCGACCGCCACCTTGGTGGCGCACTGGGCCGTGATGTCGGTCCAGCCCTTCGCGGGCTCGGTGCCGACGCGGCCGTCCTTGTCGGTCTGGACCGCGTCGAAGCCGCCGTCCGCGCCCGCCGCCACGTACACGCGCATGCTCGCGGCGACCTTGGAGGGGTCGAGCCCCGCGCTCATGGTGTCGACGAACCGCACCGTATAGGTGTCGTGGGCCGTGAGGCCCGCCGGGACCGTGGCAGAGAGGCGCCAGTACAGGTCGTCGGCGACCGTGGCGTCGGCGGCCTTCTGCCAGGCGGCGGCGCTGTCCTCCAGCACGTGCTTGGACACCTTGGGGGTCGCCGCCTTGGGCTTGACGGTGACGGCGCTGCCGCCCACCAGGGCCATGATCGGCGCGGTACCGGCCTCGTTCTGGGCGATGGCGTCGTCGTCGGCGACGATGAGCCAGTAGCCGCAGGGCAGCTCGGCCGTCGTGCCCACGTTAAGGGCCACGGAAGGCGCACCGGCATTGTAAATCGCACGGGCAAGCTTTGCCGCTAGCGTGGTCGTCATGTGCCCGTCGGCATTCATCCATTCGGCAGCCTCTTGCGCCGTCGATGCCGAGTTATCAAGCCCTGCATCATGAAGCACGGGAAGGGCAGCTTGGCGAACCGTGTCATTCGCCCACGCTACATCAGTTGCGACCTTTTGGTCGGCATCGGCATCGTCGACAACGGTCGCCGAAAAGAGCTGGTACGCGTCGTAACGTGTCGCGACTGTACCGTCCACCGTAATGGCTCCGGTGTCGGCAGCACGGGCCGTTCCAGGGGCGATCGCAAAAGCGAAGACGACGGCCATGGACATCACCACGACGGCCAACATATGACGGAGCACTTTACTCACGACGACCACTCCGATCAAGATCACGATGGCGGCGAGCATGCATCCACGTCGCGGCAAAACACAGCATCGAAGCACCAGCTAAATACGTCATAGTCAAACCAGCCCCGCCCGCCTCAGGTAGCGTAGTCGAATACTTGTTGGTAAAGGTCGGCGGATCCTGAGAGCCATCGCCATAGGCAACTACGGCGTTGAGTTGGTCCGTGCCATTAGTTACCTCAACCGTGACTTTGCGCGGGGTCGTGTCATAGGTGATGTGATCTTTAACATGGTCGATGGCACCCTCGGGCTCGACCTCGGAGATGGTGTAGGTATAGATTCCCGCCTTGTTGTACTTGACGTCAAAGGAGACATTTCCCTTGTCATTATTGGTCACCGTCTGGAGCACTTTGCCCTCGGCGTCCTTAAGCGCGAACGAGAACTGACCTTCCCTGAAGGTTCCGCCTTTAAGCACTTTATTTGCTTTTATCGTCGCTTTGCCTTCAAGGGGCGCGTCATACACCCAAATCTCTGCATCTGACGTTATCTCCGTATCGGCATCAAGCAAAGATTTCGCCTTGTTCATGGCTTGCTCGTATTGCTCTTCGGGCGCATTGCCCTTGAGCAGAATCCATGTTGGTTGGGCGACGCGATATCCAGGAGGCGCCGTCGTCTCCTCGAGGCAGTAAAGCTTGCAGGAAGCCATGGCGTCCGAACTCGTTTCCGAACTCGTTCCAAAAGTCACACTTCCGTCAGGGCCGGTCGTTCCGTCAGAAAAAAACGTCTTTGCGCCCTCAACGCCGGCACTGCCCTGCGCCTTATCCATGTCAATCGCATAGAGTGTGAACGTAGCGTCAGCCAACGGCGCGGCAACGTCCTTTTCATCCACTTTGTGGACCACAATGCCGTGCCCCGTTCCGCCTCCCGATGCGCCGGCATCTATGTCATATTCACGCTCGTGTTTCACATACCCGCCTGCAACACCTTCAAGCTGCGCCTCGTTGGAAAGGGAAACTGTACCAGACTCACCGGACAGAACTTCATATTCGACTTTCAGGTATTTCTCATCGGGAAGCCTCAACGTCAATCGCTGCTGCTTTCCAGCGCCCTCGCCAATCGAGTCAAGAGTCGCTCTGTATTTTTCTTTTGTCAGCACACGCCAATCGCCGTTATCGCACTCAGATACGCTAAGCGACGAGGGGATAAACGTACACTTAGAATCCATCACATCGAACAGATCGAGGTAGTCGGTTCCGACCTTTAAGTCTAGTGCCGATTCATTAACGAAAATCGTGTATTGAATTCGCTTGCTATTACTTACCGACGAACCTGTCTTTGACAATACGTCGTTCTTGATCTGTACGGTATCAGAGTCCGCCTTAAATTCTTTACCATCTGAGCTTGCGCTCGCCGAGTTCGTGAGCTCGCCGAGATTCTTTGACGTATCGACTACCGACCTTTTAACAGCAGTCGAATACGTCAGCTTTGCGTACCCTGTATTATTGCCCAGCTTTTCCGTTGGAATTGAAAACGCAACCATCTGGCGATCGACAGCAGGCGTCAGCAAGACATCCGAAACCTCGGTTTTTTCTCTCTCATGTTCCCATTCGCGGCCGGGCACCGCCGTCCCGTAGGGATTTGAATACAAAGAATATTTAGCCGAGCCGGGAATATAACTCATTCCCTCAGGAAGCTCATCTTTGACAACGACATCCTTGCCATTGAGCCTGCCAGCGCCATAATACTCACCGGCAGGCGTCTTAGCTCGATTGGCATAGACAGTCCAGTCGACAATCCACGCACCTTTGTCGTTCGAGCCATCCACTGATTTCCAGTCAAACGTCTCATCCCACCGTGCTTGCGAGCCGTCTTCATTTATTTTTACACTCTTCTCAACCGAAGGCTCCGCTTCGCCCTCAACATAGTAAAAGACAAAATCAGAATAGCCGCTAAACCCGTCGACAGAGGCGAAGTTGGAGTACCAACCAGGAAGTGCATCGGTCACCGTTTTATACGTAATAACCACCTCGGGGGACTTATCAAGCGCTTCTTTGACTTTATCCGTAATGGTTATTTGGATATTGCAGTTGTGTTGGTTGCTGTTCTGCGACGGATTTTCACCACCCGCAAACGTCCAATCGGTACCTTGGTCCAGTTTGGTACCCCCAATGGTAATTACATGTGAAGGGCCATCGGAGGTATCCGGCCCCATAGTCTGCTTCCAAGCCGCCAGCATGGTATCTTTGATAAGAATGGATGTTGGGTTTTTCGCATTTACGTAATCGCGGAGCTCTACGCGTAATTGCCAAGTTGCTTTTCCGGTCCGAGATGCCTCATCCGGATTAAGCAGCGTTTTGCTAATGGTTTTGCCCGTCCAAGGACGGATGTAGTATGCGGTGCTTTCACCAGAGGGCAGACCGGAGTCTTCTTTTTTCACACTTGCCGTGTTACTAACTTTTTCGTAGGAATTCTCATCTTTCAGCTTAGTTTGATAGACGATGCAGTAGGTCGCATACCGATCGCCCTCTTTTGGATTAAACGTATAGCTAAATGAATCCCCTGACTCGCTCAGCATTTCCTCATCGATCTTTTGTTTTTCATCGGCGGTCTCGCCCTTGTAGACCGTATAGCTGCCAATATAATCCTGCTTGCCATCGAGCTTGTCGGTAAAGGTGTAGCCAGACATATCGGCCTTGAGAGATCCCCTGTTGAGCACAACCTTCCAAGTGATGACAGACGATGTTCCGGAGCCAGCCTCTTTTTGAATCATGTCGTATTGAAACGGTTCCGACGCCCCTTTAATCGTAAGAGATTGTTGGTGATTTGCTTTTCCCCAGGTTGTTTGCACACTATTCCTACCTTGCGTAGGTGTGCCATTAGAAAGAGACAAGTTCTTGCTAACTGTCGTTTCGTAGGTAACGGTATAATCGCCCTGAGAAAGGTTACCTAGCGGCAACGTTGCAGTTCGCTCTTCGATGCTCACGGACGAACCAAGAGGATTTCCATCGAGCTTGAAGCTGCTTTGCTCAAAGTCCAGGTAGTCACCGAGCGTATCGACCAGTTTTACATCCGTTGCGTGCGACGTAACACTCAGATTAATAGTCCAAGTTATCTTGGCATTTCCGGTACTGCTATCTTGGGAAAAGACACCTGATTTGTTTCCATCAACTGCGCCATCTTGAATCTCGATCGGCACAGTTTCGCCAACGCCTGGAAATTTCAGTTCGACTTTTTCGCCGTCATCTACATCTTTGTCTTTAAGCTCAAACTCGAAATTGACGCGCACATAGAGCGAAGAGGGATGACCGCTGAGATAGCTGGCATCGTAATTAAAAACGACCTTGTTATCCTTTATGTACCAAGTTCCCATCCTTTGTGCATTCTCGGTATCATCCGTCCTTAAGATACCGCCCTCGTTCTCGTTCACAACAATCGAGTCGGGAAAGGTATAAATCGTCTCAAGCCTTTCAGGTGTAGGCCCACAATTCTCATGAAAACGAGCTTCCATAAAACCGTAGATAGTATCGGCTGTCGTAATCGAGGGTGAGCCCTCTTTACCGAGAGGCTGCTGACGACCCTTATCGGCATACAGCCCAACCGTAACGTCCGCCGTATCGCCGTTGATCACAATCGGCGTCGGCGTCGTCACGTCCTCGGCGCGCACTGGGGCTGCGCCGTGAAAAACAGCGGCGGTGAGGCTAATCAAAATGAAGACCAGGGCCGCCATACCCAGCGACCGCGAGCGGTGTGCGTCCATAGTTGTCCCCTAATTCCTACAACACAGTGTGGAATACGGCGAATCGTCGGATCGAACACAAACCCCAACATCAACATGAACCTGCCTAGCGCATTGCAAGAACCCATTGGGGAGCAACTTCTATGCCGGTTCGTCTATCCCACAACCCATAAAAT
>CAUEQX010000018.1 GCA_959020035.1 uncultured Collinsella sp. | reverse complement strand
GCCCTGAGTCGCCTGACATGGGAATCGCAACCCGCTACTTGAGGTTCAAGGCGTCCATCATGGGCGCGGCGGCGTCCCAATCGATCTTCCAGCCAATCGACACGCGGACGGTCTCGCCCGTCGCGGGAGCCGTCGCAAACAGCGTATGGCCGTTGTCGGGACCGGTAAAGCGCAGCCACGTTATGCCGTTGTACTCGACCTGGTCGGTTGTTGTCTCCTTGCCTTCGTAGACCTGCTCTAGGCTTGCAACCTCTTCCTCCGGCGAGCGCGGGAAGATGCTGATGTTCAGGCGTCCTCCAGTCTCGTCGTGGAAGAAGTTTGCCTTTTCGCGCTCTTCGTCGGACGAATCCAGCGTGTACCCATCGGCGGCCTCGATGCTGTACGATGCGCAGTCGATGCCCGTTAAATCTGTCTTCTCGCCAGAATCGGCCACGCCGCCGGCCGCCTTGAACTCCTTGGTCTCGCATCCCGTGGTGTCAAAGTGCATGGCCTCATGATTCTTGGCGGGGGCATAAGCGTCTACGAACTCGACAGTGATGGGCCCGTAGTACGCCGTCTTGGGCGCCCAGAAATACACGTACTCAACGGTCTCGCCCGGGCCGATACCTGGCCTCTCGGAAAGGTCGATGCCCTCGTGCAGCTCATCGGGAGCCTCGCTTGCAACGTAGTCGAGCACGGCCGCCTTGCCGGAAGTAAACAACGGGTCGCCTGCCTCAAGATCGCCCTGGGCAGCATGCACGTTAAAGGAACTGAACGTCCTGTTCTTTGTGTTGTTGTTGGTGATCTTGATGTGCAGGTAAAAGCCGTCCTGCAGCTTGGCATCGCCGCGATAGAACGTACCGTGAGCCACCGACTCATAGGTAATGCCTGCCACCTCGACCATCTGCGAATCATAGGCCCTGGGCTTTTCCTGCACAGGCGCGCTGCCGCCCGAACCGCCAGGCGAGCCGCTCGGAGCACTACCGCCACAGCCGGCCACTGTACACGCCAGCACGGCCGAAAGCGTCACGGTGGGAATTCCTAACAGCAGTTTCTTTGTCATGGGCCTCATCATTCTCACCGCTCCTTTCGGCTTGCAGCTCATCCATTGCCCGAGTCCCAAGTCGACCCCGTGGCATCGGCTTCCACTATGAGCGTATGACGAAACACGGCGCCGGCGAAGTGACCCGTGGCCCAAATAACGACCCACCAGCGTTCCTTATGGGCTAAAAGAACTCGCACATGCACGCCCCCGGCCCATAAAACGAGACGTCTGTCCCAATGTTCGATTCGATCCAACAATCCGCACGACACGTTTTCGACAACGTATCCAACCGCAAACGCAGCAAGACGCATTCGGCCGCCTTCAAATTTACTCGGGCAGAACCGACTCGGTTTTGTCCGAGTAAACTCGAGCATAAACTGATCCATGCGATACAATTAACTCGGACAAAACCGAGTCGGAAGGAACCGAGTAAGTGGAATTTATTGGCAGGGAGCGTGAGCTCGCCCGTATTAAGAAAACGCTCAAAGCACCCGAGCAGCGCAATGTTCTCATTTACGGCAGGCGTCGCGTCGGAAAAAGTGAGCTCATCAAGCAGGCGCTAACCGATTTGTCGGACGTCGCAACGGTCTATTACGAGTGCCGCCAAACCTCCGAGGCAGACAACCTCGAGAGTCTGTCCGTCCTTGTTGCTGAAGCGCTGAGCTTTCCTCCGCTCGCCTTCACAGGCATCCGCGAGCTCATCGAATTTCTGTTTGCCCAAGCTAAAGACAAGAACATTACCCTCGTTCTCGACGAATACCCCTACTTGAGAGATGCGGTTAAAGGCTTAGACAGCATTCTTCAGACCTCAATCGACGCCCACAGGGAAGACTCACGTTTAAACATTGTCCTGTGCGGCTCCTACGTTGAGATTATGAAATCCCTCATCGAGCATGAAAGCCCCCTCTACGGGCGAATTGATCTCGCGCTTGAGCTTAAGCCCATGGATTACTTTGACGCTGCGAAGTTCTATCCCGCGTTCTCGCCCGAGGACAAGGTGCGGCTCTATAGCGTTTTTGGCGGTATCCCCTTTTACAATCGCCTCATCGATCAATCCCAAAGCGTACGCGACAACATCATCGAGCTCGTCACGGAACCTGGCGCCCGCTTAGAAAGCGAGGTGCCGTCCTATCTCAACGCCGAGATCTCGAAGATGACCAACGCCAACGAAGTTTTCGGGGCTCTCGCACAAGGCTACTCCCGTTGGGGGGACGTGCTGGCACAGTCGCACGTCTCGAGCGGTCCGGCCATGGCAGACGTGCTCGACAAGCTCATGTCACTCGAAATCGTCCAAAAGCGTGCACCCATCAACGACCCTACGAACAAGCGCAAGTCTGGCTACTTTGTAGTGGATCCGCTTTCGCTCTTTTACTATCGCTATGTTTTCCGCAATGCCTCAGCGCGTCAGCTGCTCGACCCGGAAGTCTTCTATGATCGTCACGTCTTCCAAGACTTCGAGGAAAACTACGTTCCTCATATGTTCGAGGAGATCTGCCGTCAATACCTCGTGCGGCAGAACAGGACCGGCAAGATCGAACCGGCTTTCGACGCCATAGGCAAGTACTGGTACGACGACCCCGCAAACAAAACGAGCGGCGAATTCGATGTGGTAACGCAAGACCCCGAGGGCTACGCATTCTACGAAGCAAAGTTCCGCAAATCCCCCATCACGCAAAAAATGGTCGACGAGGAAATCGCCCAAGTCGAGGCAACGGGACTCAAGTGCCATCGCTATGGATTCTTCTCCCGTTCGGGCTTCGAAGCTGGCGAAAGCGATCGAACCGTCTTCATCGACCTGCCGCAGATGTTTGGATAGGACAGGACAGGTCCCTCCCGCATTCCAAGCATTCATTATCTAATCGAACGGTTGTTCGATGGATTTCGTGTTGGTTGGAATCGCCTGTGGGCTGGGCTATGCTACCTTGACTATCTATATGACTTAAACGCAGCAAGGGAGCACCGAGAGAGCGAGTATGGCAAAAAACACCGCAAACTATGGTAACGACAGTATCCGCCAGCTCAAGGACGAAGAGCGCGTACGCCTGCGTCCCGCCGTCATCTTTGGCTCGGACGGGCTCGACGGCTGCGCACATGCCGCCTTCGAGATCCTGTCCAACGCCGTTGACGAGGCGCGCCAGGGCTACGGCAAGCTCATCACCCTTACCGCCTTTCGCGATGGCTCCATTCAGGTAGAGGACAACGGCCGTGGCTGCCCGCTCGACTGGAACCCTTCCGAGAAGCGCTTTAACTGGGAGCTCGTCTTTTGTGAGCTCTACGCCGGCGGCAAATACAATAACAACCAGGGCGGCGACTACGACTTCTCGCTCGGCACCAACGGCCTGGGCTCGTGCGCGACCCAGTACGCTTCCGAGTACATGGACGTTACCGTCTGGCGTGACGGTAACAAGTACTCCTTACACTTTAAGAAGGGCAAGGTTGTCGGCGCCAAGAAGAAGGCACTCGAGATTGAGCCCAGCGACGAGAACCGCACCGGCACCACTATCAAGTGGCGCCCCGATCTTGAGGTCTTTACCTCGATTAGCATTCCCCACGATTGGTATCGCGAGACCATGCGCCGTCAGGCCGTGGTCAACGCCAACGTGACCTTCCGTCTGCGCATCGAGGGCGACGATGGCGAGTTTTCCGAAGAGGACTTTTGCTACCCCAAGGGCATCGAGGACTACGTGCTCGAGAAGGTCGGCACCGACTACCTTACCGAGCCCTTCTTTATCGAGGCCGACCGTCGCGGTCGCGATCGCGAGGACCTGCCCGATTACAACGTAAAAATCACCGCGTGCATGTGCTTCTCGCGCACCTTCATGATGCAGGAGTACTACCACAACTCATCGTGGCTCGAGAACGGCGGCTCGCCCGAGAAAGCGGCCCGTAGCGCTCTGACCAGTGCCATCGATGCCTACATTAAGCAACAGGGCAAGTACAACAAAAACGAGAGCGGCATCAAATGGCAGGACGTCCAGGACTGCCTGGTGCTGGTGACCAACTGCTTCTCCACTCAGACGTCCTACGAGAACCAGACCAAGAAGGCCATCAATAACCGCTTTATCCAGCAGGCTATGACGGCCTTCTTTAAGGAGCGCCTCTCGACCTACTTGATCGAGAATAAAGACGCCGCCAACAAGATCATGGAGCAGGTGCTCATCAACAAGCGCTCGCGCGAGAACGCCGAGAAGACGCGTCAGAGCATCAAGACCAACCTGCAGCAGAAGACCGACATGGCCAACCGCGTGCAGAAGTTCATCGACTGCCGCTCCAAGGACAAGAGCCGTCGCGAGATTTACATCGTAGAGGGCGACTCGGCAGCAGGCGCCATTCGCACCTCGCGCGATGCCGAGTTCCAGGGTGTTATGCCCGTCCGCGGCAAGATCCTCAACTGCCTGAAGGAGGACTACCCGCGCATCTTTAAGTCCGACATCATCATGGACCTCATGCGCGTGCTGGGCTGCGGCGTGGAGATCAAGGACAAGCGCATCAAGAACCTTGGCGCCTTTGACCTGGATAACCTCAACTGGAACAAGGTCATCATCTGTACGGACGCCGACGTCGACGGTTACCACATCCGCACGCTCGTGCTCACCATGCTCTACCGCCTGGTGCCCACGCTCATCGACGAAGGCTACGTGTATATCGCCGAGTCGCCGCTCTACGAGATCAACTGCAAAGAGAAGACCTACTTTGCCTACACCGAGCTCGAGAAGAACGGCATCCTCAAGGAAATCGGCGACCAAAAGTGCTCCATCAACCGCTCAAAGGGTCTTGGTGAGAACGATCCGGACATGATGTGGCTCACCACCATGAACCCCGAGACGCGCCGCCTGATCAAGGTGGAGCCCGAGGACGTCACCAAGATGGAGACCATGTTCAACCTGTTGCTGGGCAACGACGAGGCGGGCCGCAAGCGTCATATCTCCGAGCACGGCAAGGAATACCTGGACCAGCTGGACCTGCAGTAGCAGCAAATCGATAACGACGGCCCATAAGAAGTTCAAGAGGAAATCGTGGCAAAGAAGAAGACGAAGAACCAGCCAAAGAAAAAGCAGGTCAACGCCGAGAACGTCATCGGCCTGCACTCCGAGGTCACCGATCAGCCGATCACGCAGACGCTCGAGGTCAACTACATGCCCTACGCCATGAGCGTCAACGTCTCGCGTGCGTTCCCCGAGATCGACGGCTTTAAGCCCTCGCACCGCAAGCTGCTCTACACCATGTACAAGATGGGTCTGCTCAAGGGCGAGCGCCAGAAGAGCGCCAACATCGTGGGCCAGACCATGAAGCTCAACCCGCACGGCGATGCCGCGATCTACGAGACGATGGTGCGTCTGGCGACGGGCAACGAAGCGCTGCTTGCGCCCTTCGTGGAGTCGAAGGGCAACTTTGGCAAGTACTATTCGGGCGACCTGAGCTACGCCGCCTCGCGTTATACCGAGGCCAAGCTCTCCCCCATCAGCGCCGAGATCTTCAAGGACATCGACAAGGACCCGGTCGACTTCGTCGACAGCTACGACGGCGCCATGAAGGAACCGCGCCTGCTGCCCACCACGTTCCCCAATATTCTGGTTTCGGCCAACAAGGGCATCGGTGTCGCCATGGCGTCTGACATCTGTGGTTTCAACCTCAACGAGGTCTGCACTGCCACGATGCACTACCTGCAGGATCCTGACTGCGATCTGCTCGAGTACATGCCCATGCCCGACTTCTCGACCGGCGGCGAGATCATCTACCGCCGCGAGGAGATGGAGAAGATCGTCGAGACCGGCCTTGGCAGCTTCCAGATTCGCTCCCGCTGGCGCTGGATTCCCGAAGAGCGCATCATCGAAGTGTACGAGATCCCCTACACCACCAAGACCGATGTCATCATCGAGCGCATCGTCAAGCTCTCCAAGGAGGGTAAGGTCAAGGAGATTGCCGACATCCGTGACGAGACCGACCTTTCGGGCCTGCGCATCGCTATCGACCTCAAGCGCGGCGTCGACCCCGACAAGCTCATGGCCAAGCTCTATCGCTCGACCACACTGCAGGATTCGTTCTCGTGCAACTTCAACGTGCTCGTCGACGGCTATCCCCGTGTTATGGGCGTGCGCCAGATTCTGCACGAGTGGGTCAAATGGCGTATTGAGTCCACGCGTCGCCGCATTAACTTTGACCTGGGCAAAAAGTCCGAGCGCCTGCACCTGCTGCACGGCCTCGAGGCAATCTTGCTCGACATCGACAAGGCCATCGCCATCATCCGTGGCACCAAGCTCGAGGCCGAGGTCGTGCCCAACCTTATGAAGGGTTTCGACATCGACGAGACCCAGGCCGAGTTTGTTGCCGAGCTCAAGCTCCGCAACATCAACGAGGAGTACATCCTCAACCGCACCAAGGACATCGCTAAGCTCGAGGGTGAGATTGCCGAGCTTGAGGAGATCCTCTCCAGCGAGGAGAACATCAAGAAGGTCATCAGCGACGAGCTGGCCGCGGTCAACAAGAAATATGTGATGCCGCGTCGCACGGGCAGGATCGAGCCCCATGAGGTTATCGAGGTAAGCTTGGAGCCCGAGGTCGAGGAGTACCCGGTGACCATCATGCTCTCGCGCGATGGCTACCTTAAGAAGATGACGGACCGCGTGCTCAAGAAGGCGACCACGCTCAAGTACAAGGACGGCGACAAACCCTTTATCGAGTTCCCGTCCTCCAACACCCACGAGCTGCTGGTCTTTACCAACAAGAGCCAGGTGTACAAATGCAAGGTTGCGGCGTTTGAGGACACCAAGTCGGCCCAGCTGGGCTCGTACCTGCCGACCGATCTTGAGATGGAACCCGACGAGAGCGTCATCTGGGTCATCGACCCCGAGGACTATAAGGCCGACGTGCTGTTTGTCTTTGAGAACGGCCGAGTGGTGCGTGTCGCACTTTCTGGATACGTCACCAAGACCAACCGCAAGCGCCTCAAGAACGCCATCTACGGCGGCAGCAAGCTGCTGTATGCCCAGGTGCTCAAGGAAGACCGCGACATCGCACTGGTCTCGAGCGACTATCGTTTGATGAACTTCAACACGTCGTTGCTCAAGACCAAGACGACCACCAACACGCAGGGCGTCCAGGCCTTTACCGCCAAGAAGGGCCGCTCGGTCACCACCGTCGGCACAACCGAAGAGATCCTTGGCGCCGGCGTCTCGGCCGAGAAGTTCACCGCGCAGAGCCTCCCCTCAGCCGGTGCCCTCATGAAAGAAAACGACATGCCGAGTTTGTTTGATTAGGACGACGGCAGAACCGCCATAGTTTTACAAAGCAGCGGGGCCCGGAGCGCAGCAATATCGCGCCCCGGGCCCCGCTCGTTGCGGAGGTCATCCTCGGAAATGTCGACGATACGGGGGCTTCCCGCACCGTCCTAAGCCGTTAGCAAAACTCGCAAAAGTTAGCAAAAGTTGCAAAAATTAGCAAAACTTGCAAAGGAGCCACCATGGAGTACAGCAAATGGCTCCGCCATGCCAGGCATGCTCGAAGATATTATCGAGCGAACCAAAGAAGCGGCAGATAGCTACCTTTCACAGTCTCACGCGCGCATGAACGGCGTTCAAATTGGTCCAGTGGGCATCGATTGGACATATGTTCAAGAAGCCCAGGGCAACTGGCGCGCGTGCATGAATGGCATCTTCAGGCAACTCGAGAAGCATGGCATCGGGCTTCTCTCGAAACGACCTATCGGGAGCTTTCCGATAAAGACATTGAGTTTTTGCTCGCGATGCTGCCCGATTCTGGCCCCAGCAGGGTCTCGGAGATAGCCAAACGCATGGGCGTTGCCAGCAACTATGCAAGCCAATATAAACGCCGTCTCCTCGAGGACAGCGTCATCGGGGAACGTGGACGTGGCCTCGTTGGCTTTGACATCCCCGCGTTCAGGGAGTTCCTGAGCGAGAAAGTCTCCTAGCACGCGGAGATTGTCCACAAGGGCAACGGTGCATGGCAATCAACGATTCACCCGGCAAGGACGGCAAGTACTTCCAATAACGCTGATTGCCATGCGTTCTTCTTGTTCTTAGGCGAGCTTGCGAGCGAGTTCTCGCACCTCTTCCAGCTTGGGCGATGAGGCCATGCTGTCGCGCTCGGTCATACCGCTGATGGTGATAATGCCCTGGTCCTCCCACTTGCAGTACGCGCATGTGGACTTGTACATAGCGATCGCCGCATCATAGACGCCCTCGCTGTGGCTATCGAGCAAAAGGGCCGTCTTGGCGAACGGGAAGCCTGTAGCACCGAAGGCGTACAGGCGGTCGATGGCGGCCTTCTCCTGCGCGGTGATATCGAACCAGTAGATAGGCGAGGCGAAGACGACCATATCTGCGTCTTTCAGCGACTCAATCACGTTGGCCATGTCATCCTTCTGCACGCAAGTGCCCTCGTGGGCGAAGCAATACTGACACCCCAGGCAACCAGCGATTTTCTTGCCGGCAACGCGGATGACCTCGACCGTATGGCCGGCCTCGCGCGCGGTCTCGGCAAACGCCTCGACCATGGTGTCGGTATTGGCGCCCTTACGCGGGCTACCACTCAATACAACGATATTCATAGGATTCCCTCTCCTTCATGCTGCAGGCGCGCAGCATGTTTTCTTGTAACCAAAACGAATGGAGTTAATCAATCGTCTCGTTTCAGCTACTCCCTCTCTTTAGAAGAATCGTTGCTGGAGACTTGGCATTAAATCAAGGCACGCCTTATTTCAGATACTCCTCAAAGAATGCCTTCAGCTTTCCAAACGGAATGATGTCCATCTGATCGTAAAGGTCGGTATGGCTGGCACCAGGGATAATGAGCAATTCCTTGTTGTCCCCGGTCAGCTTGCCGTACGCGGTTTCGCTGAAATAACGGGAGTGCGCCTTCTCGCCATGCACCAGCAGTACCGCAGAGCGAATTTCGCTGCTGTATTGCAAAATCGGCATATTCAGGAACGACAGCGAGGACGTCACATTCCAGCCACCGTTGGAGTTCAGGCTGCGGGGATGGTAGCCTCGCGGAGTTTTGTAGTAGGCGTAATAGTCCGCTACAAACTGCGGCGCATCCTCCGGTAATGGATCGACCACGCCGCCCACCAGCGCATTGCTGCCGTTTTTATAGTCCTCGGTGCGCTGCGCGTTCAGCGCTTTCCGCTTTTCAAAGCGTGCCTGCTCGGAATCCTCGG
Organism: uncultured Collinsella sp.; assembly: GCA_959020035.1. Taxonomy (GTDB): domain Bacteria; phylum Actinomycetota; class Coriobacteriia; order Coriobacteriales; family Coriobacteriaceae; genus Collinsella. Next base: position 9,263 of record CAUEQX010000018.1, on the reverse strand, counting down.
CGTCAAAATAGCCGTTGGCGGTCACACGGGTCATGTCGTACATGGTCATAGCCGCGGTAGCTTTGATACGGGTGTCGATGGCCGCCGCATTGACCGCCATGCCGCCCCAACCGCAGATACCGATGATGCCGATACGCTCCGGGTCAACGCTTTCCTGCACAGAGAGGAAATCCACCGCTGCGCAGAAGTCCTCGGTGTTGATGTCCGGCGATGCTACATAGCGGGGCGTGCCGCCGCTCTCGCCGGTATAGGACGGGTCAAAGGCAATCGCGAAAAAGCCCAGCTCCGCCATCTTCTGCGCGTACAGACCGGAAGACTGCTCCTTCACAGCGCCAAACGGGCCACTGACGGCGATGGCGGGCAGCTTGCCTTCCGCGTTCTTAGGCACGTACACGTCGGCAGCCAGCGTGATGCCGTATCGGTTGTGGAAGGTCGCCTTGCTGTGCTCAACCTTGTCGCTTTTGGGGAACACCTTGTCCCATTCCTGCGTCAGTTTCAACTGCTCCATGCCTAAGCCTCCTTGTCAGCCGCTTTAAGGTATTGCTCGTCGTCCACGGCCTCCAACCACTCGTTGGAGGCCTCCTCGCCCGGAACCTCCACCGCGAGATGGGAGAACCAGCTGTCCGGCGCAGCACCGTGCCAGTGCTTTACGCCCGCGGGAATATTTACTACATCGCCAGGGCACAGCTCTTGTGCCGGTTTGCCCCATTCCTGGTAAAGCCCTCGACCAGCCACGCAGACGAGGATCTGTCCCCCACCGCTTTTGGCGTGATGTGTGTGCCAGTTGTTGCGGCAGCCGGGCTCGAACGTAACGTTGTAAATGCCGACCTGTTCGGTGGAAAGGGGCGCGAGATAGCTTTGCCCGATAAAGTACTTCGCAAATGCGTCGTTGGGGGCACCGATGGGAAAGGCCATCTCGTTTTGATGCTGCGCCTTTGCGTCGGCAGCGTCTTCGTCCGCCCAGACCTCCTTCGCCATGCGGAAGGCCGCCCATGCCTTGGGCCATCCCGCGTAAAATGCCGCGTGCGTAAGGATTTCCGCTATCTCCGTCCTGGTCACGCCATTGTTCTTTGCGGACATCAGATGGTATTGGAACGAAGAGTCCGTCAGCCCCTGTGCCATCAAGGCAACCACCGTCACCACGCTGCGGTCTCGAAGGGAAAGCCCGTCTTCTCGGCTCCACACCTCGCCGAACAGCACATCGTCATTGAGCTGTGCAAATTTGGGGGCAAAGTCCCCCAGGGCATCTCTGCCTGCCGTTTGTTTAATTGCCATGATCGATTTCCTCTTGTCGATGGTTCTGGACACAAATCTCTTTCCGCGCAGCCAAGTTGCCCGCCTAGATTCCCATGCCTATTCGTCGCGCCTGCTCCAGAGCAGGATGCCCGGCGATATTACCCACGTCGTTTTCGCCGCCGGCGAAAACCGTTCCGGCAAGCGTGCGCCTTTGGCGAAAATCCCTTGCGCTCCCAATTTATATTGACGAGAATGAAGGTAATACCTAAACCTAACTTTAGGTCAAGGAGTAAATTCGAGATTTGTCCGGAGGGACCATGTACACAATCGGACAGGTGGCGGAGATGTTCGATCTGCCCGTTTCCACGCTGCGTTATTACGACAAGCAGGGATTGTTCCCGGAATTGGAGCGGACGTCCGGCATTCGCCGATTCGGCGATACGGAACTCGAGGCGCTTCGGGTCATCGAATGCCTGAAGAAGGCCGGAATGGAGATCAAGGACATCCGGCTGTTCATGGAATGGTGTGCGGAGGGCCCATCGACATATCCCAAGCGCAAGGCCATGTTCGAGGAGCGGAAGACCCACATGGAGTCGGAGATCGCGAAGATGAACCGCGCGCTGGACATGTTGAAGTTCAAATGCTGGTACTACGAGCAGGCGATTCAGGATGGCAACGAGGATAGACTGAAGGCGCTGATTCCCGACAATTTGCCGGAAGAAATCAAAAGTACCTACGAAAACGCCCACACTCAATAATGCCGCCCGATGCTCAAGGGGCTTTGGCAAGGGCTCTTTCCGAGCAGAACGAAAAAGAAAGCCTCCGAACCAGAGGGTCCGGAGGCTGTTATTCCCGTTATTTCGCTGGTGGCTTTGCTCTATGGCGACACCGAAACAACATCAGGCGGTACTCGACGGTATCAAAACGCGAGTTCAGAAGCAGGTTCCCGTTAATCCCGCTCAGTGACTAATCCAGTCCGAGTGTTGTCAATGCGTGTCGCGTCGTACCACCTAAGGGCCAATTCGTGCCCAATTTGGGCGAATCAGGCCCTTGATTCGCAATTTTGTGAATGGCTCAATTGATTCGCAAAACCGCAGGTCGCCTTTTTAATCACTCCCTAGTCTCCGCCGGGGTTCGTAGCGGGTGGCGTGAAAAGGGGTGATTCAAAGGGTCGGAGAGATGTCTATAGCGCAATCTTCTGGTATTGGCGCGGTGAGGGACTTCTCACCTCCATCAGTCCAAATCGTCAAGCTCCGAAAGACGTCGAGCCAGAGAAAAAGGACCTATTTCCCGTCATGGATTGGGTTTACCTGCATGACTAGAGCCCTAGTGTAATTGGCTGGATCACCGTTCCGGGAACCAGTATCGATTTACCTGTCCGCCAAGCTCCTTCTTCAGCTCCAGCCTAGTATCTGACTCGCGCCGTTATAAGCGAAAACCGAAGAGATGCGTCTTAGCCGAGAATAAGGTTAGCCTTATCTTACTGCATGATTCGCGTGTTATAGTTAGATGTCTCTAACTATTTGGGGGCGATAGCAATTCACGAATGCAAGGGTTTCTGGGACAAGAATGCCGGTCGGTACGACCGTTTCATGCGAAAGGACCGGGCGGCGTATGAGAAGATGTATGGGCTGATCAGGCCGGTGGTGAAAGCAAAAACCGTGCTGGAGGTTGCCACCGGCACGGGGCTTATCGCAAAGAGCATCGTGAATGCGGCGGCGTACATCGAGGCTACGGACGCTTCTGCAAAGATGATCCTTGAAGCAAAGCGGGACAATCAATCCGCAAAGCTGCACTTTTCCGTACAAGATATGTTCCGCCTGCCCTATGCACAGAAGTCCTTTGATGTGGTGATCGCGTCCAACGCGCTTCACATAGTGCCGCATCCGGAAAAGGCCCTGCAAGAAATCAGGCGGGTGCTGAAGGACGACGGCGTGCTCATCGCGCCAACCTTCACCCACGCGGGGAGCTCGGTTTCCGGCAAGGCAAAAGCCTTTTTCATGAGTATGGCGGGATTCCCCCTCCACAGCAGGTGGACAAGCGAGGAATACCTACGTTTCCTGCGTCAAAACGGCTGGGCAGTGCAGAAAAGCGCGGTGCTGAAGGCCTCGTTCCCGTTGACCTATGCGGAATGCACGAAATCGAAGGGGCCAGATGTCGTTCTTTGAAAACACCCGCAAGCCCGTGGGCCTCGGCGGAAAACTTATGGTTGCCATGATGAATCTGGGGCACAGCCCTGTGGCGCGGTGGGGACTTCGATTTCTACGACTTGCGCCAAATGCCAAGGTGCTGGATTGCGGCTGCGGCGGCGGGGCGAACATAAAACGGCTGCTGAAAAAATGCCCGCATGGCGTCGTCAAGGGCATCGACTATTCGCCCGTCAGCGTGGAGAAGACTAGAAAGCTCAACCGAATTGCAATTCAGGAGGGGCGTTGCGCCGTTCTGCAAGGCAGTGTGGCGGATATGGCGTTTGAGGACGCCATGCGGGCATTTTTGCATCCATCCTGCACATGGCGATAGGCATGACGGTCATAGCGGCTGTGCTGGCGGCAATTATGACAGTTTTTATTCACTGAGGAAGAAACCTATGAAATGTAAAATTGAGAAAAACACCGTTCAGGAGACGCTGATCCTCCCGCTGTATTCCCGGAAGCTGTGTACGGAGCTGTACCCGAACCTTTATAGGGATGAAACAGCGGTTCGTCTGCTCGACCAAATCGACTACGACTTTTCAGAGGCAGCGAAAAGCTCCCGCAGCCTGATGCAGCGTTTTGGTGCGCTGGAGGTGGCCATGCGGCAGGGTGATCTTGCTTTCGAGGTACAGGATTACCTGAAAGGCCACCCCAATGCGGCGGTGGTCAATCTGGGCTGCGGACTGGACAACACCGGCAGAACCTGCGACAACGGTAGATGCAAGATTTACAATCTGGACTTCCCGGATGTGATTGCCTTGCGACAGCAGCTACTGCCCGCCGGGGATCGAGAACAAAATATCCCCTGCGACCTGAAAGACACCACATGGTTTAGCAAAATCGATGCCTCCGGCGGGGCGGTGTTCTTTGCCTCCGGGGTGTTCTATTACTTTCTGACCCAGCAGGTCCGGGAACTGGTGCGGGAGATGGCGGACGCTTTCCCCGGCGGTGGGCTGGTCTTTGATGCTGCCAATCGGACAGCAGTAAAGATGATCGCAAAAACATGGCTTAAGACTGCAAAAATCAAGGATGTGGGGGCATATTTTGCGGTTTCGGATGCCGCCAAGGAAATCGGCACGTGGGACAGCCGTCTGCAGGTCACAAGTCGCGGCTATATGCTGGGTTATAACGATTTGAGAGACCCTTCTGTCAGCGGCTTTTTCCGGTTTCTCGCAAGGGTCGGGGACAACGGGATGAAAATGCAAATCGTGAAAATAAGATTTTGAGTGGCAAAAATGAAGCGCGCTCACTTTGACGTTGAAGGAGACGGCTTTTACGGCACATATTGGGCGTGCAAGGACACGCGAGGGAGGCCGGACGTGGCCTTCCTCGTTTTTATTCATGGACTTTAGTCCGTGCCGCGCGGCATAGAAAGCCACCCGATCAGCGGGTGGAGGCCAATTTCCGCTACGCGACAAAAACCTTCCCCCTAGCATGAGGATTGTTCAGGTCATCATGCTAGGGGGAAGGTGATTGCTGTGGCCCAGAAAGCCAACAGCCTCGCGCACACGAAATGGCTGTGCAAGTACCGCCATCGCACCGAGGTCAAGCTCGTCGCCGCCATCGCCGAGAAGCACTTTGCCGTGAGCTGCACCTCGGCCTACGCCGACCTCTACGACCGCATGGAGCAGGCCCTGCGCGAGCGCGTGGCCAATGCGGTGGAGATCGTCCGCTCCGACATCAGCCCCGCGCTTCTTGTCCACACCGGTCCAAACCTCGTGGGTGTGGCGGTCCAGGGACTCTAGCGGAGGCGGGGCGTCCTGCCCAAAAACAAATGCAAAAGACGAGCGCTTCTTGCCGCCCAATTGGCAAGAAGCGCTCGTCTTTTCTTAACGCGTTGTATGGCGGAGAGAGCGCAAGCTACGCGAGCGCCCTTCTTGCCAGCTCGGCCGCGCCGAGGATTCCTTGGTCGCCGCCGCAGCCCGGGGCGCAGATGTAGCTCTCTATGTCCTTAAGCTCGGCGGTCTGGATGTAGCCACCCAGATATTCGAGGGTCTTCTTGCGGACGATGCCGTAGAGCTGCTCCTGGTGCATCACGCCGCCGCCGAGGACGATGCGGCAAGGCGAGTACATGAGCACGAGGTTCGCGCACATCTGCCCCAGATAATCCCCCTCGAGCGCCCACACCTCAGCGTTGTCCGCGAGCTCGGCCGCGGGCTTTCCCCAGCGCGCGGCGATGGCGGGGCCGGAGGCGAGGCCCTCGAGACAGCTCGCGTGGCTCGGGCAGACGCAGCGTCCCTCCTCGGTGGGACGGGTCTTTACCAGCATGTGGCCGGCCTCGGGGGCGCCGAGCCTCATTTGCTTTTCGCTCATGTGGTCCTCCTTACAAAGGGACGCCCGCAGTCATGGTCAACCGCGGGCGCCCATAACGTTGGCTTGTTTCGAGTCACATTCCGTGCGAGCCCTCGTGCCGTCTCAACCGCGGGCGCCCATAACGTTGGCTTGTTTCGAGGCGACCCTACCTGGGCACGCGGTCCTGCCTTGCGGCAAACGGGGCGAGCACGGCGTGCGGCTCGCTTTGGTACCAGTAGGCGACGGTGGAGATGTCGTCCTCGCGCTCGTAGAGCTTGATGTCGTCGTTGCCGAGGTCCTGGAACGTCACGCGCAGGTCCTCCTTGAACGAGATCGGGTCGGGAAGGTGCCACCTGTAGAGGCCGTGCCTGGGCAGCGCGTCGTCGTTGGTCGCGAGCATCGGGTTCGGGTTCGGCTTGCCCGCGCTGAAGCGGTCGCGCGTGGCGTCGCGCGTCGAGCGGTACGGGTAGCCGGCGAACAGCGTGTTGAAGCACTGCGCCTCGGGCAGCGCGTGGGGCGGCCTGTCGAGGAAGGCCCAGGCACCGCCGAAGTAGTCCTCGGCTCCCGTCGAGGTGACCGTGGGGAACTCCTCGTCGCCGTCGAGGAAGAACTTCATCTCGCCCTCGCCCCACCAATAGCGCTCCAGGGCGCACAGCGCCATGTAGGTGCCGACGTAGTAGCCCTTACCGCGCACGCCGTCGAGCACGGTGTAGTCGACGCCCCTGCGGGTGCTGCGCTCGCGGTTAAAACGGGCGTGGAAGTACATGGCGTCGTCCGGCACGTCGGTGAGCGCGTAGTTGAACGTGTAGAAGATGTACTTAATGAACCCGGGGTGCTCGCTCGTAAGCGTGACCTTGGCGTGCTTCCTGAAAGGCATCTCGAAGTAGCAGTTCATGCCGCCCGTCGGGTTCACGCAGATGGGCATCGAGTTGACGATGGCGCGCTCACCGAAGCCGTTGCAGAAGAAGTCGCCGACAGGGCACTCGACCGAGGGGGTCTCCTCGTCGTCCCAGTAGAAGCGCAGCACGAGGTCGCGCATGACGAAGCTGCCGGCGGCGGTCTTGTCGGGGACGGTCATCCAGATGTGGCGGATGATGCCGGGGCCCTCGATGTCCGCGAGCGTGATGGTCTCGCCGGACTCAAGGGGCACGCAGCACGAGCCCTTGCGGCCGACGCCGAGGTGGCTGGCCGACATGGCGGCGCGGCCCTTCTCGCCCGTGATGTTCTCGGGGGTGATGGCGCGGCTTTCCTCACCGCCGTGCATCCACACGTCCTTAAGGAACTCTCTCATCGTCGACCTCCTCTATTCGTCGTCTTCGCACTCGGCGGAACTGGCACCGTTCACGTAGACGATCTGCTGGCGCGCCTCGTCGACGAGGGCGTCGAAGTCGAGTTTCTCGTCGGGGCGCGCGAGCGCGACCGTCATGGCGAGCGGGAGGTTGACACCCGCGATCACGTGGATCCGGTCGGAGGCGAAGCGGGAGAAGCGCTGGTTCACGCTGCCGCCGAGCGCGTCGGTGAGGACGACGACCTCGTCAGTGCCCGAAAGCGCCGCCTCGACCGCCGCGTCGAGCCCCTCGCCGTTGTCGTTCACGTAGGCGCACACGGCGTTGACGACGTCGCTCTTACCCGTAAGGAACTCGAGGGTGTCCTTGAAGCCCTGGGCGAGAAGGGAATGGCTCGCCACAACTATCTTTCTCATTGATTCACCAATCTCTTGGGTCGAAGCTAGGCGAGGATGCCGGCGGCGGAGGCGACCATCGCGAGGACGATCACCACGAGGATGAGGGCCGTCATGCTCGCGTTCTTCTTGGTAAGAAGGTAATACGCGCTTCCCGTGATGGCGGCGGGGATCATGGCAGGCAGGATCTTGTCGAGCAGCGGCTGAATCTCCATTGAGACGTCGCCGAAGCTGAAGCTAATCGGGCAGGTGACGCCGATGACCGAGGCGATGAGGCAGCCGACCACGGTGAGGCCGAGCACGGAGGCGGCGGCAGTGAGGTTGGGAAGCTTCTCGCTGAAGTCGGTGACGAGCTTCACACCCTGCTTGTAGCCGAACTCGAGGGCGTGCATGCGGACCCAGAAGATGGCCAGGATGAGCGCGAACCAGATGCCGGCTCCCACGGGGTTGCCCTCGATGGCCATGTAGGCGGCGATGGAGCCCATGATGGTCGGGATCATGGTCATGAGCAGGGAGTCGCCGACGCCGGCGAGCGGTCCCATGGTGCCGATCTTCAGGTCTTGGACGGCGTCCGCCGCCGCGAGGCCGTCACGCTCCTCCATGGCCACGCAGGCACCGAGGATGATGGCGGCGAGCCAAGGCTGGGTGTTGTAGTAGCGGAAGTGGTTGTTGAGCGCTTGCTTATAGTCCTCGTCGTTCGTGTAGATCTTCCTCAGGATCGGCGAGAGGGCGTAGGCGACCGAGGCGCCCTGCTGGGTCTGGTAGTTGAAGGTGCACGCGCTCATGAGCCAGCGCCAGTTCGCGGTGCGCAGGTCCTTCGTGGTGACCTTGTAGCGGGAGGGCTTGCCGTCGGCGAGGGGGGTGATGTGCTCGTTGTCCATGGTTACTCATCCTCTCCGATGAAGGCGTCTGCGGAAGCGTGGGCGGCGAGCTCGGTGTCCCTCTCGGCGCGCTGGTAGAACGCGATCGCGAGGGCAACGCCGACGATGGCGGCACCGATGATGGGCACGTTCAGGAAGGCCGAGAGGAAGAAGCCGGCGAGCAGGTACTGGAAGTACTTAGCGGTGGGCATGTAGCGAAGCAGCATGGCGATGCCGACGGCCGGGAGCATCTTGCCGGCGAGGGTGAGGCCGGAGAGGAACCACTGGGGCATGACCTCGAGGAGCCAGTTGACGGCGGGCTGGCCGAGCGTCACGGAAACAAAGACGGGCAGGGCGGCGCACAGACCGAAGAGCGCGGGGCAGACCCACAGGATGGCGTTCATCTGCTTGAACTTGCCCTCGTTGCAGAGCTTCTGGGACTTCTCCACGACGAAGCCGTTGAGGATCTTGACGATGACGTCGAGCTGGATGCCGAGCATGCCGACCGGCAGGCCAATGGCGAGGCCCGTGTCCGCGCCCAGGGTCACGCCGTAGGCGGTGGCGATGATGGCCATCGTGCCGTAGTCGGGAATCGACGAGCCGCCGAAGCCCGCGACGCCGAGCTGCATGAGCTGGATGGTGCCGCCGATGACGAGGCCGGTCTGCCAGTCGCCCATGACGACGCCGGTGATAAGGCCCCAGAAAACGGCATAGTTGACGAAGATCATCGGGATGCCGTAGTAGTCCACGTGCTTGATGAAGGCCAGCAGGGTCAAAAGGACGACCTGCAGGATAGTGAAGTTGACCATGATCCCTCCTTAGATGAGGTCGGCGACGGAGACGGGCTTGTCGGCGGGCACGAACTGTGCCGTCACCTTGACGCCCCGGGCGATGAGCGCCTTGTAGCTCTGGACGTTCTCGGCGGAGGCATAGGCGCGCTGGGTGAGCTGGACGCCGTCCTCCTTGACAAGAGAGCCGCCGAGAACGTCCAGAGCTACAAGG
>CAUEQX010000017.1 GCA_959020035.1 uncultured Collinsella sp. | reverse complement strand
GCCCCAACCTAAACCCAGGGCGCGGCGCCGCGCAACCCAAGTGCAGCGCCGCGCCACCCCAACGTAGGAACCAGCCATGCTCAACCATCTCAAACAACACTTTGGCTCGCACCGCACCGGAGGCCACGGAGGTCTGGATATCGCCCGGCATATCGGCCCCGGGCTGCTCGTGACCGTCGGCTTTATCGACCCGGGCAACTGGGCCTCCAATATGGCCGCGGGCTCGCAGTTTGGCTACGCGCTGCTGTGGATCGTCACACTGTCCACGATTATGCTCATTGTGCTGCAGCACAATGCGGCGCACCTGGGTATCGCCACGGGTGCCTGTCTTGCCGAGGCCACGACACGTTACCTCCCCCGCTTCGTTGGACGCACGGTGCTCGCCAGTGCCTATCTCGCGACCATCGCCACCGCCATGGCCGAAGTCCTGGGTGGCGCGATTGCCCTTCAAATGCTCTTTGGGCTGCCCGTGCGTGCGGGCTGCGTCATCGTGGCGGCAGTATCGATGGCGATGCTCATGACGAGTTCCTACAAGCGTGCCGAACGCTGGATCATCGCCTTCGTAGGCGTGGTAGGACTCTCGTTTTTGGCCGAGCTTGCACTAGTCAAGGTCGACTGGCCGCAAGCCGCCGCAAGCTGGATCACGCCCAGTATGCCCACTGGCTCTGCCGCGATTATCGTGAGTGTCCTGGGTGCGGTCGTTATGCCCCACAACCTCTTTCTACACTCCGAGGTCATCCAATCCATGCACTTCGAAGGCCAAGGCGAGCAGGTTATCGAAGAGCGTCTGCGCTATGAGCTCTTCGACACGCTCTTTTCGATGGGCGTGGGCTGGGCAATCAACTCGGCCATGGTCATCCTGGCCGCAACGACCTTCTTTGCGCACGGCATTGTCGTAGACGACCTCGCCGTCGCAGCGGACACGCTCTCCCCCATTCTGGGCCCAGCAAGCTCGACAATCTTTGCGGTGGCGCTGCTGTTTGCGGGCCTCTCGAGTAGTGTGACGGCAGGCATGGCGGCAGGCACCATCACCGCGGGCATGTTCGACGAGGAATACGACATCCACGACCGACATTCCTCGATCGGGGTGGCGGCCTGTTTCGCCGGCGCAGTGGCGGCGTGTCTGGTCGTCCCAAATCCTTTTGAAGGTCTCATCTGGAGTCAGGCACTGCTGTCGCTTCAGCTGCCGATCACGGTTTTCGTGCTTATACGGCTCACCAGCTCACGCCGCGTCATGGGCAAATACGCCAACTCGCGCCCGCTCAACGCGTTGCTCGTAGGGATCGGTGCCATCGTGACGATTCTCGACATCGTGCTGCTAACGGGGATGTAATTGGGATGGCGTGACTGTCCAGATATAACGTCTCAATCTGTAACACGTAAGGCCGTTTTAAACCGTCAGATAAATCAAAAGGGTCCCGGCCGGAATATCCAGTCGGGACCCTTGGACAGAGCTATGTTCGGCTTTCGCCGTGTGCCTGCGAGTTACTCCTCGACGAGCTCAAACTGATCGGGACCGACGCCGCACACCGGGCACACGTAGTCCTCGGGCAGCTCGGGCGTGTCGACCTCAACCTCGTAACCGCAAACGGTGCACACGAATTTATACGTCTTCTTTTCCTCAGCCATGATGTTCTCCTCTCGAACGTGACTGCTGGTGTACTTGCTTATTAGTATATATTCTCAATAATATAATGCAAGTATTTTTAGAACATTTCTAGCCTTGATACGACGAAGCCTTGGGCGGCGTCTTGCCCTTTAACACCTTGTGGTAGTAGTCATAGGTCAGCGGGGCCTCGCCGCTCAAGCGCTCGGCATCCTCCACCTCGCCGATAAAGAGCAGGTGCGTGCCCACATCCACGGTATCAATCAGACGGCAGCTAAACAGCGCCGCCGCGTGCTCGGGCACATAGGGCATGCCCAGCGCGGTCTCGTGGGTCTCGTACTTGGCAAACTTGTCGTAGCCACTGCTGGTGCGGAAGCCAAAGTTGCCGATATAGAGCATATCGGCCGTCTGATCGATCACGGTCAGCGCAAAGGCCTTAGCCGATACGATTACGCCGGACGTGACATTTTCCTTGTTCACGGCAATCGAGATGCGCGGCGGGGCGGATGTCACCTGCACCGCAGTGTTGATGACGCAGCCGGCGCGCAGCCCGTCTGCCGCGGCGCTCACCACGTACAGGCCACTCGGCATGGTAAAGAACGCAGTTTTGTCCATAACGATCACTCCCCTAGCTCGGGTTGGAACCTCATGAATGTATGTACCCACAAAAAAGGCGGCACCCATAACGGACGCCGCCTTTGAGACATATGTGTCAGAACAGTAAGAAAGATAAGACGCCCGCAGTTGCGGTGAAATAGGGACTGAATAGCCCCTCAAACAGGCAAAACAGTCCGTATTCCACCGCAACTTATATAGAGTGCCTAGCGGTTGCGTTCCTTAAGGGCGCGGTCGATCTCGCGTTGGACATCACGCTTGGCCATGTCCTCGCGCTTGTCGTAGAGCTTCTTGCCGCGACCCAGACCCAGCAGCAGCTTTACGCGGCCGTCCGTATTAAAGTAGAGCTCCAACGGAACCAGCGCATAACCACGGTTGCGAAGTTTACCGTCAAGAAAGTCGATCTCCTTGCGGTGCAGCAGCAGACCACGCCGACGGTCGGGATCGCGATTCCACACGCCACCATGGCTATAAGGGTGGATATGCAGGCCGACGAGCCAGCACTCCCCGCCGCGGATCAGCGCGAAGGTATCGGTGATCTGGCAGGCGCGCTCGCGAATCGACTTGACCTCGGTGCCGCTCAGTTCAATGCCGCACTCAAAGGTCTCATCGATAAAGTACTCGTGATGTGCCGAGCGATTCTTGGAAATGAGCTTGCGCTCGCGCTTACTGGGCATCGCCGGCCTCCTTGGCGCCATCGGCGTTTGAGCCCGCAGCCTCGCGCTTTGCCTTGCGCTCGGCATTGAGCTCAGCATCGCTCTCGCGCACCAGTTTGATAATCGCCGCGCAGGCTTCCTCGCCCACCAAGTCGCGAGCACGCACCGTCAGGCGCGTCGCCTCCTGCTTGTCGCCGTCGCTTGCGGCATCGGTCGCGCACATAATCAGGCAGATGGCAATCTCGGCCGAAGGTGAGGTCGGAACGCCTTGCAACGCCAGCTCGCCCATCACGTGCTCGTCGCTCTCCTCGGCGGCATCCGGATAGGTAGTATGGATCTTGTTGAGCAGGCGCGTCGTATGCGCATCGTTGGGCGCCAGGCGCAGCGCCAGACGCGCGCAGCCCACGGCAGCCGAAATGTTCTCGGTCTCGGGCTCCAAGAAATACTGACCCAGATTGGCGTAAGCGCGGGAGGCGCACTTGCCATCGCTCGCGCGCTCTAGCACCGAAAACGAAAGCGAAGCCCACTCCTGCTTGTCCTCGAGAGCGCGGAACAGCTCGGCCAAATCCAAGCGATAGTTGCAGTTCATGGGGTCCCAACGCACGGCCTGCATCAGGGCATTGCGAGCGCTCACATAATCCTGCTGGCGAATGTAGGCAAACGCCATGTCAGAGTACAGGCGGTCAAAAGGCACCTCGACCTGCACGAGCTCGCGCGGATCCTTCTCCACGCGGTGATAGGCCAAGCGCTCAAACTTGCTATCGAAGCTAAAGTATTGGCGCTTCTCCTCCGTCTTGCACTCGGCGTCGATATACTCCTCGGCGAGCTCCACTAAGCGCTCCAGCAGCGGCGTCGCCGTAGCCAGGTCGCCCTGCGCCAGATAGTTCTCGGCATACGTGATGTCTTGCAAGCTGATGGGCAGATCCATGGCTACTCCTCGATCTGAGCGAAACACGGCAGGCGCCGTATATACGGTCAATACACAAAACCCGGGTCTCTTACGAGGCCCGGGCGTTCAATTTTGGTAGCCCGTACCAGATTCGAACTGGTGATCTCCGCCTTGAGAGGGCGGCGTCCTAAACCGCTAGACGAACGGGCCATATGTAGCAAATGCAATGGCTGGGATGGAGGGAGTCGAACCCCCATTGACGGAACCAGAATCCGCTGTCCTGCCATTAGACGACATCCCAATGACTGCATCGCTGCGCTCGGCTGTGCCTTTGCGCAAGAAAGAAATATACGGGAAGTCCCGCCGTGACGCAAGCCCTAATTATGACTTTTTTGAAATTCAGTCAAATACGGCCAACACGTGAAGGACCTGTGAAGCACCAGCGACACCTACGGCGTCAAAGCCCGTAAAACATCCCACATCTACCGCTGGTAGATTACAACAATGCAGCACTCACGGCTGATGGCACAATCGAACCGTCATCATTGCACGGATATCGAGGCACCATGGACGAAGAGCTTGATTACCTATGGGAGACCCTGGGCCTCGAGATCACTGCTGACCTTTGGCCCGAACGGGACAAAATCCATCCCACACTGCGCCCCGCCATCACGGTGATGCAGGCAAAATACCGCCGTGCATCCTTTTTGATCATGCGAGTGTCATGGCACGCGGGACTCCCCGACCTTAAGCGAATCCAGGCAAGCCTCGTCGAGCTGTCCGGTATGCCGACCGTCATATCCGAGGCGCACCTGGAGCAGCGCCAGCGCGAGCGGCTGCAACAGCAGCGGATTCCCTTTATCTGCCCCGGCGTTCAGGCATATCTGCCCTTTATGGACGAGGAGTACTGGAGCGGCAAGCCCAACAAGCACGTAAAGGTCTACGATCCGCACGAATGGGCACAGCTGGCGGACTGACTGAGGCAGGCCCGCCGGCGGAAAGTGCGTTCCAGATTTCAAGCTCAAACTGGTCCCCACTTTCCCGTCGAGCCCTCAACCGGAGACCGTGTCCCACAATCGAAGCTCAGAATGGGACGTGCTTTCCGCAACCGGCCACTTTGGGAAAGTGCATCCCATTCTGGAAGCGAATTCCGGGTCGCACTTTCCGCAGCCGCTACAGTAACGCCTCGGCCCAAGCCGCTTCCCTAAAGCCGGGAATCGCAAAGTCGTCGCCCACCAGCAGCGGACGCTTGACCAGCATGCCGTCGGTCGCCAGCAGCTCGTAGCACTCCTGATCCGTCATGCCCGCATCCAGACGCGCCTTCAGGCCCAGCTCTCGATATTTCATGCCCGACGAATTAAAGAAGCGCCGCACCGGCAGCCCCGAACGAGCAATCCAGGTCGCAAGCTCATCAGCCGTGGGATTGTCCAAAACGATATCGCGATCGATATACTCTACCCCATGTTCGTCCAGCCATGCCTTGGCCTTCTTACAGGTCGAGCACTTGGGATATTCAACAAACAATACCGCCATGGGATTTCCTTTCTTAGAGAAAACAGGTGTCTGGAAAACTGCACATCGACGACCACTCGCGATTGCAGCCGTTATTGTAGTCAATGTCGAAGCGTAGGCAGTCGCGATATCTCGTCTTAAGGCTAGCGCCTCGCATGGGCGCCGATCGGCCGAGTCGCATGGCGCACCAACGCCGCCGCCAGCAATACCAACAGCATGGCGGTGACATAGCCCGCAGCGTCGAATCCTAAATCGATAACGTCGAAATGCCTTCCGGGAACAAAGATCTTATGCACCTGATCGCCAACGGAGCAGGCGGCGCAAAAGAGCAATACGGGCACGCAACGGGAGCATACGCTCCACGGACGCCTGGAAAAGCAAACCACGACCACGGAGGCGAACAATCCGACGAAGAAAAACTCTACGGTATGGGCAACGCGACGGACGTTTGTGCCCACCCACATGCGAATGGAAGCAAGTCGGCCAGACCGGACATTCGAGGCAGTCGAATCGGCGCCCCCGGTCATTCCGTACTCCGTCTGGGCTTCACCCGTGGCATCGACAGCCTGAACGCCCGTAGCCTGGCCCTCCACCACACGCGCGGTGGACTCGCTCAGCAACGACGTCTCCACCGCATTTTGCTCCGTCAGCACCCAGATGCCCGCCAGCGCTGCAGCGAACAGAACGATCGCGGTCAATCCGATTATTTGTTTTACTCGCGCCAAGGGCCAACCTCCTTTTTTGAATATCAGCGAGTGTAGCCCCAAATGGCATCGTCACCGTATCAAAATTTGAATCGCAACAGGAAGCGACAAAGCGACGCAAACCCCTACCCCGCCTCGCGCATCCAGCGATCGAACGTCCCCACGCACACGCCCAGGCACTTTGCTGCCTGGCTGCGGGTAATATCGCCTGCCTCATAGCTATCGCGCACCAGCTCAAACTGAGGAGGGCACGGCTTGCGAGGTCGACCGAAACGAACCCCTCGCGCCCGCGCCGCTGCAATTCCCTCCGCCTGGCGCCGATGGATATTCTCGCGCTCCACCTGCGCCACGTAGCTCAGCAGTTGCAGCACAATATCGGCAATCAGGGTGTTGGTCACATCCGGCGCGCCGCTGGCCCTAGCGCGCGTGTCAAGCAATGGCATGTCCAACACCACAATGGCAACCCCGAGCTCCTTGGTAATGCGTCGCCATTCCTCAAGAATCTCGGAGTAATTACGACCAAGTCGGTCGATAGAAAGCACCACCAGCACGTCCCCGTCTCCCAGGACGTGCAACAGCTCGCGATAATGCGGTCGATCGAAGTCCTTGCCGCTCGCATGGTCGGCATAAATATTCGCTGAGCCCACGCCATAGGCGCCCAGCGCATCCAGCTGCCGATTCAGATTCTGATCGCGCGAACTCACCCGCGCATACCCGTACACCGTCGCCATCTCATCCCCGCTTTCTTGTAAACCTGCCAAAAGGGACAGGTTTATTTTGGTAGGTTTTACCTCTCAAATAGCAGGTAAGCGGGCGGCCGAGCAGACGGCAAGGTAGCCACGATTCAAATGCGGAGGGCGGCCCCGAAAGACCGCCCTCCGCTCTCTCGCCACGAGTCGGGATTTAGCTAATGGATAAGCTTAAAGTCCAAGTGTCCACGCGTGGTATTGACGCGCGAGACCTCGATAATCACGCGCTGCCCCAGCTCGTAACGGGTGCCCGTGTCGGCACCTGTGAGCGTGAGCGCGTCCTCGTCGAACTCGAACCACTCGTTGCCCAGACTCTTGATCGAAACCAAGCCTTCGACCTGCGTTAGGTCCAAGCGCACAAAAAGGCCCATGTTGCTAACCCACGAGACGGTTCCGGCATAGCGCTCGCCCAGACGGTCCTCATAGTACTGGGCAATCTTGATCTTTTGCGTCGCATGGCTGGCGGCATCTGCCGCGCGCTCGGCATCGCTACATGCGCGGCAGATCTGCGGCAGAATGCGCGGCAGCGACTCGCGCCCCTTGCCGATCAGCCGCGGCGTACGGACCAAGGCGTCCTTGCCGCCGAGCTGCTCATAGGCCAACTGCAGTTTGAGCATGCGGTGCACCACCAGATCGGGGTAGCGACGGATGGGACTCGTAAAGTGACAGTAGCACGGCGCGGCGAGCGCAAAGTGGCCCTCGTTGCACGGCTTGTACAGCGCGCGCTGCATGCTGCGCAGAAGCAGCGTGTTAACGAGCGGTGCGTTGGCCGTACCGGCGGCAGCATCAACTGCAGCCTGCAGCTCATCGGGGCTCCCCAGGGCAATACCGGCAGCACGGCGATCGTCGATGATGCCTAGCTGCGCCAGCGCAACGGCGGCACCGTGCAGGCTATCGGGGCTCGGATCCTCATGCACGCGATAGCAAGCCTCGATATCACGGTCTGCCAGCCACTCTGCAACGCACTCGTTGGCGAGCAGCATGGCTTCCTCGATAAGCGACGTGGCACACGAACGTTCACGCGCAACAATCTGCACGGGCACTCCGTCCTCATCCAATAGAGCGCGAATCTCGGCCGTGTCAAAATCGACTGAGCCGCGGGCGCGACGGATGCGACGGCGAAGTTCGGCGAGTTCGTTAGCGGCGACAAGGAAATCGCCGAGGTCGACGTTGTAGCCGCGGGCGGCCTCCTCGCACGCAAGACCGCGCTCAAGCGCTTCCTCGCGCGAGGTCTCGGCAGCCGCAACATCCTCGGCCGCACCCTCCAGCACCGAATACTCAACCGCGCCGGCACGCACCAGCAGCGCCTCGGCGCCGTCATAGTCCATACGCACACGCGAGCGAATCACGCTGGGGTACGGATCGTAATGCCGCACGCGACCCTGCGCATCGAGCTCGATATCGACGGTAAACGCAAGACGGTCCTCGTCAGGGCGAAGCGAGCACAGGTCACAGGACAGGCGTTCGGGCAGCATGGGAAGCACACGATCGGCCAGATACACCGATGTCGTACGATGACGAGCCTCAAGATCGATATGCCCGTCCCAAGCCACATAGTGTGAAACGTCGGCGATATGCACACCCAGCCTGTAGCCACCCTCGGGCGTGCGTTCCAACGAAATGGCATCGTCAAAGTCGCGCGCGTCGACCGGGTCGATCGTGATGACAAAGCGGTCGCGCAGATCGCGGCGGAGCGGGTCCTTAAGCGCCGCGGACACATCGAGCGAAAGCCCCTCGGCCTCGTCCAGCGCGGCCTTGGGATAGCTATCGGTATAGCCGTAACGCGCCATCACATATTGAACGCCCAAATCGGGCGCGTCATCTCCGCCAATGCGGCGCTCGATCGTCACGGTGCCCGATTCCAGGCGCGTCGGGTAGGTCAAAATGCGCGCGACAACGGCATCGCCCGGGCGGACGCCCAGGCGATCCGCCGAGGTATCCTCGGGCAGGATGAAGAAGTCGGCCTTCAGGCGCGAATCGAGCGGCTCGATCACACCAAGCGGACCGGCGGTCTGGTACGTACCCACCACGCTTATGGCTGCACGCTCAACCACGCCCTCGATCACGGCGCGCCGCTCACCGTGCGGGCTGTTCTTAATGCTCACGGCAACGGTATCGCCATCCATGATCTCGCGCTTACCGCGGCCCATGACCTTGTAGTCGCCGTTTTCGGTTATGACATAGGCACTGTGCTCATGGAGCTGCACGCGCCCGGTCAGGCTCGGACGGCGTTCGCTGCGCACCGGCCCGCGCTTATTGCGAGCTCCACGCTTATGCTTGTTATTGCGCCCCATGGCGCCTCCTAACTATCGATTGCGAACTCCAAAGAGTCTACCCAAATGATTCGCTTTCCTGCCGTCCCCTAAGGATCAAAAAACGGGCCGCCCCATAAGAGACGACCCGTTGGAAGGGATGAGTTCCAGGCATGCCTACACGCGCAGGTAGCGGCGCATGGCGATGGCAGAACCAAAGAGACCGATAATCACGCCGACCAGAATCAGCGCAGCATAGGTCACCAGGTAGTACTGCATCGGCAGGGCAAACGACATCCAGCCGATGCTCTCCTGCAGACGCGGAATCATCAGGTTGCGCAGCAGCTCCAGAACGCCGATGGAAAGCAGCGAGCCCAAAATGGCCTGCAGTACGCCCTCGGTGATAAACGGGCCGCGAATGAAACCGTTGCTGGCGCCGACCAGACGCATAATCGCAATCTCACGACGACGCGCCGTGATGGACAGGCGAATCGTGTTGTTGATGAAGATGAATGCGATAAAGGTCAGAAGGCCAACGAGCACCACGGCGGCGATGCGGATGTAGTTGGTCACCTGGAACAGGCGGCTCACTTCCTCCTGGCCGTACAGCACGCTCGCGTTGACGTCGCCGTCATCCGCGATCTTCTGGAAATCGGCATCCTTCTTGAGCTTCTCTGCCGTGCTCTCAACCTTGGACGGATCGTCCATCTCAATTGCAAACGAAGCCGGCAGCGGGTTCTGGCCGTCGAGTGCGCTCATGGTGGCGTCGGCGTTGCCCGACATCTTGCTCGTATACTCGGCCAGCGCGTCGTCCTTGTCCTTATAGGTCACGGACTTGACGTTATTCCACGTCTTAAGCTCGGCCTCAAAAGCCTGAACATCGGCCTGATCGGCGTCATCGCTAATGAACGCGTTGATGACAACCTGATCCTCGACGGTGCCGATCACGGAGTTCAGCATCGCGGAGCCCATGATGAACAGGCCGATGATAAACAGCGAAAGGAAGATCGTGATGACGGCGCCGAGCGAGGTAGTCCAGTTACGGAAGAAGTGGCTGATTGCCTCTTTGAAGGAGTAGCCCACGTTAGTTGGTGCCATAGTTGCCGTAACCTCCCCTCTCCTGGTCGCGGATAACGTGGCCGCCCTCAAGGGCGATCACGCGACGGTGCATGCTATCGACCATCTCGCGGTCGTGCGTGGCGACGATCACGGTGGTGCCGGTGCGGTTAATACGCTCGAGCAGCTTCATGATGCCCAGCGAGATCGCCGGGTCGAGGTTACCCGTGGGCTCGTCGCAGATCAGCAGCGGCGGACGGTTGACCATAGCGCGGGCGACGGCAACGCGCTGCTGCTCGCCACCGGAAAGCTGGTCGGGCAGCGAGTCCATCTGATCGGCCAGACCGACCAGACGCAGCACCTCGGGCACCTGGCTGCGAATGACGCCCTTGGGCTTGCCGATGCACTGAAGGGCAAACGCCACGTTTTCGTAGGCGGTCTTTTGCGGCAGAAGCTTAAAGTCCTGGAACACGGCGCCAATCTGGCGGCGCAGGAACGGAACCTTGCGGTTCTTGATCTTCATGAGATCCTGACCGGCAACCAGGATGCGGCCGCTCGTCGGCTTGACGTCGCGGTTGAGCGTCGACAGCAGCGTGGTCTTACCCGAACCGGAGTGACCGACCAGGAAGACGAACTCGCCCGGATAGATCTCGATGTTGATGTCGTCGAGTGCAGGCTTGTTGGGCTGTGCCGGATAGATCTTGGTGACATGCTCCATAAGGATAACGGGCTCGACACCGGCCTGCTTGGCCATCTTCTTGCGGCTGGCCTGCGGATCGATGGGCGCAAACACCGACGTGAAATCGGGGTTGTTGAGCGCGTTATCGAGGCTTGCGACCTCGGCGGCCTGATCGCTCTCGACCACCGGGGCAGCAGGCTGCGTGGGGTCGGGAATAGCGGCAAAGAGACCGGACTGCGCAGGCTGAGGAGCCGGCGTCGCAGGGGCCATGGGGTCGGGAATGCCGGCCATGGTAGGCTGCGGCGTGGCGGCACGAGCCTGAGGCTGCGCCACGCGAGCGGTCACGGCCTGAACGGGCTCAAAACCCGCCGTGCCGGAAAGCGCGACATCGCTGGTTGGATTGTAGGCAAAGGGATCGGATGCCGGCTGTGCCTGATCTGCCGGCTGAGCGGGGGCCTGAGCAACAGGCTGGCCCTCTGAATCCGGAGTGGCGAAACGACTGCCCTGGACGCCTGCCTGCGTCTTGGGGGCATCATCGCCCGCACCGGAGGTACGGAAGTGGTTACCCACTGGTGCTCCTTATCGTCGTGCGTTTAAACTACATGAGCGCTTTATATTTTAGCAGCATTAGCTTTGCTGCACATAAGAAGCATGGCGTGCTTAGGGATCCCGTCGGCCGGGCACAGGGTTACTCTCCAAATCGTCCTCGGACATGTCGGAGCCCCCGCTCGCACTTCGCGCGGCGGGGGCTCCTCCGTCCTGCGGAAAGATTTGGAAAGTAACCCTGTGTCCGGCCTGCGATAACTAAGGGGTCGCTGCGTTTTACTTGGGTGCAGCAGCGCCGTGCTTGGGGGCTGAATTGCACTTTGCTGGTCTGGGCCTGTTTCCCGGAAAAAGCCCTTACTTGGTGCGGGCCTAATTTGTTTGTTGCCGACAAAAAACAGGGGCGTCCTCTTTGAGGACGCCCCTGTTATGGATTGCATACGGTTGCTGAAGCGATGCTTTGCCTCGCCTTGCCTTATGCCAAGAACTCCTTGGTGGTCGCCACGATGTTGGCGGCGTCCAGGCCGTACTTGTGCAGGAGCTCGGCACCCGGGCCGGACTCGCCGAAGGTGTCGTTGACACCGATCTTCTTGAGCGGCGTCGGGCACTGCTCGCACAGGACGTCGGCAACGGCGCTGCCCAGGCCACCGATCACGGAGTGCTCCTCGACGGTCACGACGTGGCCGGTCTTGGTGGCGCTCTTGACGATCAGGTCGGCGTCGATGGGCTTGATGGTGTGCATGTTGATGACCTCGGCATCGATGCCCTCGGCAGCAAGCTGCTCAGCAGCCTCGAGCGCCTCGCCGACCATCAGGCCGCAGGCGATGATGGTGACGTCGGTGCCCTCGCGCATGACGATGCCCTTGCCCACCTCGAACTTGTAGGTCTCGGGGTCGTTGATAACCGGCGAGGCCAGACGGGCGAAGCGCATGTACACGGGGCCGTCGCACTCGTAGGCGGCGCGCGTCACGGCACGGGCCTCGATGTCGTCGGCGGGAACGATCACGGTCATGCCGGGGATGACGCGCATGAGGGCGATATCCTCGCAGCACTGGTTTGTTGATGATACGGCGACCACCGAGATACCGGCGTGCGTGGCACCGATCTTAACGTTAAGGTGCGGATAGCCGATGGAGTTGCGGACCTGCTCAACGGCACGGCCTGCGGCAAACATGGCAAAGCTGCTCGCGAAGGCGACGCGGCCGGTGGTTGCGATACCGGCGGCAACACCCATCAGGTTGCTCTCGGCGATGCCCACATCGAAGAAGCGGTCGGGGCAGGCGGCCTTAAACTTGCCGGTCTGCGTGGCGGCGGCCAGGTCGGCGTCGAGGACCACAAAGTCATCGTGCTCGTTGGCGAGCTCGACGAGGGCCTCGCCGTAGCTTACGCGCGTGGCGATTTTCTTGACGTCTGCCATCCTAGAGCTCCTCTCCGGCGGCCGTGAGCTCTGCCATGGCCTGCTCAAACTGTTCATCGTTGGGGGCCTTACCGTGCCAACCCACCTGGTTCTCCATAAAGGAGACGCCCTTGCCCTTCGTGGTCTCAGCGATAATGGCGGTCGGCTGCCCCTTGGTAGCGCGAGCCTCGGCAAAGGCGGCGCGGATCTGGTCGAAATCGTTGCCGTCGGCAAGCTCCACCACGTGGAACTTAAAGGCACGGAACTTGTCGGCGAGCGGCATGGGGTCGTTGACCTCCTCGACGGGGCCGTCAATCTGAAGGCCGTTGTGGTCGACGATCACGCAGAGGTTGTCGAGCTGCTGGTTGCCGGCAAACATGGCTGCCTCCCAGACCTGGCCCTCCTCGCTCTCGCCATCGCCCAGCAGGGCGTACGTGCGGTAAGTATCGCCCCAGTGCTTGGCGGCAACCGCCATGCCCACGGCGGCGGAGATGCCCTGGCCGAGCGAGCCGGTGGACATGTCGACGCCCGGGGTGTCGTTCATGTTGGGGTGACCCTGCAGGTGGCTGCCGATATGGCGCAGCGTCTCGAGGTCCTCCTTGGGGAAGAACCCACGCTCGGCGAGCACGGCGTACAGGCCCGGAGCGCAATGGCCCTTGGAGAGCACAAAACGGTCGCGATCGGCCTTGCGGGGATCGGCCGGGTCGACGTTCATTTCCTCAAAGTACAGATAGGTCATGATGTCGGCAGCGCCGAGCGAACCGCCCGGATGGCCGGACTTGGCAGCGTGCACGCCGGTGACGATGCCCTTCCTTACCTCGTTGGCAACCTTTTTGAGCTCTTCGTCGCTCATTGTGCCTTCCTTTCATCCTCATTAGACAAAATGCGCACGGCACCGAAGGTAATCCCAACACAGCCGCAATGCACGTACGTCATTCATTATGCTGGAAACTGATGGCTTTACCAGAGTTTTTATCATTATTTGAACAATTTAGCAGGCAGAACCGCTGATGAAACGGTTTATCAATGTGAACGTCTTTTGGATGGAACGCGATCGACCCTACGCGCTAATGTCCTTGAATCCCTCGCCGAAGGCTTCCGTAACGTCGGCAACCGTCACGATGGCATGAGGATCGCGCTCGCGCACGATTGTCTTGAGGGTATTGAGCTCTCGACGGCTCACGATGACCATAATCACTGGCTTCTCGGCACCCGAATACATGCCAGTCGCCTTAAACTTGGTACAACCACGACCCAGGCCATACATGATATCGGCAGCGATATCAGGGAACTTGTCCGAGATGATGAGTACCATGCGGCGTTTGTTGCCACCATCGACCACGGCATCGATCACGTAGCCGCTAATGACCATCGAAAGGCCTGCATATAGTGCGTTTTCGATTGAAAAGACCGGAGCCGACAGCGCGCATACGGCAACATCGATCGCCATGACGGTCGAGCCCACGGGCAGTGAGGTATTACGCGAGATGATTTGGCCAATCGTGTCCGAACCGCCGGTGTTGGCGCCGGCGCGCAGCACCATGCCGTAACCGATGCCCGTAATAATGCCGCCCCACATGGCAGGGAGCATCAGGTCCGCATCCGCCAGAGGTGCTACAAACGGGGCGAACAGATCGGTAAAGAAGCCCAGCAGCACAAAGCCCGTCGCGGTCTGCACCACGTAGAACATGCCGCCCTCGCGCATAACGACCAGCAGCAGCAAGGCGTTCATCACGATCGTCTGAATACCAACGGGAAGCGATAGGCCGCGCGATGCGCCGACCGCCTGGATAATGGTAGCAAGGCCCGTAACGCCACCGGCAGCAAGGCCGTTGGGAATCAAAAACAGGTCGGTCGCGATGGCGGCCAAGGCACACCCCAACATGATCTGGGGCAAATCGTGAAAGAAGTTCATCGAAAGAATGCGCTTGATGTCCAGACGATATGCCATGCTGCCTCCCTCAAAAAAGCGCACCCCATCGGATGCGCTTTGAACTTCTTCTTGTATTCGATTCTACCGATTCGCCGAACAAAAACCACCCCTGCGCAGGGTTTATTCTGGATACAAACCCGTCCAACCGTTGGGCTTGGCATCGGCTTGAAGCCGCCCGATGTTTTAGACCTCCGAGCCTTCTGCATCGGCGTTGCCGGTGGCCCAGCGATGGTAGCCAATAACAAACGGGTCCAGGTCGCCATCGTCAAGAACGGCCTCGACATTGCTGGTCTCCACGCCCGTGCGTAGGTCCTTGACCATCTGGTACGGGTAGAGCACGTAGCTGCGAATCTGGTTGCCAAAACCGATCGTGGTCTTGGGTCCACGAATCTCATCCAGGGCCTCGGCGCGCTTCTCGAGCTCAATCTCGTACAGGCGAGCCTTGAGGATCTGCATGCACGCGGCCTTGTTCTGGATCTGGCTGCGCTCGTTTTGGCAGGTGACCACAATGCCGCTGGGGAAATGCGTCACGCGCACGGCGGAGTCGGTGGTGTTGACGCCCTGACCGCCCGGGCCGCTCGCGTGGTACACGTCCACGCGGATGTCATCGGGACTGATCTCGATGTCGATATCATCGGGTAGCACGGGGATGACCTCGACGCCGGCAAACGTGGTCTGGCGGCGCTTCTTGTCGTCGGTGGGGCTAATGCGAACCAAGCGGTGGACGCCGGCCTCGGCGCGCAGCATGCCAAATGCGTCCTTGCCCTCGACGGTAAATGTCGCGCGGTCAATGCCGATGACCTCGGCCGCGGGACAGTCGTTGATGGTGACCTTCCAGCCGCGACGCTGGCAGTACTTCATGTACATCTTAAAGAGCATGAAGGTCCAGTCCTGGGCCTCCAGACCACCCTGTCCGGGCTTGATGGTCACAATGGCATCGCCGTGATCGAATTCACCGGTAAACCAGCTCGAAAGCTCGAGCTCGTCGATAGCGCGGGCCAGGCGTTCTGCCGTAGCGGCAGCCTCCTCGCGCAATGCGACGGCGTCGGGGTCATCCCCCATCTCCTCGGCAAGCTCCAGCGCGGCGCGGGCATCGGAAAGCTCGCCGCGCGCGGTGTCCACGGCAGCGATATCTTCCTTGGTGCGAGAGATCTCCTCCATGGTAGCACGGGCGGCGTCGGCGTCATCCCAAAAGCCGGGGGCCACGCTTTTAGCCTCGAGCTCGGTCACGCGCGTGCGCTTTTCGTCCAAATGGAGATACGACTCGACCTCGCCGAGCCGGTCCGCGAACGCGTCCAGCTCGGCGGGCGTTACCTCTAAAGCCTCAGCCATTAACGATTCCTGCCGTGGCAGTACTTAAACTTCTTGCCGCTACCGCAGGGGCACGGGTCGTTGCGGCCCACGTTGACGTACGGATCGTCGCTCTCGGACTTGCGATAGGTGGTCACCTTGCCACCGTTGTTGACGGCAGCCGGACCACCCTGGACAGCCGTGCGGGCCTGCACCTGCGCCTGCTTGCGCAGCACCGAGTCGCCGTTGTCACCATCGACCTCGGCAGGACCGGAGAAGTGCGCACCCTCGAGCGCGGGCTCCTCCTTGTGCTCCACGGCACGCGGGGCAGCCTTGATCTCGATGCGCAGAACCGTGCGCAGGTAATCCTCGTACATGGTGTCGACGAGCATCTGGAACGCGCCGTAGGCCTCGGTCTTGTACTCGACCAGCGGATCGCGCTGGCCAAAGCCGCGCAGGCCGATGCCGGTCTTGAGGTAGTCCATCTCCTGCAGGTAGTTCATCCAGCGGGTATCGATGACGCGCAGCATGACCTGGGTGTTGAGCTCGCGCATCAGGTCCTCGCCCAAGCGCTCGGCCTTCATGTTGTAGCACTTCTCTACGTAAGCCAGGACATCGGCAGCCAGGGCCTCATAATCCTCGTCGGGGAACTTCGGCGTATCGATGTGGCCGGTGAGCTCCACAACCCACTTGCGCAGGCCCTCCAAGTCGCGCTCGCCATCGTGACTGTCCTTGGTGCAGAACTCCTGCACGCAGCGGTACACGGTGTCGTGCATGACCTCGGTGATGTGGTCGGTCAGGTCCTTGCCGTCTAGAATCTTATTGCGCTCGGCGTAGATGACCTGGCGCTGCTTGTTCATGACGTCGTCGTACTCAAGGACGCTCTTGCGCATGGAAAAGTTGATGCTCTCGACCTTGTGCTGGGCGCTCTCGACAGCCTTGGAGATGATCTTGTGCTGGATGGGCATGTCATCGCCCATGTCGGCCGTGACCATCATCTTGGAGACGCGGTCCATCTTGTCGCCACCGAACAAGCGCATGAGGTCGTCCTCGAGCGACAGGTAGAACTGGGTCTCGCCCGGATCGCCCTGACGGCCGGAGCGGCCGCGCAGCTGGTTGTCGATACGACGGGACTCGTGGCGCTCGGTGCCGATAACGGTCAGGCCGCCGGCGGCAAGCACGCGCTCGCGCTCGGCCTTGCAAGTCTCCTTGGCCTCGGCGTTAAACTGCTCGAGCTGCTCGGGCGTCACGTCCTCCATGGTCAGGCCCTCGTACTCCATGCGCTCGCGCACCAGCTCGTCGGGGTTGCCGCCCAGCAGGATGTCGGTACCACGACCGGCCATGTTGGTGGCGATGGTCACGGCACCGTAGCGTCCTGCCTGGGCCACGATGTGGGCCTCGCGTTCATGGTGCTTGGCGTTGAGGACCTCGTGTGCGATGCCGCGTTTGGTAAGGGCGGCGGACAGCTTCTCGGAGCTCTCGATGGAGACGGTGCCCACCAGGACCGGCTGGCCCTTGGCGTGACGCTGCTCGACGTCGTCGGCGACGGCATTGTACTTGGCCTGAATGGTGCGGTACACCAGGTCCTCGTGGTCCACGCGCTGCACGGGCTTGTTGGAGGGGATGACCTCGACGGGCAGCTTGTAGATCTCGCGGAACTCGGCATCCTCGGTAAGTGCCGTGCCGGTCATGCCGGAGAGCTTGTCATACAGACGGAAGTAGTTCTGCAGGGTGATGGTGGCCAGCGTCTGGTTCTCCTCGCGCACGAGCACGCCCTCTTTGGCCTCGATGGCCTGGTGCAAGCCCTCGGAATAACGGCGGCCTTCCATAATGCGGCCGGTGAACTCGTCGACGATCTTGACCTCGCCGTTGGTGACCACGTACTGCTTATCGCGATGGAACATGTACTGGGCCTTCAGCGCCTGCTGCAGGTGGTTGACCAGCTGGCCGGAGAGATCGGCATAGATGTCATCGATACCCAGGCGGCGCTCGATCTTCTTAAGACCGCGCTCGGTGGCGGCGATGGTGTGCTTGGCCTCGTCCATGACATAGTCGCCCGTGGGCTCGACGTCCTCGGTGGCGGTGAGCATGTCGTGCGACACGTCCTCGCCGCGCTCAAGGCCACGCACGGCACGCGCGAAGTCCTTGTAAGTACTGGCGGACTTGGTGCCAGCGCCCGAGATGATCAGCGGCGTCCTGGCCTCATCGATCAGGATGGAGTCGACCTCGTCGACGATGGCGTAGTTGTGGCCGCGCTGTACGCGCTGCTCGGGACGGGTGACCATGTTGTCGCGCAGGTAGTCGAAACCGAACTCGGAGTTGGTGCCGTAGGTGACGTCTGCCTGGTAGGCCGGACGCTTGAGCTCGAGCGGCATGTTGTTCTGGAGCAGACCGACGGTCATGCCCAGGTACTTATAGATGCGGCCCATCCACTCGGAGTCGCGCTTGGCAAGGTAATCATTGACAGTAACGACGTGCACGCCCTTGCCGGCGATAGCGTTGAGGTAGCCGGCCAAGGTGGAGACGAGCGTTTTGCCCTCGCCGGTCTTCATCTCGGCAATATGACCCTCATGAAGCGCCATGGCGCCGATGAGCTGTACGTCAAAGTGACGCATGCCCGTGATGCGCTTGGAAGCCTCGCGTACGGTGGCAAAGGCCTCGGGAAGCATGTCGTCGAGCGACTCGCCGTTGGCGTAACGCTCGCGGAACTTATCGGTCTGGGCGCGGAGTTCCTCCTCGGTCATCTTCTCAAACTGGGGCTCAAGACCGTTGATCTGGTCGACGATCTTGTAGTAGCGCTTAAGGTCCTTATCGGATCCAAAGGACAGCAGCTTTGACATGAATCCCATGTGGTTTTCCTTTTTGGCCATCGCCCGCGCCGTGCAGCTGCGGGCGAGTTAAACACAGATGATTGTACTTTAGCCAAACAAGGCGCGGCCTATACGGTCGACCTCGACCGCCACGTAATAACTACGACCAACCTGCCACAATGGGACAGGTTTATTTTGGCAGGTTCTATCTGGGCAAACGCTTCCTCTCTGCCATTTGGTGCCATGGGGACAGGTTCGTTTGCACCAATAAAAGAAAAGGGCCGCGCACCCAAATGGATGCACGGCCCTCATGCCATGAATGCGAGTGATTCCGCGGCGAGCTATTTACTCAGCAGCCTCGGTGGTCTCGGCCTCGGCAGCGGCCTCCTCGACGGGAGCCTCGGCGGCCTGCTTGGCAGCCTCCTCGGCAAACTTAGCAGCACGCTTAGCCTTCTCGGCAGCCTTAGCCTCAGCGGCAGCCTTGCGAGCGGCCTCGGCCTCAGCAGCCTTGGCGGCCTTGGCAGCCTTGGCCTCCTCGGCCTTCTTGAGCTGGGCGGCAGCGGCGCCACCGAACTTGTCGGCGAAGCGCTGGACGCGTCCACCGGTGTCGACGAACTTCTGCTGGCCGGTGTAGAACGGGTGGCACTCGTTGCAAAGCTCGACCTTCATCTCGGACACGGTAGCGTGCGTCTTGAAGGTGTTGCCGCAGGAGCACGTCACCGTGCACTCGACATACTGGGGATGGATACCCTGCTTCATGGTAGGACTCCTTATTGGTCAGGCGCTGGTTACCGATCAGCGCATAAGGCGTCTTGGTTTCCGACCAAGACAACAAACTTGGCTATGGTACCACGGCGCCGCGTGTCCCACAAAAGGTTCACGGTCTTTTCGGCACAGCACGAACTGGCCCTTGAATATCAACTATCATCCGAACACTCCCCCACATTCATCCTTCGTATGTATCGAGGTATTCCTGCTTGAGCGTCTGCGAGGACGACTCGATCTTTT
>CAUEQX010000016.1 GCA_959020035.1 uncultured Collinsella sp. | reverse complement strand
GCCTTACGCCTTGTTAACAGATTAACTGTACCCGACCCGAGGCTTTTCATGGCACGGCATAATGAGCGACGTGAAAAAACGAAACTTGTAAAGCAAGGGCCCGCACCTTGCTTTGGAGCCGATGCTATGCTTAGGCACAATTGTCTTGAGGAGCATATGCCTATGTCTACGTTTTTGAATGCCAGCCCCATCTTTGGGCCCGTTCGCAGCCGTCGCCTTGGTCTCTCGCTCGGCGTCAACATGATGCCGGCCAGCGGCAAAATCTGCACGTTCGACTGCATTTACTGCGAAAACGGCCTCAACGCCGAGCGCCCCTGTCATGAGCCGTATAACACAGCTGCCATGGTACTCGACGCGCTCGAAGCAAAGCTGCGCGAGATGGCAGCCGAGGGCGAGCTCCCCGATGTGATCACCTTCGCAGGCAACGGCGAGCCCACCGCCGCACCGGAGTTTCCGCAGGCCATCGCCGGCGCCGTCGCGCTGCGCGACGAGCTTGCCCCAAACTCCAAGATCGCCGTGCTCTCCAACGGTACGCGCGCCGACCGCCCCGAGGTGCACGACGCGCTCATGATGGTCGACGACAACATTCTTAAGCTCGATACCGTCGACCCGGCGTTTATCCAGCTGCTCGACCAGCCTGTTGGCCCCTACGACGTCGAGCACCAGATCAAGACGTTCGCAAGCTTTGACGGTCACGTTATTATCCAGACGATCTTTTTGACCGGCGAGTATCAGGGCAAGCTCATCGACAACACCGGCGAGGAGTACGTTGCCCCCTGGCTCGCGGCGCTTGAGCGCATTCGCCCACAAGAAGCGACCATCTACACGGTGGCTCGCGAGACGCCGGTCGCCGGCCTTGCCAAAGCAGCGCCCGAGGCCCTCGACGCCATCGCCGCGCGCGTGCGCGCCCTCGGCATTCCCTGCCAGGTGAGCTACTAGCGCGCAGCTGCCCTGTGAGTGGGCTATACTAGCTGCGAATGAAAGGAAGTTAGCCATGTTTGACAATGGACCCGTGCCCGGCCGCAACGACGCTTGCTGGTGCGGCAGCGGCAAAAAATATAAGAAATGCCATAGCGCCTTTGATGAGCGCCTTGAGCGCCTGTGGGAAGAGGGCTGGGAGGTTTTGCCCCGCACGCTCTACAAGGCGCCCGCCGATATCGAGGGCATCAAGCGCTCGGCCGCCATCAACGTGGGCGTGCTCGATTACGTAGGCGAACACATCGCCGCGGGCATGACCACCAACCAGATCGACCAGATGATCTACGACTACACCGTCGAGCACGGCGGCACGCCGGCCGACCTCAACTATGAGGGCTACCCCAAGAGCGTTTGCACCTCGATCAACGACGTGGTCTGTCACGGCATCCCCTGCGATACGGACGTGCTGCACGAGGGCGACATCATCAACGTCGACTGCTCCACGATTCTTGACGGCTACTTTAGTGATTCGAGCCGCATGTTCTGCATCGGCGAGGTCTCTGCCGAGCGCCAGCGCCTGGTCGACGTCACCCGCGCCAGCGTGGAGGCGGGTCTGGCTGCCGTCAAGCCGTGGCTGCCGCTGTCCGTGATGGCCGAGGCCGTGCAAAAGACGGTCGAGGACGCCGGCTTTAGCGTGGTACGCGAGTACGGCGGACACGGCATCGGTAAGGAGTTCCACGAGGACCCGTTTGTGGGCTTTACCACCGAGGCACCCGATGTGGACACCATCATGGCTCCGGGCATGGTCTTTACCATCGAGCCCATGGTCAACGCCGGAGCGCCCGACATCAAGATCAGCAAGGGTGACGGCTGGTGCGTGCGCACCAAGGACGGCAGCGATTCGGCCCAGTGCGAGGTACAGCTCGTGGTGACCGAGGACGGCTACGAGCTGCTGAGCTGGTAGCCGTGGATGCGCCGGGCTACGCGATGGATATGTTAACCATCGCGTAGCCCGGCGTTTTTATAGCGTTTTGCCTGATACAACCTGCCAAAATAAACCTGTCCCTTTTTGGTAGGTCGAGCGGAGAGGACTGCTTGTGAACATCCTGGTTTTGCTGCCCGTCAATGACCGCCATCGCGCAATTCTTGAGTCGAGCGCTCCGGGCGAGGACTTTATCTACACGAGCGCCGACGCCGCCACGCGCGAGCAGGTCGCCGATGCTGACGTGATCTTGGGCAACATCGACCCTGACATGCTCACGGCATGCGAACATCTCCAGCTGTTGCAATTGCAGACCGCTGGCTATGACGATTACTTGGCCGCCGGCACCGTGCCGGCCGACGCCAAATTGTCTTGCTCGGTGGGCGCCTACGGCCAGGCCGTAAGCGAGCACATGTTTGCCATGGTCCTTTCCATGATGAAGCGCCTGCCCGGCTATCACAACTTGCAGCGCGAGCATCGCTGGGAGGATTTGGGGCCGGTCACCTCGCTCAAAAACGCCAATGTGCTGGTGCTGGGCGCGGGCGATATCGGCGGCCACTTCGCCACGCTCTGCCGCAACATGGGCGCGCACGTCCGCGGCATCAAGCGCCATCCACTCGTCTACCCCATTGTGTTTGAGGACATGGACGGCATGGACGCCCTGTCCGAGCGCCTGGCCGAGGCTGACATCGTCGCATCCTTTATGCCCAGCACACCCGAGACCCGCGGCCTGGCGAACGCCGAGTTCTTCGCCGCGATGAAACCGGGCGCCTTCTTTGCCAACGGCGGCCGCGGCGACCTTGTGGTCGCCGACGACTTGGTTGCCGCCCTGGAGTCGGGACATCTCGCCGGCGCCGCGGTCGACGTCACCGACCCCGAGCCGCTGCCTGAGACAAGCCCCCTGTGGGATGCGCCCAACATGCTCATCACGCCGCACGTCTCCGGCTGGTTCCACCTGGCAGCCACGCTCAACAATGTGGTCGACATTGCCGCAGAGAATCTGCGTCACCTGCAAGCCGGCGAGACGCTTCGCTGCTGGATCGAACATTAGGTTGTTCCGGCGTTTTACCAAACGCCGGAACCCCTCGACGCTGCGAGCCCGCCAGAGCGGCAATCTGACGTTCAATCGTCGGGCATGGCCAAAAGGCCTATGCCCTCCTCTTTCACGCCACCTTGCTCGCCCTGGCGGGCTCTCGCTGACTTTTGCTCTACCTGCGGCGTTTTAGGGCCCTATCGGCTTGCAATGCCACTGGCATTTGCCCAGATAAAACCTGCCAAAATGAACCTGTCCCTTTTTGGCAGGTTTTAGAGCTCCACGCTTTCGGCGCCGTTGATGGTTAGGTTTCGCTCGTAGAAGGCCGTGAGGGCGCGGATGGCACACATCACGTCGCGCACGCCGCCGGTCTCGTAGCTCGAGTGCATGGCCAGCTGCGGCAGGCCCACGTCTACGGCGTGCATGCTCGCCTGCATGTTCGACAGGTTGCCCAGGGTGGAGCCGCCGGCCATATCACTCTTGTTGGCGAAGGCCTGCGTGGGCACGTCGGCGTCATCGCAAATAGCCTGGAACACCGCGCGGCTAAAGGCATCGGTGCAGTAGTGCTGGTTGGCGGCTTCCTTGATAACGATACCGCCGTTGAGCACGACCTGGTTGCGGGCATCGCACTTCTCGGCGTGGTTGGGATGCACGGCATGCGCATTATCGCAGCTCACGAGCATCGAGGCGGCAAGTGCGCGATGGTACGACTCGTCATCGAAGCCCAGCGATCCGTTAATGCGGCGCAGCGCATCGGCCAAGAACGTCGACATGGCTCCCTGCTTGGTCTCGGAGCCAACCTCCTCGTTATCAAAGCAGCAGAAGACCGAGATATCGCGCGCGTTCTCAGCACCCAAAAATGCCTGCAGCGAGGTATAGGCGCAGGCCAGGTCGTCGAGCTTGGGCGTCGAGATAAACTCGTCGGCCCAGCCCCAAATGCGCGCATCCTGACGATTGACCAGGAACAGATCGCGGCCCAAAATTTGCTCGGGCTCAACGTCCAGCTCATCGGCAATCAGAGCGTCAAAATCTCCCTGCTTGAGTTCACCGGCGCTGATGAGCGGGCACAGGTCAACGGCTCGGTTGGGAGCAAAGCTCTCGTTAACGCCACGGTTCATATGGATGGCAAGGCTCGGAATAATGGCAACCTCGCGCTCGGTGGTAAGCAGGCGGCTCTCAATACGGTCGCCCTCGCGCACCAGTACGCGGCCCGCGAGCGCCAGCGGACGATCGAACCAGGTGTAGTCGATCATGCCGCCGTAGGCCTCGGTGTTCAGACGCAGCGTCTCGCCTGCGCCGTCGAGCTCGGGGACGGCCTTAACCTTAAACGTAGGCGAGTCGCTGTGCGACGCCGTCAGCTGAAAATGGTAGTCGCCGGCAACGCCGTCCTCGCCCCACGTCGCGGCCAGGTCCTCGCCCACCTTAAAGGCAACAACGCTCGAGGTGTTGCGCTGCGTGTAATAACGCCCGCCCGGCTCGATGTCCCACGCCGCATTCTCGGGCAGGTAGGTAAAGCCCGCCTCGTCGAGCTCGGCCATAATGGTCGCTGCCGTATGGAACATGCTGGGGCATGCCTCGATAAAGTCGATAAGGTCGTTGGCAGCCTCGATATCGTCGGCCGTCACGTGCGCGCGCTCGGGCGTTTCCTGATCCGTCATGCTCTCCCCTTTCGCTGGGTTGATGGTCCCCTCCAGCATACCCCGCCACGCCAGCGCTGCACTCTTCATTCCGTGTTTAATCCCGCACCGCTCACCAAGTTGAGCCATCATGCCCGTGCACCTTTTGCGACAATTACGCTAACAGGACGAGAGGAGCCGCCATGAAGCCACGTAACATTGCCATCGCCTGCGGTGTCGCGGGAGTCGCCGTCAGCCTTGCCGCTGCCACCGGTATCGTTTATCACAAGCAAATCAAGTCCGCCGCGTCGCTCAAACGCTTGACCGGCTACGCGGATGGCTATGACCTGTACGCGATCGACATCGCCTACGACTACGATCTTAATCGCATCATCGCCGCTGGCGTGCGCGACGACCAGGCCTACATCGATGCCTTGGTGGCGCAGGTGCTGCCCGGTGTGCCGGTACATGTCCAGGCGCCCCAGTTTGCCTGCAGCGCTTTTGTCGCCGTAGATGCCGAAGGCCGCGTGCGCACCGGTCGCAATTACGACTTTAAGGACGACACCTCGGCGCTGCTGGTGCGCAATCACCCACGCGGCGGCTATGCCTCCATCGGGTTTGCCGCCCTTAACAACCTGGGCGATAACACTCCGCTTGACTCCGTCGCCGGACGGGCCGCCGCACTCATGGGCCCGTTTGGCCAGCTCGACGGTGTTAACGAATGCGGCGTGTCCATTGCCGTACTCACCCTGGATTCCAAGCCCTGTGACCAGGACGCGCAACGCCCCGTCATCAATACCTCGCTCGCCATCCGTCTGGTGCTCGACCGTGCCGCCACCACGCAAGAAGCTGTCGACCTGCTTTCCGCCTACGACATGCACGCCATGGCAGAACGCGATTACCACTTCTTTATCAACGACGCCGCCGGTGACGCGCGCGTAGTAGAGTGGGATCCGCGCGATCCGGACCGTGCTTTCAAAGCGACTCCTGTACGCCAGGTTACGAACTTCTACGCCTGCTATGGCGACGAAGTGCTGCCCAACCAAAAGAATGGCGAGCTGGGCCATGGTAAAGAGCGCGCCATCGCAATCGCCGATGTCCTTGACGCCCATGTCGGTGCCCAGGACGAGGCAGTCGCTTGGAAGGCCCTACGCGCTGCAGCGCAAGAACCCAATCCGAAAGACATCACCAGCAATACGCAATGGTCGGTCGTCTTTGACAATACCGAACCCGCCGCCGCCATTACGCTGCGCCGCCACTGGGGCGACGTCGACGCCTTCGCACTGTAAGGACCCAGGCTCGTCGACCTTACGCTCGCCTGACGTTGTTTACATTTCTATACGCTTGAGCTAACACGTTTTACCCCCGTATCAACAGTGTGCGGGGGTAAACTTATGCGCATGTTATAACTTGCCCGGAAGGATTCATCATGCTCAGGATCGGTCTTCTTACCAGTGGCGGCGACTGCCAGGCGCTCAACGCCACCATGCGCGGCATCGTCAAAACGCTTATGACCAATAGCGAAGAACCTATCGAGATCTACGGTTTTGAGGACGGCTACCAGGGCCTTATCTACAGCAGGTTCCGCGTCATGACGCCCGCCGATTTTAGCGGTATCCTCACCCGCGGCGGCACCATCCTGGGCACGAGCCGCACGCCGTTCAAGCGTCTGGATACCCCCGAGGCCGATGGTGTCGAGAAGGTGCCGGCGATGGTCCACATCTATCATAAGCTGCAGCTCGACTGCCTGTTTATGCTGGGCGGCAACGGCTCCACCAAGACCGCCAACCGCCTGCGCGAAGAGGGCCTCAACGTTATCGCCCTGCCCAAGACCATCGATAACGACACCTGGGGCACCGAGCTGACGTTTGGCTTTACGAGCGCCATCGACGTCGCCACCAAGTGCATCGACGACATCCACACCACCGCTTCGAGCCACGGCCGCGTGTTCGTTATCGAGATCATGGGCCACAAGGTTGGCTGGATTCCGCTGTACGCCGGCGTCGCGGGCGGCGCGGATGTCATCTTGATTCCCGAGATCCCCTACGACATGGATAACGTCATCAAGACCATCGAGCATCGCATGGAAACCGGCAGCCGCTTTACCATCGTGGCCGTCGCCGAGGGTGCTATCTCCAAGGAGGACGCGGCGCTGTCCAAGAAGGAGTACAAGAAGAAGCTCGCCGAGCGCACGAGCCCGTCGATCGTCTACGACATCGCCAAGGAGATCGAGGCCAAGACCGGTCGCGAGACCCGCGTCGCCATCCCCGGCCACACGCAGCGCGGCGGCCAACCCGACGCCCAGGACCGCATCTTTGCGACCCAGTGCGGCGTCGAGGCAGCACTGGGCTGCCTACGCGGCGAGTTTGGCTACATGATCGCTCTGCGTGACGGCAAGATGTGCCACATGCCGCTCGAGGATGTCGCCGGCAAGCTCAAGTATGTCGACCCCCAGAGCGATCTGGTGCGCGAGGCCAAGGCGTTGGGCATCAGCTTCGGCGACGAATAGCCTCAGCCGAAATTCATCCCATCGGGCCCTCCGACCCCGCCCGACGTATTTCGATTTGGCTCCTCCCTTGACTCCGTCAAAGGTCGCCAATCGAAATCGTCGGGCGGGGTCGGAGGGCCCTGCGTTTACATACTCGCCGAGGTTATTCGTCTTCTTGCTGCGGGTGCCTGGCCTGAAATTCAGTTGCGGTGAAATAGTTCCTGCTTAGCCCGCAAATGGCTGAATCTAGGAACTATTCCACCGCAACTTACGTATGATCGGAGCGGCTACAGCACAAGCATCGGCGTTCGTTTGATGGTCCGCCACGAAATGGGGCCATCTACTACGTTTAACTCGATGGGGCCAACCATGACCGCCTTTTCGAAAATCGGCAGGCCTTCTACCTGCGGTTTTGTTTTTTGTTTTCCCGGCATGGTTGAGGGTATCCAATTAAACATAGTAGATAGGCCCATTTTGTGGCATACGACCCATTCAAGCCCTATCTCGAAGGCTAAAGAGAGCCTCTCATCCACGCTTGCGAGCGAAAACCAAATAGAATGAAAGGCAAATGAAAAGCCCGTTTGACGAGCGGAGGACATATGCGCGACGTAGCCGAAAGCGACTGGAAGCTGTTTAAGAAAATGCTTCCTCAATGGCAAGAACGTTATATGGAAAAGCTCATCGGCCAGTACGTTGAGATACTGAATGGCGACAGCGAAGCGTCCAGTAGATTTTGGGCACTAGAAGAGAGCCTCAATAGAAACAAGCTGTCCTCAGGCGTAATTGCAAACGACATTCGCCGCAGCACAATGCACCGCGAGATAGCCAATTTGCTTATCGACAGCGTGATTACCCTTGACGACCTTGACGGTTTTACCGAGGACATTAAGAGCTATGCGCAGCACTGGATTGGCCAGTAAGGGCACTGAGCGACAAATATCCCCAGCAAAACGGGGCAAACGCCGGACCACCTAATGGTTGTCCGGCGTTTGCCCAGATAAAACCTGCCAAAATAAACCTGTCCCTTTTTGGCAGGTTAGTCGGCGCTCTTGAGGGCGCCGACCATGTCGATCTTGTTGAGCGTTCGGTTGGTGGCGAGGTTGACGATAAACGTAAAGCCGAAGGAAAGCACTACGGCGAGCACGTAGCTTAGCGGCTCGACCTCAACGTCAAAGTACAGCGACGGCATCTGCAGGATGTACGTAAAGCTCTCGGCAAGCAGGCCACCCAGCGGCACGCCCAGTGCGGTGCCAATCGCCGTGAGGATCAACGTCTCCTTGTTGACGTAATGGTGTACCTCGCCACGGCGGAAGCCCAGCACCTTGATGGTCGCCAGCTCGCGCTCGCGCTCGGAGATATTCGTGTTGGACAACGTAAACACCACCACAAACGACAGGCACGCCGCCATAAAGGTCACGAGCACCACGACGGAATTGATGATAGTGAAGTTCGCCTCGTAGTTCTGCCAATGTTCGGCCGTGCTCGAGATGGTGAGCCAACCGTCACTCTTAAGATTCTTGCTAAACGCAATCTGGTCGGCCGACGAGCCCTTAAGCAGCACAAAGATGCCGTTAAGACGCGCGCTTCGGCCGAACGCGCGCTCATAGGTGCCCTGCGTCATATAGAGCGTGTTGCCCAAATAGTTGAGCGAGATGTCGCTGACTTTGACCTTGGCGACGTTGAGCGACGAATCCTGGACCTGCGCCGTGTCGCCCGGCTGAATCCCAAGAACCAGCTGTGAACTCTTGCTCAGATACACGTCTCCGTCACGCAAAGACAGTGGCTCTTTGGACTCATCCTCGAGACGCACGTAGTCGTCCAGGTCGTTCGTGCGGTCATCGGGCACCACAATCAGCTGCACGGTCTCGCTCTTTCCGCCGAATGTAAAGGTGACGTTGTCGGTCATAATCGGCAGCGTCGAAGTCACGGTCACGTTGGAATCATTGGCCGCGCTGCGCTCATCCAATGCCGCGCACGTCTGCGAAAAATCGTCGGGATTGGCGACCGCCAGCAGATCGTAGCGTGTGATGTGGCCGTACTGCTTGGGCGAAAGCGCGACCGACGTGTCGCGAATACCCATACCGCAGATCACAAGCGCGGTGCAACCCGCGATGCCAAAGATGGTCATAAAGGCGCGCTTTTTATAGCGGAATAGGTTGCGTGCAGCGACCTTGTTCAAAAAGCCCATGCGGCGCCAGATAAAGCCGATGCGCTCGAGCAAGATGCGCGAGCCAGCGCGCGGGGCCTTGGGGCGCATGAGCGAGGCCGGGGTCTCGGCCATCTCGTGGCGGCAGGCGATAATCGTGGCGCCCACCACGCCCACGGCAAACAGCGCCACCGACACGAGCGACGACACGATGTCGTACGAAAGCAGCATCTGGGGCAGTGAGTACATGTCGTCGAACACCGTAAACAGGAACAGCGGCAGGCCCACAAATCCGATGATGTTGCCGAGCACGCCGCCGATCAGACAAGCCCACAGCGCATAGTCCACGTATTTGGACAGGATGCGTCCGCGCGAATAACCGAGTGCCTTATACAGGCCGATGAGCGTGCGCTCCTCCTCGACCATACGCGTGGCGGTGGTAAGGCTGATGAGCACGGCGACGATAAAGAAGATGAACGGGAACACCGTGGCGATGGCCTCAATTGACGAGCTGTCGCTCTCCACGCTCGAGTAGCTTGCGATGTTGCCGCGGTCCTGGATGTACCAGGTGCATTCGCCCAGATCGGAAAGCTCGGCGCGGGCATCGGCAAACTGTTGATCGGCGGCGGCGCGACGCTGATCCAGGTCGGCTTGCGCCTGCGCACGCTCGTCGCTGCCCTCGGCCATGCGGTTGATGTTGTCCTGCTCAATCCCAAAGAGCATATTCGCCTGACGCTCAGCCGCGTCCAAGCTCGCCGGCGTGTCGACCGTCAGCTCCTGGGCGCGCGCCTTCTCACGCTCCTCGCGGATCTTCTCGATATTGCCCTTGACCTCATTGATCTTTGCCGCGTAGGAATCCGAATAGGAGTTGAGGCTCTTGGCTCCCTCGACGATCACGTGGACCGCGGAGTAGGAAGAAGATGTCGCGGCGTCCTCGCTCACATAGAACTTATAGTCCGCCGCCGAAGCAGCGCGAAAGGCGTTGACTGTCGAGTCAGAACTTACATCAGTGGGGTCGAGGAC
This sequence comes from uncultured Collinsella sp., assembly GCA_959020035.1. GTDB lineage: Bacteria > Actinomycetota > Coriobacteriia > Coriobacteriales > Coriobacteriaceae > Collinsella. The sequence continues at coordinate 9,525 of CAUEQX010000016.1, read as the reverse complement.
CTCAGCCGTAATGGTGTAATCGCCCGCGGCAAACTGGTCCTTGGCGCTTTGATTGGACGAGCTCGCGTCATTGGCGGCAAAACTCACCGTATCGCCGATTTTCTTGCCCGATGCCTTCAGGAACTTCGAAGTCACCGCGACTTCATCGGCGCTCTCGGGCAAATCGCCGTTCACGAGCACCGGCTGATCGATGTTCTCCTTGGAGAGACTCTGCACGACCACGCGCTCGCGCGTTGTGCCCACGGCGGTGTGGGCGGTCTCGGTATAGATGCCCTCGGCCGTTTCGACGCCATCGACCTCTTGTATGGCGTCGAGATCATCGTCAGTCAGGCCATAGGTCGACTGCACGTTAATGTCATAGACATTTTGCTGGTCGAAGTAGGCATCAACCGAATCACACAGGTCCTCGCAACCCGCCTTAAGGCCGCACATCACGCTCACGCCAAGCGCGGTGATGACCACGATTGACAAAAAGCGCTTAAGACTGCCTCGGATTGTGCGGTAGATGCCACGGCGAAAAACCGTCGGCACCATATCGTTTGAGCTTTGGGCAGTGCGGTAGGTCGTAAAATCCTGCTCGCGCTCCGTGTTCTGCGCGTCGCGGCGTAGGCTGTTTTGGCGGTCTTGGTCCATGGGCGCTACCACTCGATCGTCTCGATAGGCACGGGATTTTGCTGGACCGTCTCGCTCTCCACGCGACCGTTCTTAAAGCGGATCAGGCGATCGGCCATGGGCGCCAGCGCGGAGTTGTGGGTGATGATGATGACCGTAATGCCCTGCTTGCGGCAAGTGTCCTGCAGCAGCTGCAAGATCTGCTTGCCGGTTTTATAGTCAAGTGCGCCCGTGGGCTCGTCGCACAAAAGCAGCTTGGGGTTCTTTGCCAGTGCGCGGGCAATGGACACGCGCTGCTGCTCGCCGCCTGAAAGCTGTGCCGGAAAGTTGCCCAGGCGCTCGCCCAGGCCAACCTGACGAAGCGTTTGCTCGGCATCGAGCGAATCAGGGCAGATTTGCGCCGCAAGCTCAACATTTTCGAGCGCCGTCAGGTTGGGGACCAGATTGTAGAACTGGAAGACAAAGCCGACGTCGGCGCGGCGGTATTCCACGAGCTGCGCCTCGTTAGCGGAGCTCACATCGCGCCCGTCCACCGTCACGGTGCCGGAAGTCGCCGTATCCATGCCGCCCAGAATGTTGAGCGCCGTGGTCTTGCCGGCACCCGAAGCACCCAAAATGATGGCGAGCTCGCCGCGCTCGACCGTAAAGCTCGCGCCGTCGAGTGCGTGAATGCGGGCGTCGCCCTCGCCGTATGCCTTGATGACGTCTTTGAATTCGATATAAGCCATCGATCGGTTCCCATCTGGTCGGATAACTCTTTAGTATTACCCATTTCGCACCGACTAAAAAGGGACGGGTTTATTTTGGCAGGTTCTATATGGGGAAACGGCAGCTATAGATGAGGCGCCGGGGAGGCAGAGAAATCATCGATGGGGTCAGGCCGACCGCCAAACACAACGCACGCATCTCAATCTGTCAGCCAAATCATTCGAACAGCTGTTCGTTTCTATGATATGATTCCGCTATCTAAGCAGGCCAATACGCAGAAAGGCGGCCAACATGGCGTTCGACTTTAAGAAGGAATGCAAGGAGCTCTACAGACCTGCAAGCAAGCCGAGTATCATAACTGTCCCGCCTATGAGCTACGTTGCCGTTCGCGGAAAGGGCGACCCAAATACCGAAGGTGGCGAGTATCAAAATGCCCTGCCGCTGCTTTACGGCATCGCCTATACCGTCAAGATGTCAAAGAAAGGCTCAAGGAGTATCGAGGGCTATTTCGACTTTGTGGTACCGCCGCTCGAGGGCTTCTGGTGGCAAGACTCCCCGAGCGGCGACATCGATTATGTACGCAAGGACGATTTCAACTTTATCTCGTGCATCCGCCTGCCCGATTTCGTCACTCAGGATGACTTTGACTGGGCGGTCGCGGAAGCCACGGCCAAAAAGAAACTGGACTTTTCTGCCGTCGAGCTGCTTAAAGTTGACGAGGGTCTCTGCGTTCAATGCATGCATACCGGACCCCACGACAGCGAGCCGGCAACCGTAGACGCCATGCATGAATATGCGACCGAGCAGGGCTATGTCCCCGACTTCTCAGACACCCGTTTACATCACGAAATCTATCTTTCCGATCCACGCAAGTGTGCGCCGGAGAAACTTAAGACTGTGGTTCGTCATCCTATCAAGCGCGCTGAATAGCGTGGAGCGTCATTTCACGCGCTGGGTTTTAAGCCAGCCAACCAGCCGCCTCCTAGGCTGTCAAGCAATTATCTTGACGCGGCCCGTCGCATCTTATAAGTTTGTTTTGCTAAAGCTGGAAAGCCTCTCAACGATGCGCAACTCCAGCTCTTTTTCTATCAAGAGGCTTAATGAAATACCAGAAGTCGCGGATATCCATCAACGAACAAATAGCACTATTGACAGAAAACAAGGGTCTTAAGTGCTCTGATCAAAGCGAACTCGAGCGAGCTTTGGTCGAAGCCAACCACTACAGACTGTCGGCCTACTGGTTTCCCTACAAAACCAAATGCAAGTCCGGGATTACCATCTTTCGCGAAGGCACAACATTCGAAACCATCATCTACACGTATGAATTTGACCGAGCCCTCCGGCAGTTAATGTTTGATGCGGTCGGCAGTGCGGTCGGCAGAATTGAGATCTACCTCAGAAGCAGAATTGCCTATCTTGCCTCTGAGGAACGCGGGCCTTTCTGTTACCCAGATGTCGCCATAACGAGGCTCAACTCGGCATGCCCGTCGAGCCCTGCGCCGCACTGGGCTACGCAGCCGTCTTTGGCAGCGCCACCAATACGTTGCTCGCACCCATCCTTATTGGCTGCGAAGTCTTCGGCTTTGGTAACTTGCCGATGTTCTTTATTGTCTGCGTCGTGGCTTACCTGTTCAACATGGATAAATCGATCTACGCCCTGCAGGAGCGGGCGTAGATCGATGTCCAGGCAGGCGGTCTCAACCGGAAACGGCGTCCCACTCTGAGGCTGTATTCCGGGACACGGTTTCCGCTTGGGACGCCATTCGGAAAGCGCATCCCGTTCTTTCACGGCATCTTGGCTATGTAAAGTGTTCGGGCACTACTCTTCGTAGGCGCCCTCAAGCCGAAGCAGCCACTCCTTGCGGTCGAGCCCACCGGCATATCCGTTGAGCGAACCGTCTGCCGCGACCACGCGATGGCACGGCACAATAATCGAAATGGGATTACGCGCGACCGCGGCCCCCACGGCACGGGGAGACACAACGGGCGCCTCGTTTCCCGGTACACGATGTCGAGCCGCAACACGCTGGGCGATCTCGCCATACATGGCAACCTCGCCGCGCGGAATGGAAAGCAGCTCGTACCAAACTTCACGCTGAAACGCCGTACCGATCATATGCAACGGCGGCGTAAACCGAGGTTCCTGCCCTGCAAAATAAGCATTCAGCCAAGCCCAGGAACGCTCAAGCACCGAAGACGCCGCACCATTTGCAGGACTCACCGACGACATGCCGCCAGCACCAGAAACTGCATCGGCGCCTTCAACATGTTCAGGATCTTCTTTGAGAAGCGTGGAGCCAAAATGCTCCTGTCCCTCAAACCAAAGCCCCGTCAGACCGCGGCCATCAGCGGCAAGCAAGATTTCGCCCAAAGGCGAAGCAAACGTCGTCGTGACCACCAGCGGCTCCTTTCAAAACTCGGCAACATAATACCGCGAATTGTGCAGACAACCCCAATCGACCCCAAAGTCACCCAAGGCAGCAGGCGCGCAGCGCCGAGGCCGCCGCCGGGACCAGGGCCCGAAACAGCCACGCGCCCCCACATCAGCCCAGCGGCCTCAACCAACAACGGCCCCATCGCAGGCCGCTTGCAGCAGCGTCACCGCAGGCGGGGGCCGGGCTCAGTTTTCAGAACACTCCGCAGACCAGTGTGGCGCCTTGTCCGCGGCTCCGAAGGAGCAGGACAAGGCGCCACACATGGTCGAGGACGTTCTGAAAACCAAGCCCGGCCCCCGCCGGACAGGTCACACTACTCGCAGAGCAGCTTAGCGATCTGGACGGCGTTGGTTGCCGCGCCCTTACGGATTTGGTCGCCGCAGCACCAGAAGGTAATACCGCGCGTGGCCTCGGGGTTCGAGATGTCGCGACGCACGCGACCGACCCAGATCAGGTCCTGGTCGGACGTATCCATCGGCATGGGGAAGCGATCGTGCGCATCCTCGGCGCTCATGTCGTCAACCAGCTTGACGCCGGGAGCGGCAGCCAGCGCAGCACGGGCCTCTTCCACCGTAATATCGCGCTCAAACTCGAGCGTAATGCTCTCGGAGTGCGAACGCAGCACGGGCACGCGCACGCAGGTGCAGTTCACGCGCAGCTCGGGCAGGTGCATGATCTTGCGGCCCTCGTTTTGCAGCTTCATCTCCTCGGAGGTAAAGCGCTCTTGCTTGACGCCGCCGATCTGCGGAATCAGGTTGCTCGCCAGCTGGGCGGCAAACGCCCGCGGCTCGGGAATCTCCTCGCCGCGGCCCAGGGCGGCCAGCTGAGCCTCGAGCTCGGCCATACCGGGAGCGCCGGCACCCGAAGCCGCCTGATACGTCGAAACGATCATGCGCTTCACGCCGGCGAGCTGATGCAGCGGCCACGTGGGAACCAGGCCGATAATGGTCGCGCAGTTGGGGTTGGCGATAAGGCCGTGATGCCACTTGATATCGTCGGCATTGATCTCGGGCACGACCAGCGGCACCTCGGGATCCATGCGGAAGGCATGGCTGTTGTCGACCACGACGGCGCCGCGCTTGACGGCCTCGGGCAGCAGCTCCTTGGCGATATCGTCGCCGGCGGCGCCAAGCACGATGTCGCAGCCCTCAAAGGCCTCGGGGCAAGCTTCCTCAATCACGATCTGCTCGCCGCGGAACTCAACGGTCTTGCCCGCGGAGCGTGCACTTGCCAACAGCTTGAGCTTGCCAACCGGAAACTCCTGCTCGTTGAGGCACTCGAGCATCTGGGTGCCCACGGCTCCCGTCGCGCCCAAAATAGCAACCGTGTACTGTTTCATGCTTCCCCCTTTAAAGGTTTTGGCTTTTGCCCGCACGCCGAGCAGGCTGATTATTGTTGCCAGTTTATACAAGAACAGGGCGGGCATGAACCCCGCCCCGTCGAAACGAAACCGAAACGAAACGCCCCGCCGTAGATTTTTGGCACTTGTCCTAAAAATGCACCGGGACGGCAGCTACTTGCGGAGCGCGGCCAGGGCGGGATCGACCGGTGCGGGGACCTCCAGGTCGGAGACCTTCACAATGCCGTTCTCATCGGAGAAGGCACGGTAGATGGTCTGAATCGCCAGGTCGAAGTCCTTCTCCTCGACACCGATAATGATGTTGATCTCGTCGCAGCTCTGCGAAATCATGCGCACGCTCACGCCGGCCTGGCCAAGCATGCCAAACAGATGGCCCGAGATACCTGCGCGGCCACGCAGGTTACGGCCGACGGTCGCGATAAGCGCCAGGCCCTCGACAACCTCGATCTCGAGCGGCTCGACCTCCTGCTGAATGTCGCCCACGAGCGAGTACAGCGAATCGTGAACGTCCTGCTCCTGCACCACGGCGCCAAAGCGGTCGACACCGGTGGGCATATGCTCGACGGAAACGTCATAACGCTCGAACACCGAAAGCGCACGGCGCATAAAGCCAACACGGGGCTTGGTGCGGTCGCGGGCGACATTGATGGCGACAAAGCCGCGCTTGCCGGTCACGCCGGTAATGATGGGCTCCGCCTCGCCCTCGTCAGCCGTCTCGCTAATGATGGTGCCGGGGTCCTGCGGCGCATTGGTGTTCTTGATGACCAGCGGAATGCCGGCCTCGCGCACGGGGAACACAGCCTCCTCGTGCAGGACGCTTGCACCCATGTAAGAAAGCTCGCGCAGCTCCTCGTAGGTAACGCGCGCAATGGGCTGAGCCTCGGGAACAATACGCGGATCGGCAGAATAGAAGCCCGAGACGTCGGTCCAGTTCTCGTACAGGTCGGCACCCAGGCACTTAGCCAAGATCGAGCCGGAAATATCGCCGCCACCACGGTCGAGCAGCTTGATCTGGCCCTCACGCGTCGCGCCGTAGAAACCGGGCATAACAAAGCCGCCCTGCTGGCCGTGCTCCTGCACCAGCTCGGAGGTGCGATTCATGCTGAGCGTACCGTCATGATGGAACGCCACAACCGTCGCGGCGTCCAAGAACGGCAGGCCCAGGTACTCCGCCATCAGGCGAGCGGTGAAGTACTCGCCACGGCTCACGAGCTCCTCGGTAGAGTAGCCGCCCGAGCGGGCGCGCTCGGCAAAGGCCGCGAACTCCTCGCGGATGGGATAGGTGAGCTCCAACTCGTCAGCGATATCAAAATAGCGCCGGCCGATGTCCTCGAGTAGTTCCTCGCACGACACGTGATACTTAACGTGCGCGTTAACCAGGTAGAGCAGGTCGGTTACCTTAGTGTCGCCCTTAAAGCGGCGGCCGCAGGCGGAAACCACCACAAAACGGCGGGCAGGGTCGGCATCGACGATGGCCTTGATCTTCTTGAAGTGTTCGGCGTCGGCGACCGACGAGCCGCCAAACTTGGCAATCTTAATCATGGGCTTGAGGTTACCTTTCTAAAAGCCTCTGCAAACCTGTTTTGCGCGCTCTGATACCATGGTTTCACCGATTGGGACCAAGGCATCCGAGGAGCAGTGTTATATGGGAACTTATCATAGTACACGAGGACGCACTTTATCGTGCTCAAGTAAGGTGGCAATCCGCACCGGCATCGCTCCCGACGGGGGTTTGTTTGTCTCGGACGAGCTCGGCACCCAGCAGGTCGATATCAGCTCGCTTGCAGATAAATCGTACTTTGAAATCGCTCAAGATGTGTTGGGAATGTTACTGAATGATTACACGGCCGAAGAAATTTCGGCGTGTGTCGACGAGGCATACCGCGGCACGTTCGCGAGTGAAGAGGTTACGCCGCTCGTCAAACTCGACGCTGCGCCGGGCGCTGACGCCCCCCAGACCTATGTGATGGAGCTCTTTGGCGGCCCCACAAGCGCCTTCAAGGACGTCGCCCTGCAGATGCTCCCCCGTCTGATGGCCCGCACTTCCGCCAAGGACGGCGGCGCCGAGCGCATCATGATCGTCACCGCCACGTCGGGCGACACGGGTAAGGCCGCACTCGCCGGTTTTGCCGACGCTCCGGGCACGGGCATCACCGTCTTTTATCCCGAGGGCAAGGTCAGCCGCGTCCAGAACCTGCAGATGTCCACGCAGGAGGGCGACAACGTCGCCGTCTGCGGCATCCGCGGCAACTTTGACGACGCCCAGAGCGCCGTCAAGCGCATCTTTGCCGATAAGGAGCTTGCCGAGCGTCTGGAGGCCGCAGGCACGGTGCTTTCGAGTGCCAACTCCATCAACGTCGGCCGTCTGGTACCGCAGGTCGTCTACTACTTTGCCGCCTATGCGCAGCTGTTGCGCGCCGGCGCCATCGAGGCCGGCGACGCCGTGGAGTTCTGCGTACCGACCGGCAACTTTGGCGATATCCTGGCCGGCTACTATGCCAAGCGCATGGGTCTGCCCGTCGCCAAGCTCGTCGTGGCGAGCGACAAGAACAACGTGCTGGCTGACTTCCTGACTACCGGCGTCTACGACCGCAACCGCCCGTTCTTCACGACCATCTCGCCGTCGATGGACATCCTCATCAGCTCCAACCTGGAGCGCATGCTGTACTTCCTGTCCGATGGCGACTGCGAGCTCGTTGCCGGCCTTATGGAGCAGCTGGCGCAGACGGGTCGCTACGAGGTGCCCGCCGAGCTGCTGGCCAAGATTCAGAGCGTCTTTGGCTGCGGCTGGGCCAGCGAGGACGAGGTCCGCACTGCCATCAAGAGCTGCTGGGATGCGAACGGCTACGTAATCGACCCGCACACCGCTTGTGGTTATCACGTCTTTGAGCAGGTCGCTCCCGCCGAGGGCGCCAAGGCCCGCGTCCTGCTTTCGACCGCCAGCCCCTACAAGTTCCCGCGCGCCTGCTGCGACGCCCTGGGCCTCGACGTTCCCGAGGACGACTTTGAGGCCATGCGCGTGCTCGAGCAGGCCACCAACACGGTTGCCCCGACCCAGCTCGCCGAACTCGAATCCAAGCCCGTCCGCTTCGAAGACGTCTGCGACGTCGATGAGATGGCAAGCTACGTCGAGTCCGCAGCAAAAAAGATGGCTACCAACTAAAACCCCTTATAAGGCGCCGGCGAAAGCCGGCGCACCTTCTTTCATCAGATAATCCCCGGGATGATGACGAACGCGCACAGCGTGCCTGGCTGTTTAGTTCGTCGCGAGTTCCGCACGCAAAGGAAAGCACTTAATGTGCTTTCCGTCTTGCGCAGGACTGCCCGAGCAGCGAACTAAACAGCCAGGCACGCCAGGAGGACTCACATGATCAAGATCACCGTCCCAGCAACAAGCGCCAACTTGGGCATCGGCTACGACACCCTCGGCATGGCCGTCAGCCTCTACTCGCACTTCACCTTCGAGCGCGCCGACAAGCTCACCATCACGGGCTGCCCCGAGGAATTCCAAAACGAGAACAACCTGGTCTACGTTAGCTTTGTCGATGCACTGGCCGCATGGGGCGAGCCGGCCTTCCCCGTCGCTATCGACATTCAGACCGACGTGCCCGTCGCCCGCGGCCTGGGTTCCAGCTCCACCTGCGTCGTCGCCGGCATCATGGCGGCCGCCGCGCTGACGGGCCACACCGTCGACCGTGCCGAGCTCGTCCGCATTGCCACCGAGGTCGAGGGCCATCCCGATAACGTCGCCCCTGCTATCCTGGGCGGCGCCGTCTGCTCCTTTACGCCGACCGATTCGCTCCCCCAGTGCCTGCGCTACGAGGTGAGCGATCATCTGCGTTTTATTACCGTGATTCCGCCCTACGAGGTGCATACGAGCGAGGCGCGCAAGGTTGTGCCGCAGGAGATTCCACTCTCCACCGCCGTATGGCAAATGGGCCGCATCGCCGGCATGACGCGCGGCCTGGAGACCGGCGACCTTGACCTGATTGCCGCCGCCAATGACGACCGCATCCAGGAGCCCTATCGCCGCCGCCTCATCCCCGACTACAACGCCGTGCGCGACACCTGCCTTAACGGAGGCGCCAAGACCATCTGGATCAGTGGCTCCGGCTCGACTCTCATGGCCGTGACTGACGACACCATCGTGGCAAAGTTCCTACAGGTCAAACTGCGTGAGCAGTTCCCCAAGTGTGATACGTATATTCTGACGTGCGACACCGAGGGCGCTCAAATCGAGTACCTGTAGACATCGCCGATCGGTCTGTCCGGGCCACCCGGGGGCATCCCCTTAAAAACGTCCTCGCACTTGAGGCCCGCTTATCCTGCTCCTTCGGAGCTGCGGATAAGCGGGCCTCGCGCTGACGCTCCTATTTGGCAAGGTGTTTTTTAGAATCCATTTTGCGCTCG
>CAUEQX010000015.1 GCA_959020035.1 uncultured Collinsella sp. | reverse complement strand
GGATATAGACATCGACCGGCAAGATCTTGTCCGTGCCACCCCAGACGCAGTAGTTGTCGTAGAAGATGCCGCCGGTGCAGCCGCACGCGCCATAGGACACCACGATCTTGGGATCGGGTGCGGCCTCAAAGGCGCGCAGGGCCGGCATGCGCATGGCACGCGTTACGGCGCCGGTGTACAGCAGCACATCGGCGTGACGGGGCGAGGGCACGACCTTGATGCCAAAGCGCTCGACGTCGAAGACGGGCGTGATGGAACCGAAGATCTCGATCTCGCAGCCGTTGCAGCCGCCGCAGTCCACACGGTAGACGTACACCGAGCGCTTGATCTTCTTAAGAAGGGTCGCCTTGGCCTTCTCGATGCTCTCGTCGAGCTCGATCTTGGTCGGGCGGTACTGGAGCCGCTCGGGCAAAAGCGTGGGTTCGGCCATGGTTACTCCTCCTTCGTTTCAAAATCCATGATGATGCCCTCGACCGGCGCCGGACCGGCGGGAATCTCGGGCGCATCGGGGTTGAGCTCGCGGTCGATATACTCCGGGTTCACGCCGTGGCCGCCCAGATACTCCATGCCGGGGCCCTGGGGCTCACCGGACGCAAGCGTCTCGTTGGCAGCCATGCCGGCAGCGTTGCCGGTCTTTACGGCCGAGGCGGCGCGCAGGGCGTCGAGCTCGCGCTTGCACTCCTGGCACATACCGACGGTACGGGCAGCCTGCTCGGCCTCCATGCCGCCGGCCTTTTGCAGCAGGCGCTTTGCGTAGTCGATCTCCTTGTGCGGGGCAAACGGCTTGCCGCAGCGCGAGCAGTGCTCGAGCGTATAGACGCTCTTGCTGGTGAGGTCGTCCTTGCTCATGACGGCAAGCTCAAACTCCTCGGTGAGCTTGATGGCCTCCATGGGGCAGGCTTCCTCGCAGCGGCCGCAAAAGATGCAGCGGCCGTAGTCGATCGACCAGGTAATGGTATCGGCCGCAAGGTCGGTGTCCATGCGAATGGCATCGGCCGGGCATGCCACGCCGCAGGCACCGCAGGCGATGCAGAGCTCGGCATTGTGCTCGGGCTTGCCGCGCATGTCCTTGTTGGTGGGGAACGGCGCAAACGGGTACTTGACCGTCGCGTCGCCGGCCTTGGCGTTAACCTCCCAAAGCTTCAGCATATTAGAGCGCCTCCTCATCGAGCGGAGCGGCCACGGTGCCCTCGCCCGCAAGCGGCGACTTGTCGCGCCAGACGTTTTCGAACTGCTCCTTGTCGAGCACATGGTCGCGCTTGGCGGCGACGTCGGTCACCGTCACGCGGTCGGTGCAGGAGTAGCACGGGTCCAGTGAACCGACGATCAGCGCCGCGTCGCCCACGGTGTTGCCGCGGAACATGTAGCGCAGGACCGGCCAGTTGCTGTACGTGGCGGCCTTGGCGCGCCAGCGGTAGCACTTCTGGTTGTTGGCGAGCATCGCCCAGTGCACGTCCTCGCCGCGCGGCGCCTCGGTGGCGCCGATGGCGTACTTGTGCGGGGTGTACTCCCAATCCGTTGTGAGGATGGGGCCCGACGGGCAGTTCTCGAGCATGGTCTCGATCATGTCGATCGAATCGTAGACCTCCTGGATGCGGACGGCGGTGCGGCCGAAGGCATCGCAGGTGTCGGCCGTGGCGGCGTGCATCTTTTGGACGTCCGGATCGGCGTAGCCGTCGAAGGGATGGTCAAAGCGCACGTCGCGGGCATAGCCCGAGCCACGCATGAGCGGGCCGACCGGCGAGAAGTCGCGTGCGATCTTGCGGTCCAGAATGCCGATGCCACTCGTACGCTCAATAAAGTTGGGCGTGGAGAGCAAGACGTCGACGAGCTCCTGAACCTCGGAGCGCAGCTGGTGGATGGTCGTCAGCGTGGAGAGCTTCTGCTCGGCCAAAATGTCGCGACGCACGCCGCCGATCACGTTGAGACCGTAGGTCTTGCGGTGACCGGAGAGCTTCTCGGCCAGATCCATGGACTTCTCGCGGACGCGGAAGAACTGCTGGAAGCCGGAGTCGAAGCCCGTGTAGTGCGACGCCAGGCCAATGTTGAGCAGATGCGAGTGCAGACGCTCGACCTCGAGCATGATGGCGCGGATGTACTGGGCGCGCGGCGGGACATGGATGCCCTGGGCGCGCTCGACGGCCTCGGCATAGGCCACCGAGTGGGCGCAGCCGCAGATGCCGCAGATGCGGTCGGCGAGGAACGTCACGGCGTCATAGTTCAGGCGCGTCTCGGCGACCTTCTCCATGCCGCGGTGCACGTAGAACAGACGGTAGTCGGCGTCGACGATCGTCTCGCCCTCAACGAACAGGCGGAAGTGGACGGGCTCGTCGGAGGTAATGTGCAACGGGCCCATGGGGACAAGCGTCGTCTCCTTGCCCTTGGTATCGGCCAAGAACTCATAGTTTTCCATGTCGCTCGCGGGAGCGGGACGGAAGCGGTAGTCCATGGAGTCCTTGCGCAGCGGGTACAGGCCGCTGGGCCAATCGTCGGGCAGCACCAGGCGACGACGATCGGGCAGACCCTCGGGGATCAGGCCGAACATATCGCGCAGCTCGCGCTCGCCCCACACGCAGGCGGGAACGAACGGCGTCACGGACGGGAACGTCATCTTGGCGGGATCGACCTCGGCACGCACGGTCACCCAGCCGGGGTCCTCCCCCTCCATGGAGATGACGTAGTACACGGCATAACGGCCGCACAGGCTGCGCTCGTCGTTGCCGATGATCACGGGGATCCAGCCGTAGCGTTCGTAGTACAGGTAGTGGACGGCCTCGGGCAGCTTGTCCTGCTTGACGGTGATCGTCAGCTGGTCCTCGCACTGCCACTCGACCTTCTCGATGCAGCCCGGAACGGCGCGGCGCAGGGCCTCGACATGGCTCTCGCAGCGACGGGCATACACCTTGTTCTCAGTTTCAATCATTCGTTACTCCACCTCGCTCTGAGCGGTCTCGGTACCGAACACAGCGCGGTACATCGGCGTCGCGTGAAGTTCCTCGGTGCCCTGCTCGAGCACGATGCCGGTAGCGGTCTCCACACCGTGCACGAGGGGCAGCGGGGTGGCGATGCCAAACCACAAGATCATGACAGCCAGGATGATTTCGGGGATAAGCATGAGCGCCGGGGCCTCATGCTTGCCCATACCCTGGGGCGCATGGCCGAATACCGACTTGAGTGCGATACGGGTGAGCGCGGAGATGGCCACGGTAAGACCGAGGGCGACCACGACGACCAGCCACATGGGACCGGCGGTAACACCGGCGACAAAAGTCAGGAACTCAGAGATGAACATGCCAAAGGGCGGGAAGGCGGCGAGGCCGAGCAGCGCCAGGATGGCGAGCGCGGCGGTTGCGGGCGCAACCTCGACGACGCCCTGGATCTTGGCCAGGCTACGCGTGCCAAAGGCGTGCTGGATGTTGCCGGACACGCAGAAGGCAAGCGTCTTGGTAAAGCCGTGGAACACGCAGTGCAGCAGGGCCGCGGCGATACCCAGCGGGCCACCGATACCCAGGCACAGGGCGATAACGCCCACGTTCTCCACAGACGAGTACGCAAAGCGGCGCTTGAGGTCGTCCTGGCGAAACATCGAGAGTGCCGCCACCAAAATGGACAGCGTGCCGACGATCAACAGCAGAAGTTGCGGATACTCGGCACCCACGGCCTGGATGGTAAAGCCGTAGAAGCGCATGATCACAAGCATGGCACACTTAAGCAGAACACCCGAGAGCAGGGCCGAGACAGGACTCGGAGCCTGAGAGTGGGCATCGGGCAGCCAAGTGTGCATGGGGAACAGGCCAGCCTTGGTGCCAAAGCCGATCACGATAAACGCAAAGGCGAGGCGCATGAGCGTCGGGTCGAACTGGTCGGCATACGGCAGCACGCACGACAGGAACGCGGCCTCGTGGGCGTTGGGAATCACGTCGGCGGCGTTGGCGTAGATCAGCAGCGTACCGAACAGGCCAAAGGCCACGCCGGCGGTGCAGACCATCGCATACTTCCAAGAAGCCTCGAGGGCCGTCTTGTTCTTGTAGATACCCACGAGGAACACGGTGGAAAGCGTGGTTGCCTCCACGGCGGCCCACGTGAGGATCATGTTGTTGGACAGGCACGCGAGCAGCATGGTGAACACAAACAGGCTAAACAGCGCAAAATACTGCTTGGCGCGCTCGGCGGGCATGGAGCCCTCCTCGATATCGGCCTTTACATAGGGCAGCGAGAACAGCCCCGTAAGAAAACCGATAAAGCCGATGAGCAGCACAAAGATGGCGCCCAGCGAATCGAGGTGGAACCACAGGCCAAAAGCGCTCGCGGTGTCGCCGCTCATAAGGACGTCACCGGCCGTCATAATCGACAGCACCAGGACGGCTGCGACGGAGACCAGGTTGAGACCGGCAAACACGTTATAGGACGTGTTCTTGGGCAAAAACGCCATGACCAGCGAGAACACCAAAGGAGTCGCGAGCAGGGCGAGAATCAACGTTTCCATGGACTACCCCCTCAGCTCGGACAGGTCGCGCGCATCGAGCGAGTAGGAGTCGTCCCAAATGCGACGCACGACGATGGACATGATGATGACGGCAAAGATGGCGTCGGTGGCGATACCGATCTCGATGATCTCGGGAGCGGTGGGAGCCAAAAGCGCGAGCGTCACGTGGCTGCCGTTTTCCATAAGGCAGTATCCAAAGATCTGCTTCATGATGTTGCGCTGCGAGATGATGCAGGTAAGGCCCACAAAGAAGTGAGCGAAGCTAATAGCGAGCGCAGGCGTTGCGACCTCGGCCGTGGGCAGGCTGATCTGCGTCACGACGGCAAAGCAAATCGCAACCTCGACGGCGATGATGCAAATGGCCCACGCGGGCTTAAGGCCGGCCTTGAGCGATGCGTCGCTCGGCTCACCCATCTTCTTGTATGCGCGGTTAAGGATATAAGGGACCAGGACGACCTTGGTGATAAAGGCAGATCCAGCCCACATAAGCAGCTCCTGCGCACCGGTGGTGACACCGAGCGTGGCGAGAAGCCCCACGAGCACCAGCGACTGCACCGCATACCAGCGGATGGCGTGCTTGATGTTCTTGGAGACGACCACCATGGTGGACGTGACGATCAGAAGGCCGCCAAGGATGTTGACGATCGAATAACCCATGTCGTTCTACCTCCTAACCGATCCAGCTGGCCGAAAGCGGGCCGCTGACGATGACCATGATGATGAGCACGATGAACACAAACGCCATCGCGCGGGGAAGCGGGGCTCCCGCAGCGACCTCTTCGCTCGGCTCGCCGGGCAGGCAATAGCCCATCCACTTGAGGAACCAGGCGAAGGTGGCGACGGTCTCGGCGACCATGATGCACACGAGCACCAGGATCGCGACGTTGCCGGCACCCACGGAGAAGCCACCGGCGATGATCTGGAACTTCGAGAAGAACGTGTTCATGGGCGGCACGCCAGCAATGGCGAGTGCCGCGACACCAAAGCCCACGCCCGAGATCGGGTACTTCTTTACGATGCCGCGAAGCTTGGGCAGCATACGCGTGCCGAGCGTAAAGGAGAACGAACCGGCGATCAGGAAGAACAGCGTCTTGGCGAAAGCGTGGTTAAAGATGTGGCACACGGCGCCATCAAAGGCCAGCTGGCTGCCAAAGACCGAAAGGCCCAGACCAAAGAACACATAGGAGAGCTGAGCGATCGTGGAGAAGGCCAGCAGACGCTTCATGTCCTTTTGCGGCAGGTACATAAGGAAACCAAAGAGCATGGTGACCATGGCGTCGATAATGGCAACCCAGCCCACGATCTCGGGAATCTCGCCGGCAGAGACGAGTGCACGCGCGAACACGCACACGCCGACTTTGACCATCGAGGCACCATGCAGGTAGGCCGAAACAGGCGTCGGCGCCTCCATGGCCGAAGGCAGCCACATGTACATGGGAACCTGTGCGGACTTGGCCCAGGCCGCAAACAGCACGAGCAAAAGGACGATAGCCTTGAGCTTGGCGTCGAGGCCGGCAATCGCGGTAATGGCGAAGGTGCCGGTGTGGGCAAACACGATGGCAGCGCCCAGATACAGGCCGAGCGCACCGATATGCGTAATGATCAGGGCCTTCATGCCGGCCTTCTTGGCCGTAGGCGTCATGTAGTAGCTAATGAGGCCCCAAGAGCACGCACCCGTGATCTCAAAGAACACGAGCTGGCCCAAAAGGGTCGAGCTGTACACGAGGCCGGCCATGGCGCCGATGAAGGTCGCGAGGTACGCGTAGAAGCGACGACGCGGCGCATCGGGATGCTCACGGTTATTCTCGCTCATATAGGGAATCGAATAGATCACGACAAGCAGGCCGATACCCACAAAGGCGGGCGCGAGCAGCGTGCTCATGCGATCGAAGGTGAATCCCATAACGAGGGTCTGCCCAAACGAGATCAGGGGGACCTGCGTGTCGGGCATGCCGGCGCCAGCGAAATTCGCGGCGAGGGCGATGGTGCAGACCGTCGAGACGGCGGCACCCAAAACGCTGAACCACTTGGCGTACGGACGGGGGAACAGGGCGACGAGCACCGAGGCCACCATCGGGGCCGCGATAGCGACCAAGCCGAGAAGGGACAGACTGACTGCAAATGACATTGTTTCTCCCTTCTCCTACACGCCGACGACCACGAAGACAAACGCCAGAACGGCGATGCCCACGACGGCCCAAGTCTGATTACCGAGCACCTTAAAACGCGAGCGCGAGCAGGAGTTCTCGATCACGCCGCATACCACAAAGTCGACCAGGCACTTCACCAGGAAGATGACTGCACCCAGAACGACGGCGGCGCCCACGGTCGCGGGCTCGCCCCAGGGGACGAAGATCGCGCAGAACCAAGCGACGACCAGGGCCTGCTTCATGGACATGGCGAGCTTGGCCATGGCGAGCGACGGGCCGGAAAGCTCGGCGAGCGGTCCTTCCTGAAGCTCCTGCTCGGCCTCGGCCTGATCAAAGGGCAGCTTGCCGAGTTCCATGTAGCAGGCGATCGCAAACGCGATGCCGGCGAGGATCACGGCGACCGGCGCATCGATGGCGCCCGTCATGATGTGCTGACCCATGGTAGCGATGTCGGTGGAGCCGCACACCAGGGCGGCGGCAAACAGCGCCGGCAGCATGGACGGCTCGATGAGCACGCTCATGAGCAGCTCGCGGACGCCGCCGATACCGGCGTAGGCGTTGGACGAATCCACACCGCAGAGGGCGAAGAAGAAGCGGGCGAGCGCCAGGCTGTACATGATGGTGATGGCGTCACCAAAGACCGGGATGGGGCTTTGTGCCGTAAAGAGCGGCAGGCCCATCGCGAGCATAAAGGCGACGGCGAAGAACAGCGGCGGCATGATGCGCAGCGCAAAGCTCGCATCCTCGCTTTGGGACTCGGGGCGCGCAAAGAGCTTGGCCAGGTCGCGGTAGTCCTGCATGATGCTGGGGCCGCGACGGTTGTGCATCTTGGCGCGGATCACGCGGCCGAGACCGGAGAAGAACGGTGCGACGGCCATGACGACCACGCCCTGCAGAACGGCAAGTACGATGTTGTTCATGCTCTCCCCTCCTTAACCCATTTGCACGGCGAGCACGAGGAACACCACGAGTGCCGCGACGATGTAGCAGATATAGATGCTGTAGTTGCCGCCCTCGAGCTTAGTCGCGAGGTCGGCGAGCTTCTCGACACCCTTATGCGGGGCATCGACGAGAACCTTGTCGGGTACGGGCTCCACAGCCTCGGCCACACCGGTGAGCTTCTGGAAGAAGTGCGCGATGGACCAGCAGACAGCCGTGCAGCGGTCGCGCAGCGTGTAGAGCGGCTGCATAAACCAGGACACCTCGGAGGCAAAGGTCGTGGCCACGACGGGCATATGCTCGTTGGGAGCATAGCCGCATGCCCACGGCTGGGACTTCTGCACCTTGCCGACGGTCTTGAGCTTGCGATAACCGCAGGCAAGGCCGACGAGCACCACAAGCGCAATAGCGATCGCGGGCGTGGAGGTGGCAGCGCCGGAGTACTGGTTCATGAGCTGCATGCCCTCGGCGGCAAACACGCCACCGTACGGATGCAGCACGGACGCGGCGACATCGACCAGCACGGGAGCGATCACGGGAGCGCCAATGCCCAACACGACGCAGATGGCCGCGAGCAGGCCCTGCGCAAACACCATGGGGGCGGGAACCTCCTTGGCATTGGCCGCGGCCTCGGAGCGGGGCGCGGAGGCAAAGGAGACGCCATAGGCCTTGACGAAGCACGTGACAGCCAGCGCGCCGGTAATGGCAAGCGCGACGGCAGCGAACACGGCCACGATCATGACGGCCTTGTCGCCCTGCATGGCGGCATTAAACAGCGACTGATAGGTAAACCACTCGGACACAAAGCCGTTGAAGGGCGGGATGGCCGAGATGGCAAGCGCGCCGACGAGGAAGCAGATGGCCGTTGCCGGCATACGACGGAACAGGCCGCCCATCTTCTCCATATTGCGCGTACCCGTAGAGTACAGCAGCGCACCGGCGCCCAAGAACAGCTCGCCCTTAAACATCGCGTGGTTAAACGTGTGGTAGAGGGCGGCCATCAAAGCCAGGACGGCGATGCCGACCGAGTTGAGCGCCATGGCGGCCATGGAGGCGCCGACGCCGAGCAGAATGATGCCGATGTTCTCGACGGAGTGATAGGCCAGCAGGCGCTTGATGTCATGCTCCTGCAGGGCGAAGGCCACGCCGAGGACCGACGAGATTGCACCGAAGACCATGACCATAAGGCCCCACCAGACCTGAACGCCCGAGGCGGAGAGCAGGTCGAGACCAACCTTGAGGATGCCGAAGATACCGATCTTGATCATGCCGCCGGACATGAGCGCCGACACGTTGGACGGCGCCTCGGGATGTGCCTTGGGCAGCCAGCCGTGCAGCGGGATGATACCGGCCTTGGCGCCAAAGCCAAAGAAGGCGAGCACGAAGCACACGGATGCAACCGCGGGGCTAAACTGCGTGGCGCGGAAATCCGCAAAGGCAAACGAGCCGCCGGCGAAGTTGGTCATGGTGAGGAAGCTCGCCATGATGAGCACAAAGCCCACGTGCGCGATCACAAAGTAGAGCCAACCGCCATGGATGGAGTTCTCGTTCTCCTCGATCACGACCAGGAAGTACGAGGTCAGCGACATGAGCTCAAAGGCGACCAGGAACCAAAACACGTTGTCGGCGGTGATGACGAGCATCATGGACGCCACGAAGGTGTTAAAGAAGAAGCCGGCGCGGCCCTTTTTGCCAGGGTACTCATCAAAGTAGTTGAGACCGTAGATCGAACCGGCAAACGCAAGCACCGAGATGAGCGCCACGAACAGGCCGGACAGCTGATTGAGCAGCAGCTGGAAATGGGCAAACGGGAAAAACACGATGGTATCGACCGACGTGACATCGCCCAGCACGGCCTGGATACCGGCCACAAACGAAAGCACCGCGGCGACGGCGCCGATAAGGCAGCCGGCGGTCTTGGCGGCGTTATCGGCGCGAATCAGCAGAACCGAGGCGAGCGCACCGATGCACGAGACGGCAAGCGATGCGATAAACAGCGTCATGCTATCCATTGTTTACGCTCCCTTCTGCTTTCTCGGACAGACCCTGGGCCACAGCCGACACGTCGACGGCAGGGCCGTTCTGAATCGAACGCAGGCGCTTGGCCTCGTCGAGTTCGCGATCCGCCGCGCCGCCCATGACGGTGAGCGCCTTGGTGGGGCAAGCCGCCACGCAGTGCGGACCCTCGGGGTCGAAGGCGCACAGGTCGCACTTGACGGCACAGGTGTACTGGCCGGGCGCCCACGTAAGCAGGCTGCTCAGGGACTTAGGGTACGAAGGCGTCGGGTCGCACATGCCTGCGACACCGGCGATAGACGTGCCATCGGGATGGATGGCACCGAAGGGACACGCGATGGCGCACAGCCTGCACCCGATGCACTCCTGCTCCTTAACGTGGATGCGGTCGCCATCGTGCTCGATGGCGTTCACCGGGCAGACCTCGGCGCAAGGGGCACCCTCGCAATGGTGGCAGGCCAGGGCGGCCGAGATGCCGCCGGTCTTCACGAGCGCCAGACGCGGCGTGTCCTGAAGACCCTGCATCCGGTGGGCATCTGCACAGGCGGACTGGCATGTTCCGCAGCCGATGCACCTCTCCGGGTTGATATCGATGAAGCGGTTCATCCCCACTTCCTTTCAAAATAACGGGCCGGGCGTCCGATGCGCTTGGACGCCCGGCCCAAAAAGCCAACGAGAACGGGACTACACGATTTGGTTCACGTGCGTCTCGTCGTCGAACTTGGCGGCGCCGGGCTCAACATCCTGGGGAGCGGCAGCGTCCACCAGAGCCTGCTTAAGCTCGGTGTACTGACGCTCCACCTCGCCCTCGGCCCACACCTGGTCGGCGATGGCGTCGACCTGGCAGGCAGAGAACTTGTCCTCGGGCGTGTGCGAGACCGGGTCGACCTTGTGCATGGTCAGCTCGTTGCACTTGCCGATCCACCACTGGTAGGTCATATAGACCGTGCCCTTGTTGATACGGTCGCTCACGTCGGCGCGGCTGTAAACCTGGCCGCGACGGCTGTGAATCGAGACGATGTCGCCATTCTTGATGCCGCGCGCCTCGGCGTCCGCGGGATTCATGCGGACAAAGCCGGGCTCGTCGGCAAGCAGTGCCAGCGTCTTGCAGTTGCCGGTCATCGAACGGCAGCTGTAGTGGCCGACCTCGCGGACGGTGCAAAGGATGAGCGGGTACTCATCGTCGGGAAGCTCGGAGGGCGCCTCCCAATCGTGCGCCATCAGGTTGGCACGGCCGTCCTTGGTCGTGAACTTGCCGCCCGCGAACATGTCGGGGGTGCCATGGTCGTTCACATCGGTGCTCTTGACAGGCCACTGTGCAAAGCCGCCCTCGGGAGCCATCTTCTCGTAGGTCGCGCCCACAAAGTTGGGGCACAGGCTAATGCACTCGTTCCAGATCTGCTCGGTGTTGTCGTAGTGCATGGGATAGCCCATGCGCGTAGACAGGTCCGCGAAGATCTCCCAGTCGTGACGGCACTCGCCCTTGGGCGGAACAGCCGCGTCAAAGTGCTGGAAGCTACGGTCGGATGCGGTAAAGACACCCTCGTGCTCGCCCCAAGAGGTAGCGGGCAGGATGACGTCGGCGAGCATGGTCGTCTGCGTCATAAAGATGTCCTGGCAAATGAACAGATCCAGCTCGGAGAGCGTCTTGCGCATACCGGCCGAATCGGGCTCGGTCTGCACCGGGTCCTCGCCGTAGTTGTAGAAGCAGTGCACCTTGCCCTCGTCGACCAGGTGGCCCAGGTCGGTGAGCTTGTAGCCCTCCTCGAGCGGGAGCTTTTCCTCGGGCACGCCCCAAGCCTTTGCAAACTTGGCGCGCACGGCGGGGTCGGTGACTTTCTGGTAGCCAGGGTACAGGTTGGGCAGCATGCCCATATCGCAGGAGCCCTGGACGTTGTTCTGACCGCGCACGGGCGCGAGGCCGGAATTGGGTTTGCCGATCTGGCCGGCAACGCAGGCGATGGAGGCGATGGTGTGCACCGTCTTCAGGTTCTGCTTCTGCTGGCATACGCCCATGCCCCAGCCAATGATGGCAGAGGGCTTCGCCGTGGCGTACATCTCGGCAGCTTGGTGGATCAACGCGGGCTCGACACCCGTGATGTCCTGTACGGATTCGGGAGTGTAGTTCTTGATGGTCTCCCACCACTCGTCAAAGCCGTTCGTGTGCTCGGCGACGAATTCCTTGTCGTAGAGGCCATCGTTGACCAAGCAGTTGGCAAAGGCGTTGAGGAACGCAACGTTGCAACCGTTCTTGATCGGAAGGTAGAGATCGGCGATACGCGCGGTTTCGATATGGCGCGGGTCGGCGACGATGATCTTGCAACCCTTTTCTTTGGCTCGCACGATACGCCTTGCGACGATGGGGTGCGAATCGGCAGGGTTATAGCCGAAGAGGAAAATGCAGCCCGCATCCTCCATACCGGGGATGGAGCATGACATGCAACCTGAACCAACCGTGTCCATCAGACCGAGGACAGTAGGGCCGTGTCAAGTACGGGCGCAGTTGTCCACGCTGTGGGTGCCGATGCACGCACGCGTAAACTTCTGCATGACGTAGTTCGCCTCATTGCCGCCGCCTCGCGAAGAGCCGGTGGTCATGACAGCGTTAGGACCATATTCGTCAATTATGGCCTGCATCTTAGATGCGGTGAAATCCAGTGCCTCGTCCCAGCTTACGCGCTCAAGATCCGCGCCCTTGGTGCGGCGGATCATCGGGTGCAGTACGCGAGGAGTCAAGATCTTGGTGTCGTTGATGAAGTCATAGCCGCTCATGCCCTTAAGGCACAGCTCGCTCTGGTTGGTGATGCCGTTGAGCGGTTCGGTGCCCACGACCTGGCCGTTTTGGACCAGGAGGTTAAACTGGCAACCGGCGCCGCAATACGGGCAGATCACTTTATGCTTCTCCATGACACCCTCCTTCCTTTTTCTGCTACCGATTACTCGGTACTAATTTGACAATCATTGGGCCTGTATGGCCGCCCGCCTACGCCTCGTTTTCGATGGTGGCGCGAGCACGCTCGGCAGTCAGTTCTGCCAGACGCTCCTCGTCTACCAGGGTGAGGCCCTTGGTCGGGCATGCCTCGGCACACGCCGGACCGCCGGGACGGTCCACGCACAGGTCGCACTTGAGCACGAAGCTCTTAGTCTGCGAACCCACGCGAACGTCACCCATCAAGACGGGGACCTGCGTGGTCGCCACGCTCACGGCGCCAAAGGGGCATGCCATGACGCAGCTCTTGCAGCCGATGCAGTTGTCCTCGTTGACGCCGATGCGATGGTTCTTTGGATCAAAGAACAAGGCGCCCGTGGGGCAGGCCTTGGCGCACGGAGCGTCCTCGCAGTGGTGACATGCCACCGGCGCGGAAATCTCGTAGGTGCGCGTTACGCGCAAGCGAGGTGCGGCGATGTTGCCGGGAATATCGTGCGCCTCGATGCACGCCGCCATACAGGTTTGGCACCCAA
Source organism: uncultured Collinsella sp. (assembly GCA_959020035.1). GTDB lineage: Bacteria > Actinomycetota > Coriobacteriia > Coriobacteriales > Coriobacteriaceae > Collinsella. The sequence continues at coordinate 6,734 of CAUEQX010000015.1, read as the reverse complement.
TGCAGCGTGAAGAATCAGCCACGACTCGTTTATTGCCCATGTTGTTCACTCCCTCCTGAATCCCATGCCGGAGAGACCCTGTCGACGTTGCCCCGGACCGCCCGTGGTCCGGCATCGGCGTATCGAGTGCATGCGGCGAAACAGGCACTTCGATAGAGTTCCTCCAACGATATACAGGCTAAATATACGCAGTTGCAGGTGGCAAACTTGAGCATAGGCCCTGCAATACGGGTGTATTGCAGGGGTTTTGGCAGGTTGGAATTATTCTCTAGAAGCTATAAAGGTGAGTGTATTACATGCGTACGCCTCAGAGATTTTTATGCGCTCTCATTTTGGATGTACTACGCTTGTATTCGTGTTTATGGTTATCAACTTGAGTGAAATAAAGTAATCGTTATAAGATGCTCAAGTATCGGCACATGCCGCATTTGACCGACTATATTGCACGCTCATTAAGGGGGCCAGTGATGTCATCGACTCAAAAAAGAGCCATCCTGCAGGTGCGCATTCGCGAGGAAGACAAGCAGCATGCCGAGCATCTCTACGATGCCATGGGCACATCGCTCGCCGAGGCTGTCCGCTTATTTGTCGCGCAAAGCATTTTGATGCGCAAGCTCCCCTTTCAGCCGGTCGCCGTGCGCTCAAAGAACGGCACCGCCGCCTATGGATCGCTCAAAGCATATGGTGACCCCAATCGCCGCTCCGAAGAGCGCAATGCCTGGATTGAGTACCTTGCCACAGAAAGCGACGATTCGATTTTGGGTCCCGAGGAAGTAGATATCCATGAGTAGCACCATCATCGACGAGACCGTCATCCTGCGCTACCTGCTTGACGACGACGAGGTTCTGTCACCGCGCGCCGCCAAGGTCATCGCCACGCGCACCGCTCGCGTCTACCCCGAAATCATCACGCGCGTCGTGGTCACACTGCACGACGTCTATAAGGTTCCCCGCGTTGAGATTACTGCGGCCATGAAGAGGTTGCTCGATGACGTCATGGTCGACGAGCCCACCGTTGTCGCCCTTGCCGTCAAACTCTTTGGCAAGACCCATATGGACTTTACCGACTGCCTCCTCGCAGCCCGAACCGCCATCTACAACGATGATGTCGTGAGCTTTGGCAAGCCCATCATCCAAGGCATGATCGACTACCGCCGCCAGCGCCAAACCGCCGCCGACGCTCGCGACCGCGCCGCCGAGGCCCGCGACCGAAGCACCGACTCCACCATCGACAAGCTCCGCCACCAATCCCGCCACTAACCGACAGGCAACGGCATCGCCCGCCACTCAGCCCCATCCCCTCTTAAGTTGCGGTGAAATAGTTCCTGGATTTAGGCTTATTCGAGCCTTTCAGGAACTATTCCACCGCAACTTTCTGTAAGGGTGGTTTTTAGTGCCGCCGAGGGGCACTAATCAACCGTTTGCCGATATGTTTGGCTACGACTCATGACTCTGACCTGCCCCGTCAAGCTTTTGGTCAGTTCATGGCAAGGTCAGGCGGGCCAAATATGGGATAGCGTAGTGTCATTCACTCCCCCTCGAGACCATGGGGTCGAAAATGAGTCATGATAAACGCTGTACCAAACCGCAATTAGAGCTGTTCTTCCGGTTATTCGAGGCCCATCATGGCGGGCACCTGTTTGTAGCTACCAAAAAATGGGATGAACGCTGTGCCTACGCGCTCATGCAAAAAGAGATGATTATTCGACTCTACAACCATGTCTACGCTGATCCCGCGTATTGGAATGACCTCGGCGTCGAAGATCGCATCTTTCAATTGGCATCCGCTATTGCGGTCGTTGAACCGAATGCCGTGTTTTGTGGAGCAACGGCGGCACTGCTCTATGGCATCGGTTCTGCATATTCGCTTCTCGACAAGGTGCAAGTGCTGTTGCCGCGTTCCACCAGACGCGATATGTACGAATTCGTTGAATACCGACGCTGGCGGCCGGGCGACGTATGGCAGCTCGGTCCTTTTACGTTAACGAATCCATATCGCACGGTGGTCGACATCGCCCGAACTAACGCTTTTCGATATGCACTAGGCTATGTCGACGGGTTGGCTCGTGAGTACGGTGTCGAGCGTGAAGAATTGCGTGCATATGCACAAAGGAACTGCCGCGGACTGCACGGCATCGCGCGCGCATTTGACGTTTTTGAACACATGGATGGCAGATCGGATAACGGTGGAGAATCCGAAGCACGGGCGGCAATGATTCTGGCGGGAGTTGCCGCTCCCGAACTTCAGGTTGAAATCACTCGACCGGGAAACGCCGGCTATTATTTGGCAGATTACGGCTGGCAGATGCCAAACGGCTCTTGGATGCTGGCTGAGCTGCATGGACTAGGCAAGTTTGAGGACGATGCCCAAAATGATCCGGAACATACTGCGGCAAAAACCTATCGAGCTGCCCTCATGCGCGACACGAACCTGCGTGCCATGGGCCACAACGTCATTCATTTCAAGCTCTCAGACACCTACGATGTCAAAGCGTTCGGCTCCATGATGCGCGGCTACGGTATACAAACCACAAAACCCTACGCAGACTCCTGACCGGCTGTCCTCATCTTCTCGACAACAGAACCCATCATCGACCCAGCCCGCTCGGCCTCAATAAGTTGCGGTGAAATAGTTCCTGGATAACAGCTTTTGCGGCCATCCAGGAACTATTTCACCGCAACTTAGGAGGGGATGTGGGGTCCCCGGCATGTATATGAAAACGGCTCTGGCACCAAAAGGAGCCAAAGCCGTTAAAGATATCCTATGGAGCGGGCGACGGGAATCGAACCCGCGTCATCAGCTTGGAAGGCTGGGGTTCTACCATTGAACTACGCCCGCAAGATATGGTCGGGACGACAGGATTTGAACCTGCGACATCCTGCTCCCAAAGCAGGCGCGCTACCAAACTGCGCCACGTCCCGAAGGTGTTGAGCAGCTAAGGTCTAAACCTTGCGTGTCCCAAAGCGAAGGAAATTATAGGGGAGACTCCCCGCCTGTGCAAGCGCAGAAACCCTAGCTCCTCGAATGTGCGACAAACTTGCTGTGGAGCAGACCGATCACAAACGCCGCCACGGCAACCGGCGCCCACGCGGCACCGATATCCGCCAGCGGAAGAACATCAAACGGTAGCCACGCGCCCGCAAAGAACGCATCGCGGACCGAGGTGATCACACTCTGCACAGCAACCACGCCGCCGACCCACACCCACACCTGCGGATGAGCGTCGCAAAAGCCGTGCACCAGGCCCATCAGTACCAGTACGATGGCAACGGGATACAAGGCGTTGAGCATAGGCACCGAGAACATGAGGATCACGTCGAGGCCCACGTTGGAGAGCAGGCACGAAAACGCCGCGAACACAAAGGCGAGGATCGCGAAGGGGCGGCGCATGGCCTCCTCGGAGGCCTCCGCTCCCCCTTCAACCACGTACGTCTCACAGAAATAGCGCGCGCAGCAACTAATGAGGCCAATGCACACGTTCATGCAGGCGAGGAAGAAGATGGCGAAGACCACGACCGTGCCGGCAAGGCCAAAGTGCATGGAGGCCGAGCGAGCAAGGATTGCAGCGCCGTTGGTGGCGTCGGGCATCACGGTGCCGAGCTGCATACCGGCAAGGGCCAAGCCGCAATAGATAATGGCCATGAGCACGCCGGCGATCACACCGGAACGCGAAATCTCGAAGGCCACGCGCTTGTCATCGGTAACGCCCAGTTCGTGAATGGTCTCGGCGATGATAATGCCAAAGGCGAGCGATGCGAGCAGGTCCATGGTCTGATAGCCAGTCAGAAAGCCCTGCACGGCGGCGCCTGCATCGTAGGGAGCCTGAGGCGCGGCAGCCGGTCCCAGTGGCGAGATCACGGCAGCACCCACGACCAGTACGATGAGCGCAATGAGCGCGGGGCCCGTAATGCGACCGAGTACGCGTGTAATGACACCCGGGCGCAGCGTGAGCGCAAACGCGATGATGAAGAACCCGATGGCAAACGCCAGACGTGCCGTGCCGAGCGAAACGCCCTCGGGCAGCAGCGGCACCAGCATCTCGAAGGCCGTGGAGCTTGTGCGCGGAATAGCCAGGCACGGGCCGATGGCCAGGTAGACCGCCGCAACGAAGAATTCGCCAAACTTAGGATGCACGCGGCCGGCAAGCTCGCGCGCCGTTCCGGCAAGTGCCACGGCGATAAAACCCATGACGGGCAGGCCGATGGCGGCAATCAGAAAGCCGAGCATGGCGACCGGCGTGGCAGAACCAGCCTGCAGCGCCAGCAGCGGCGGAATAATGAGGTTGCCGGCGCCAAAGAGCATCGAGAACAGCGCAATGCCGACGGTAACGACATGGTCGGAGCGCAAACCGCGCGGAGCGGATGAGGCCATATGCACACCTTTCGGGTCGAAACAAAAACGGGACGGGCAAAAGACCCGTCCCGCAAGTATATACGCTCTAGCAGGCTAAATCGCGCAAAGCGTCAATCGCGGTGTCGACTTCCTCGTCCGTGTTGAAATACCCAAACGAGAAGCGGACGACGCCCTGGCGCTCGGTCCCCAGCGCGCGGTGCATGAGCGGAGCGCAATGGGCACCGGGGCGCGTCGCAATCCCCCACCCTTGCATGAGCGCGTCCGAAATCTCGGCAGAGTCGATATCGGCTACGTTGAGCGACACAATCGCAGAGCGCGCCTGCTGGTCAAAGGCACCGTAGAGCTTAATCCCCGGAATCTTGCGCACACCGGCAAGGAAGCGATCAGCGAGCGCACGCTCGTGGGCAGCAATCGCCTCGACCCCACCCTGGGCCTCGATAAAGTCGAGACCAGCGGAAAGTCCCGCGATGCCATGACCGTTGAGCGTGCCCGCCTCAAGGCGCGTGGGCCACTCAAGCGGCTGCAGCGCATCGAAGCTGTGCACGCCCGTGCCGCCCATGGCCCACGGAGCCACGTCAATGCCCTCCGCCACGGCCAGGCCGCCGGTGCCTTGAGGTCCCATGAGCCCCTTATGGCCGGTAAAGCACACAATGTCGAGCCCCATGGCCTGCATATCGATATGCATCGCGCCGGCAGACTGCGAGGCGTCGACGATCACCAGCGCGCCGGCCGCATGCGCGATGGCAGCCACGCGCGCAATGTCGACCGCGTTGCCGGTCACATTGGAGGCGTGCGTCACCACCACGGCACGCGTGCCCGGCGTGACCAACCGCTCGAGCTCGTCGTAGTCGAGCACACCGTTCGCGTCGCAGCCCGCATGCTCAACGGTCACGCCCTGCTCTGCCGCCAAGCGGTTGAGCGGACGTAGCACCGAGTTGTGCTCAAGCACCGTCGTGACCACGCGGTCGCCGGGGCGCACCACGCCATTGATAACGGTGTTGAGCGCCGCGGTGGAGTTGGGCGTAAAACAAACATGGTCAGCACGCGGGCAACCCAAAAGGCGCGCGAGCTTGGCACGGCAAGCGTGAATCGTACGAGCGGCATCGAGGGCACCCGACGTGGCGCCGCGCCCGGCATTGCCGAGCGAGCACATCGCCTGCGTCACGGCATTGATGACCACCTGCGGCTTGTGCATGGTCGTTGCCGCGTTATCCAGATAGATCATCGCACGACCTCCCACATATCGATCACGGTGAAGCCCTCGGTGGGAACGCCCGCCGAGGCAAGTTCGCCGCGCAGCAGTTCCTCATCGGCAGGCAACGCCTTCCACGCCAAACCGCAGCCGGCAGCGACCTCCCCGGGCACGGGAATCGTCCGCCCGGGAAGACCGCGCTCGATGCACAGGGATTCGCAACCCATGGCGGCCGCCGTGGTAGGAAACGTGATGACAAGCGCCGGGCGCTTCTCCCTCATGGCAACTCCAACCAATACGCTACGGGCGCACGACGCGCACGGCCTGCTCCATCTTCTCCACGATCACGTACATGTTGGTGACCTCGCCCACCGCAAGCTGGTCTTTAATGCCATAGTGGTCGAGGCAGGTACCGCAGGTGAGAATCTCGACACCCTGCTCCGCCAAGCCCTTCAGGTCATCGAGCACCGGCGAGCCCTCGACGGTGAGCTTGGCACCGCCGTTGTAGAACAGCATGGTCGCGGGCAGCTCCTCCTGCTGCGTCACGGCAAAGACAAACGCCTTCATGAGCTTGTGGCCCAGCTCGTCGTCGCCACGGCCCATGCAATCGGTGTAGACGGAAATGACGAGCTTGCCCTTGCCGGCGCTGGCATCACAGAAGGCAGCGCCATCCTGCTCGGGATCGGCCACGGCAACGGCGCCAGAGGTCGCCACGGTCACGTGCCACTCGGCGTCAGAAACCTTCTCGACCAAGGCCGTGCAGCCCTTCTCCTGCGCCATCTTGGAGATGTTCTTGACGGCGGTCTCGTTATCGACCGAGGTCACGACTGTGCCCTCGCCATCGAGCTGCTTCAGGGCTTTGAGCGTCTTGACGACGGGCAGCGGGCAGGCATCGCCCATGGCATTGACTTCAATTTTGGTAGACATAGTTTTTCCTTTCAAAAGGGACCGCCCAGAACAGTAGGCGGTCGCATAAACGGTTTTCCTTAATGCACAACGCGAACGGCAGGACCGCCCGGCACCGGCTCACACACGCGGCCGATCGTAGCGGCAACGCGTCCCTCAGCATGCAGACGACGCGCAAGCTCATCCGCATCGGCAGCAGGCGCCGCGATGAGCAAACCACCCGAGGTCTGCGGATCGTACAGCGCATCCAGCATGCCCGGCTCCAGGTCCTCGTCGGCAGCC
>CAUEQX010000014.1 GCA_959020035.1 uncultured Collinsella sp. | reverse complement strand
TGAAGGGAGCGCTCCCGCAAACTGCCTATTGACAACTTATAGGAGCGTCGGTTTTATTTTCGTGGTTTTCGATATGGTTGGGGATTCGCAATCCAGCCCCGTAATCCGGCATAGTTTTGTTCGCAGCGGCCCAACCGCGCGTTTAAGCGCGGGGCCGGTGGGGCATTTTTGCCCCACCGGCCCCTATTCCAGCTCTATTCCAGCGCTACTCCGGCTTAGTTTCTACCGTGGGAGTCTTGTCCGCCGCGACTGGAGTGCGGGCGGTGTCCATAGTCAGGCAGTGCTTGGGACAGCTCTCAATGCACTCGCCGCACACCACGCAGGCGTACGGGTCGATCGACCACGTTCCACCCTTGCGATCGACCGCGAGCGCGCCCGCTGGGCAACGCCGCGCGCACATGCCGCAGCAGATGCACACGTCCATGTCATTGACGATATGCCCGCGCAGGCGCTCGGGCGCCGTCAGCTTCTCCTGCGGATAGCACACCGTGACCGGCTGCTTGACCATAGAGCCCAAGGCCGTCTTGGCAAATGTCAGTAAACTCATGCCGCGCCTACCTTTCCGTGCAGCTAATGCAGGGGTCGATGGTCAGGATAATCATGGGCACGTTGGCAAGAAGCACGCCCTGCAGCGCATGCGTCAGACCCGCCAGGTTTTGCGACGTCGGCGTCCGAACGCGGAAGCGGTCCAAGTTCTTGGTGCCGTTACCGCGCACATAGTAGTACGCCTCGCCGCGCGGCTGCTCAATCACAACCTCGCCGCGCGCGCCGTCGGCCGGCGTGAGCTTGGTGCGTCCGCCGATGCCGTCGTGCGGAATCTTGCCGACAAGCTCCTTGATGATGTCTATGGCCTGCGTGACCTCGGCACAACGCACCTGGCAGCGGGCATAACAGTCGCCGTCGGTAGCAACGATAGGCTCAAACGCGGCCAGATCCGCATAGGCACCGTCGCCAAACATGCGCACGTCGTAGTCCACGCCCGAGGCGCGCCCAAACGGACCGACCATCGAAAGCTCCAGCGCATCCTTCTTGCTGATCACACCCACGCCATGCAAGCGCTCGCCGCAGCTGTCGTCGTCCAAAAACGTATGCACCAGGGCCTCGTAGTCGGAACGCATGGCATCGAGCGTCTGGACAATGCCCGCCAGCTCGGAGTCCTCGATGTCGTGCTTAAGGCCGCCGATCTCGTTAATTGAAAGGATCACGCGGCCGCCGCAGGTGCTCTCAAAGATCTTGAGAATCTGCTCGCGCAGGGTCCACGAACGATAGAACAGCGCCTCGAAGCCAAAGGCATCGGCGAGCAGGCCCAGCCACAGCAGGTGCGAGTGAATGCGCGAAAGCTCGTGCAAAATGGTGCGGATATACTGCACGCGGCCGGGTACCTCGATGTCGAGCATGCGCTCGCAGGCGCTGGCATAGCCATAGCTGTGACCCACGGCGCAGATGCCGCAGATGCGCTCGGCGATGTAGCCAAACTGATGCATGTCGCGCTTTTCGGTGAGCTTCTCGAGTCCGCGGTGCACAAAGCCGATCTGCGGAATCGCCTCGATGACACGGTCGTCCTCGATTACCAGGTCTAGATGAAGCGGCTCGGGCAGCACCGGGTGCTGCGGGCCAAACGGAATAACGGAGCGATGTGCCATGGGCCCTACGCCTCCTTTTTCTGCTTGTCGCGGGCGGCCTTGGCGGCAAGCGCCGCGCGGACCTTGGCGGCTTTCTCGGGATCCATGGCGGCGAGCTTTGCCTCCATCTCGGCAGCCTTGAGCGCGGCCTTCGCAGCGGCATCGTCATGCTGAGCATCGGAGCCGGCAGCCGCAGCGGGCTGGGCGGCAGCAGCGCTCGCAGCATCGCCGGCGCCCGCAGAGCCCTCCCCCGCGGCAGCGACCTTCTCGGCTGCGGCCTTGCGCGCCTTGGCCTCGGCGGCGGCGCGGACTTTCATGGCCTTCTCGCGCGCAGCCTTCACCTCGGGTGTGATAACGCTCATGGGCTCGACAGTCGAGACCTGGTAGAAAAAGCCCTTAAAGTCGAGTTGCATGTCGGTAATGGCAAGACCAAACAGGTCATGCGCCTCGTTCTCAAACGGGAATACCGCCGGATAGTACGAGCTGATGGACGGAATCTCCTGGTACTGATCAATTCCCTCAACCACCAGGTTCTCGATCGCATAGCTGCCGTCCTGCGCAATATGTTCCCGAGCAGCACGAACGCTGATAAACGTATAGACCAAGCGATACGAGCCGTCGTCGACGTTGCGCTCGGCGTGCATTTGCACAAAGCGCGCGCCGACGCCCTTGAGCGACTGGACATGCGGCAACAGCTCATCGATCCCGACGGTGGTATAGATAGCCTTTTGCATTACTCGGCCTCCTTTGCAGCGGCGGGCGCGGCAGGCTTCCCGGCAGGCGCGTCGCCAGCGGCGGGCTTCTCGGCGGGCGCGTCGCCGGCCTCAGACGCAGCCACAAACCCGTCCTCGCCCAGCTCAACGCCACCGTCCCAGGTTGCGGCGCCGCCCACGGTAAGTGGGTCGCCGCCGGCGCGCATCACAGCCTCCTTCTGGTCCAGAATGCCACACGCCTCCACGATGGCATCGATCACCGTCTCGGGGCGAATGGCGCACCCGGGCGCGTACACGTCCACGGGAATCGCGCGGTCCACGCCGCCGATCACGTTATAGGCCTCGCGGAACACGCCGCCCGAGCACGCGCAGATACCGCAGGCCACCACGCACTTGGGCTCGAGCATCTGGTTGTAGATCTGGCGCACGACGGGCAGGTTCTGAGCGTTAACCGACCCCGTCACCAAAAAGATATCCGCATGCTTGGGGTTGCCGGTGTTGACCACGCCAAAGCGCTCCGCATCGAACAGCGGCGTGAGCGAGGCCAGCACCTCGATATCGCATCCGTTGCAGCTCGAGCCGTCGTAATGAATAACCCACGGCGAGCGCGACATTTTATGATCCATGGATGCCGCCTCCTAAATAAACACGTCGACGAGGATGGGCATAAGGTTGAGCAGGCCAAACACCAGCGCCACGCCCCATCCGAGCTTAAAGCAGCTGCGCCAGGTGCTGCGTGCGAAGGTGTTGTCGATCAGCACCTCGACAAAATACGTCGCGGCCATCACGACCAGGGCTACGACCCAGCTCACCGGGTTGTCCCAAACAAAGAACATGCCCACCCACATCAAAAACAGCACGGTCTCGCACCAGTGCATAAGGGTCATCTTGGCCAGCGTGCCGCCGCTCATCTCGGTGGCGACGCCCTGGACGATCTCCTGATGCGCGTGATGCGAGTACGAAAGGTCAAACGGCGACTTGCGCAGCTTGATGGTAAGCACCGCGAGCAGCGCGAGGAAAATAGGCGCGCTGTACACGATGATGGGGGCCGACTGCCCCGTCACGGCGATGGAATCGAAGCTATCGGTAGCAAGGTACAGGCCCACGCTCATCAGCAGAACGGCGGGCTCGTAACTCATAACCTGCAGCAACTCACGATCGGCGCCGACCTGGGCAAACGGGCTTTGCGTCGAGGCGGACGCCAGCACCACAAAGATCGCGGCGAGCGTCACCATAAAGGCGCACAGCAGCGTGTTGGAACCCGACACAAAGATGCCGCCGCCCACGACGGTAAAGATGAGCGCGCACGCCATGTAGGTATCGTCCATGGTGTTTACGCTGGCGGGGGCCTTGCGCAGCAGCTTGGCAACGTCGTAGAAGGGCTGCAGCAGGCGCGGGCCCACGCGGCCCTGCATGCGGGCCGAAAGCTTACGGTCAAGACCATCGATCAGGCCACCAACCAAAGGCGCAATCAGGGCAAACGCCACGGTGCCTATAAAGATGCCCAAGACGCCCGAACCTTCAAAATACTTGCCGCGCAGCACCGAGGGTGCACTCATGGCAAGCCGCTCGGGTCCAATCCACGCGCAACACAGCAGCGCAAACAAGATAATGCTGCAGCACACGACGCTACCCGCGGGGCCAATACGCTTCTCGCCAAGGGCGTCCTCCGAGTACCAATTGCGCTTTTCGGCCTTCACCTCGTGTCCCATCGAGCCGCGGAAATGGCGATATTTGTCGGTTCCCACGCCCGAAAGGTACACGTTGACGTGCGGCTTATTGCTCACGCGGAACGACGTCAGCAGCACCACGGCGATAAACGCCACGATAACCACCATCAGATACATGGCGTCCTTGCCAATAACGTACGGCACGCGGCCAAACACCATGGCGAGGTAAGGCGACACCAGGCCGCTCGAGATAACCGGGAACGCCACGCAGCACAGAATCAGCAGCGCGGCGATGGTGTTGAGCGCCATCCATTCGGTCTTATGGACATTGACCTCAACGTTTTGAGCCGTGGGGTCGACGCCCGAAAGCTTGGCAAGCCACTTGCCCCAGAAGTAAAACGTCGCGGCCGAGCCAAAGGCAAGCACCATGATCATGAGCACGTTGCCGGTCTGCGCAAACGCCACCAGGGCGCCCCACTTGGACACGAGCATGCCAAACGGCGCCACGAACATGCCCATGATGCCCAGCATCATCAGGCGTGTCAGGTGCGGCATGCGGCTGAACATACCGTCCATGTCCTCGATATTGCGGCTGCCGATATGATGCTCGGCCGTGCCCACGCACAGGAACAGCAGCGACTTTGCCACCGTATGGAACAGGATCAGGAAGATGGCGGCCCACACGGCCTCGGGCGCGCCGACGCCCAGGCAGGCGCTGATAAGGCCCAGGTTGGAGATGGTGGAGTACGCGAGCACGCGTTTGGCGTTGCTCTGCGAGATGGCCATGAGGGCAGCGAGCAAAAACGTGATGGCACCCACACTCGTGACCATAAAGCCAGTCACGGGATAGATGGCATAGAGCGGGCTCAGCTTGACCATCAGGAACACGCCGGCTTTGACCATGGTTGACGAGTGCAGCAGGGCGCTCGTGGGCGTGGGGGCAACCATGGCACCCAGCAGCCAAGTATGGAACGGCATCTGCGCGGCCTTGGTAAGGGCGGCGAGCGACAACAGGATGACCGGCATCACCAGCAGCGCGGATTGCGCGGTGCCGGCGCCGGAAAGCTCGATCATGCCCGAGATGGTCAGCGGCATGCCGTTAACGTGCAGGTACATGAGTCCGGCCAAAAACGCGATACCGCCCAGCATGTTGAGGATGATCTGGGTGAAGGCGTTCTTGATGGCCTCGGGCGTGCGCGTGTAGCCAATCATGAGGAACGAGCACACGGTGGTGATTTCCCAGCCGCAGAACAGCCACTCAAGGTTGTCGCTCGTCACGATGACGAACATGGCCGAGAGGAACAGGAACATAAGCGCCAGGAACTGCGGGCGTCGGTCGGGCGCGGTCTGCCCGCGCAGCGCGGCCTCGTGCTCGTCATGGGCCTGGAAGTCCTTCATGTAGCCCAAGGCATACACGCAGATTAGGCTGCCGACGATGCCGACGGCGAGGACCATGATCACGCTCATGTAGTCCAGGTAGAGCGGCGTGGCGGTGACGACCTCGGCCGCGGGCAGCGTCATGACCGCAAAGGCGAGCGAGCCCACCAGCTGGACTATGCCGAGCACCGTGGTGAGCGCGTTCCTATATTTGTACGCGTTGTACAGGATGACGGCGCACAGGATGACATCGATGGCGGAGCTGATGATGGAGAGCACATGCGAGGTGCCGGGGGCAACCTCAAAGCTCTGCGGACCCGTGCCAAAAAACATGACGGCGACTACGACTGTCACCGCCATAATAATGCCGGAACCTATGAGCCCCACCGCATCGCGGGCGCGGTCACCGCGCGCGAGCAGCATGCCCAGCGCCGGTACCAGCGGAAACAGGGTAAGGAAATACAGTAGCGTCATACCATCACTCCCCCATGCAAAAACGCTGCAATTGTTTAACGTTATAGCTCAATTGAGGAGCAGCGGCGGCAGGTTTTCGGTCAACTGGGGAGTTTTAGGCGTACGGGGTAAGGGCACGTCCGCTTTGGAGCAGTGGCACGGCAAGAAAAATGCGCCCCCGCGGGCGCACCCTCTTGCTACTCTGCCTGCTTAACGCGCGGCTTGCGGCCACGCGGCTTATCGACCAGCGCATCCGCGCCGCCATCGCGATACTGGCGGCACCAAGCCTTGACCGAAGACTCGCTGGGAATCTTGTGCTTGATCATGGCCTCGCGAACCGTCAGGCCGTTTTCCAGGCGGTCCTTTACCACAGCGAGCTTGACATCATACGAATACGTGCGGTGATGAGAACCCGCGTTGAGCACGGCGTCGGCACCGCCCACGGCATATGCGCGAGCCCACTGACGAGCCGTGGCCTGGGGAATGCCGAGCTCCGCGGCGAGGGCACGATGACCGACCCCCTCTTGGAGGACCTCGACGGCGCGCTGCCCAACCTCGGGCGCATGCGTGCGAGTCCTAGTTGCTTCCGACATACCAGCCACTTCTTAGCCTTAACCGTTAATCTGCTTTCTTACGTGCAAGTTAGATAGTAGCATTTTACTGTTTGCTCAAATCAGTTAATTAAAATAGACGCGGCGTTATCTGGGCATTTGGCACCAAATTACGACATTTCTTTATCGATTATTTACGCTGGTAGCTGACTCGCAGCTAATCGTCATTCGCTTGTCAACAAAATTGGCATCTCTTTATGTCCTTTGGTATAGAAGATATAGTTATTAACCCCTCCCCCAATAATTTTGAGTAATCTGCAAGGCAATAGACGTCCTCACTCCTCATGATTACCGCGCATTGCCATCCACCGGAGCAAAACAAAAGGGCGGGACCTGCTGCGCTTGCAGGCCCCGCACCGATTGACACCCGACGGGACGCAGTCGGGCGAAACGGATCCGTGCTACCGCCCCGCCTGGCCGCGAAGTTAACTACAGCTCGTTGGCCGCGTGATATGCCGTGCGGATGGCGCTGGCAATGTCGGCGGTGCGCTCGCCCGAGCAGTCGCCCACGCAGGTCACGGGCACCGTTACGCCGTCCAGGTCAAACATGTTGGCCTTGGAACCCACGGCCATCACCACGTAATCGCAGGCGATCTTCACCGGCTCCTCGGCGCCGTCTTCGGCGGTACGCACAGCCTCCACGCCCTCGTCGGTAATGGCGGTCAGGCGGGTCTTCACGTGCTGCTCCACGTTTTGCTCTGCAAAGTCGCTCATGATCAGTGGCAGAATGGTCTCGGACTCGCCCGCGGCAATCTTGTCGAGCATCTCCACGATCGCCACCTCGCAGCCGTGCTGCAGCAGGTACTCGGCAGTCTCGGTGCCCACCAGGCCACCGCCAATGACGGCGACGCGCCCGCTGAGCTCCACCTTGCCGGCCAGCACGTCCCAGCTCGAGACGACCTTCTCCGAGTCGGCACCCGGAACGGGGATGACCACGTCGTGCGCGCCCACGGCAACAATCGCAGCGTCGGCGGCGTTGAGGTCCTCAGCGGTAGCGACATGGTTGAGCTCAACCTTCACGCCCAGGCCAGGCAGAATCTTCTCGTAGTACTCGACCGAGCGCATAATCTCGTCCTTGCGCGGAGGCGCGGCCGCCAGCACAATCTGGCCGCCCAGATGATCGCTCGCCTCGTAAACGGTCACATCGTAGCTGCGCTTGGCCGCCACGCGCGCGGCCTCCAAGCCAGCAATACCGCCGCCCACCACGGCGATCTTCTTGTCGCCCTCGCCCGGCTTGATGGCGATGGTCGCCTCGTCGCCGTTCTCGGCGTTGAGCACGCACGAGATGTACTTGCGGTTTTGAATCGCGTCGACGCAGCCCTTGTTGCAGTTGAGGCACTCGCGGATGGGCTCACCCGTGGCAGCTTTCAGCGCAATGTCGGGGTCGCACATGAGCGAACGGCCGTACGCGATGATGTCGGCCGCGCCGTCTTCCAGAATCTTCTCGCCGGCCTCGACCGAGACAACGCGGCCGACGGTTGCCACCGGCACGGAGACCAAGGCCTTGACGCGCTCGGCCACGGGCAGCGTCCAGTTGTAGGGCATGGCGCCCATGGGCGGAATGGTGTCTCCCATGTTGCAGGTATGGTTAGCCTGCGCGACCTGGATCATGTCCATGCCCGCGCCCTCGAGCAGCTTGGCGAACTCACAGGCCTCGTCGGGCTGCAGGCCGCCCTTGCCGCGCGGCGTGCCGTCTGGGTTCTCCATGATCACGGGGAGCTTGTACTCCACCATCAGCTGCGGCGCGGCTTCCTTAATGGCAGCGACGACCTCCAGCGCGTAGCGAACGCGGTTCTCGAACGAACCACCGTACTCGTCGGTGCGCTGGTTGAGGATGGCCGAGCACAGCGAACCCACCAGGCGGTCGCCGTGGACCTCGATGGCGTCGATCCCGGCCTGCTGCGCGCGAGCGGCCGAGGCAGCAATGGCCTCCTTGATCTGGGTGAGCTGCTCTACGCTCGCCTCGTTCACAAAGTGCTGCATATCGTGGTGCAGCTTGGCGTAGGCCTGGTTGCGAATCTCGTTGGACTCGGCCATCTTGGCGGCAAAGGTCTCCTCGTCACCGGCGGCCTTGGCCTCCTGCGCGGCCTTGGCGGCAGCCATGGATCCCATGACCATGCGGCCGACACCGGGCACGTCGTACTCGGGGTGGAACAACTGCAGCGCGACCTTGGCGCCGTGCTTGTGGACGGCATCGGCCAGCGCCTTAAACGTGGGGATCTGGGCGTCGGTCGCCAGCTTGGGCGTGGGGCTTGCGGTCATGACGGGAGCGACGTCGCCGATGACGATGTAGCTCACGCCGCCACGGGCCAGGCGCTCGTAAAAAGCCAGGCTGCGCTCGCCAATGGAGCCGTCGCGCTCCTCGTAGCCGGTGGTCAGCGGCGGGAACATAATGCGGTTCTTGAGCTCAAGGGGGCCAACCGTAATGGGCTGGAGCAGCTTGGATGCAGGTGCGGTCATGGACATTCCTCTCTTGTAGGCGCGGCGGCGATGATGCCGCGTAGTTGTCTAGAGGATATGGCATGGGGGCATGGCGGCACAACGGAAATCGGCGAATATCAGGTGGCAGCAGGTGGATGGGACGGGACGGCCCGTCAGTTTGTCTCAATCTGTAACAGTTACTCGGCAAAACCGGGTCTTACTGTTACAGATCGAGACATTCCTCTCGGCCCATCCTCAACAATCTAGATCTGTAACAGCTAGGCCCACTTTTGGCCCCTATCTGTTACAGATCGAGACAAACCAAACCCGCCTGCTAGAAAATCTCAATCTGTAACGGTTACTCGGCAAAAACCGTCCCTCGTGTTACAGATTTAGACAAACGGGACCCAACCCACCGGTATATCTCGATCTGTAACACCTAGCCGCCCAAATCGGGTCTAGATGTTACGGATCGAGATTTTGTTTGAGAGGCCGAGAATTGGACCGAAAACACGGTCCCGAAATAACAAAAAAGCTCGCCGGCTAGGCCGACGAGCTGCAAGTTCTTGGTCGCGGGGGCAGGATTTGAACCTACGACCTTCGGGTTATGAGCCCGACGAGCTACCAGACTGCTCCACCCCGCAATGTCTGGGCGCCTCATGTGCGCAAGAAAGAATATTACGCGGGAGTTCGGTAAACGGCAAGGAAAATCTCGTAGAGCATAATTCCTTCATATTTAAACCCCTCAGCCCCTATCACCGTAAACGAATCGCAGCCGAGCGCCGTCGACGGCACGTATACAATGGTGCGCGTCCTTTTATGCCAACACCGGGAGTAGACATGCTGCTCGCTATCGATATGGGAAACACGCAGACGGCCATGGGGCTGTTTGACGGAGACGAGCTGGTGCAGTCGTGGCGTATGCCCACCGACCGCTCCTATACCGCCGACGAGATCCACGTGCGCCTGATGGGCTTCTTTAAGATGTACGACCTCTCGCTCGGCGCGGTCGACGCGATCGCCTTTGCCGGCGTGGTGCCGCAGCTCTCGCGCGAATGGCACGCCGTGGCCGACCGCATTGCCGCGGACGCCATCGTCATCGGGCCGCAGACGGCCGCGGTGACCAAGCTGCGCGCGGCGCGTCCCCAAGCCGTAGGCGCCGATCGCGTCGCTAACGCCGTTGCGGCCGAAACTTTCTACGGCGCGCCGGCAATCGTGGTGGACTTTGGCACCGCGACCAATATCGACGTCATCGATGAGGACGGTTATTACATTGGCGGAGCGATTGCGCCGGGCATCCGTATCTCCATGGACGCGCTTGCTGCCCGTGCCGCCAAGCTCGCCAGCGTGCCGCTCGAGGCGCCCGAGCACGCCATCGGCCGTGACACCGAGGAATGCATCAAGGTCGGCGCCGTGATGGGCGCCGCCGCCATGGCCGAAGGCCTGGTCGCGCGCATGAAGCGCGAGCTGGGCCGCGACGATGCCACCGTTGTCGCCACAGGCGGTCTCGCCGGCATCGTCGCCGGCTCGACCGATGCCTTCGACGTGGTAGACGGTCAACTCACCATCAAGGGCATCTGCGAAATCTACCGCCGCATGCAGGAGCTGGGATAGAGCAGGGGCTTAAGTCGAGCATGTCCGATGCCACAGCCCCCGCAAACGTTCGCCAAGCCTATTCCTCAAAATCGATAAATTTTCAGTTTTGAGGAATAGGTCCGAGGTGCTACCCCGCAGTCACGCAAAGCCCTCCCCGGTGCAAGCCGAGGAGAGCTTTCGTTGTCATCGTTATCTTTGAGCGCGGGCGCCTCGCGTTACAGTCCGCGAATTCGTACGGCCTCGGGCGGAAACTCCTGCTCGCCGGCATCGGTCTTAATGGTCGCGCGACCCCAGATGTCCAGGCCCGCAAACACACCGACCGCAAGCGGCAAGCCGTTGGGCGACACCGCCGCAACTTGGCGGCCCAGCAGCGGCACCATGTCGAAGTACTCGCCCAACACGGGGGCCAGCGGACCGGCAGCGCCCTGCGGCGTGTTGGCAACAACCGCCCAGGTGTCCACACGGGTCAGCACGGCGGCGGCCAACTCCTCGACCAGCGCTTCGTCAGCCACGTCCACACCAAGCTCGCCCAGCGCCGAACGCTCAATATCCACCGTCACGGCACCGAACATGCCCGCAGCACCGGCACCGCCGTTCACGGCAACACGCGCGAGCGACGTCTCAAACGCAGGCGCACCGCACACGATATCGCTCGGCCACTGGATACCCACCTTACCGGCAAGGCCCAACCCCGGCGTCGAAGCCGTGCCCACGAGCGCGTCCATCATGCCCATCGCAGCCACAAACGGCAGGCCGTGGAAGGCATGCATGTTCACATCCGGACGCACGACCAGCGAAAACGTCAACGACGCCTCGCCCGCGCTCCAAGCGCACCAGCCCGCGGACACACCCTCGCGGCCCGCGTCGCGCGCGGCGTCAAGCTCGGTACCGGCGGCAACAGCGTTCATCTCGATCATCTACATACGCCCCAATTCGCCCACGATATGGCCCACGCGGTCCTCGGGCTCCTTGACCTCGACACCGTTGTAGCGGAAGAACCGCGCCGGGTCGTGCATCAAGTCCTCGAGCGGCACCAGCACAAAATCGCGCTCGCCGATCAGCGGATGCGGCAGGCGCAGCTTTTTGCCGCCGTGGGTCTCGCCGTCCATCCAGAGCAGGTCCAGGTCGATGGTGCGCGGACCGTTGGCCTTGGCCTTTTTGGAGCGGTCGCGCCCCAGCTCAGCCTCGATCTTCATGAGTTCATCGAGCAGCACCAGCGGCGCCAGCTCGGTCTTGATCTCGATGACGGCGTTGGCAAACGCGTCCTGGCGCGTCTCGTAGGCCGGCTCGCTCTCGTAAATCTTGGAGGAGTTGGACACGCAGGTGAGTGGAATCTCGGCGATCATCTCGCGTGCAGCGCGGATGTTGTCGCAGCGATGCCCCAGGTTGGAGCCCACAGCCACAAACGCGCGGCGCGGCTGCGGCTTGGCAACCGCCCAGTAACCGTTCAGGAACTGCGCAAAACCCGCGGCGTCGTGCACGCGCACGATGTTGGCACCGGCCTGGATGGCGCCCAGGCACACGCCAAACGTAGCGGCATCGCGCTCGGCGGCCTCGGTCACGCCCGAGACGGCGCCCACAAAGCGCTTGCGCGACACGGCGCACATGAGCGGATAGCCCAGTGACGCCATCTTGGCAGTCTCGCGCTGGATGACGATGTCCTCGTTAGCCGACTTACCAAAGCCCGGGCCAGGATCAATGCAGATGCGGTCGCGCGACACGCCGGCATGGATGAGCGTGCGGGCCTGGTCGGACAGAAAGCCCATGACGCGGCGCATGATGGGCGCCGAATCGGGCAGGGTGAAACGGCGGAGCTGCGAGGTGGGCACGTAGGCTTCCTCGCGGCGGGCGCTGCGGCGCATCATGGCGGCCAGGCGGTCATTGGGCTCCGATGCGGCCTCGGTGGCTGCGGGCGCGGCCTCGGGCGCGAGCGCGACGGTCTCAGCTGCAGCAGCCTGCTCGGCGGCCGGCGTCTCCTGCTCGCTTGCAGGCTCGGACGTGGGCTCCGGTTCGCCAAACGGCAACGAGGTCTGCACCACGCCGCCCGGAAGCTTGGTCTCCGGCTTAGGATCGCCCAGCAGCTTGCCGCGACGGCGGCTTCTCGGCCTCACGCGCGGCCTCGGCAGCCGCCTCGCGCGCCTTCTCGGCAACAAACGCCGCTGCCGAGGTATCGAGCTGCACCGTTGCGTGCGTGCGGGTGGGCGCGGCGACCTCGCCGGCATGCATCACGATGACGCCGCAGGTACTCGTCTTAACAAACTCGACCATCTTGGGATCGGTGAAGCCCGTCACGTCGTTGACGATCGAGGCGCCGCAGCGCACGGCCGCCTTGGCAACCGCCACATGACGCGTGTCGATCGAGACGATGGCGCCCTCCTTGGCCAGCGCGCGCACCACGGGCAGCACGCGGCGAGCTTCCTCGTCGGGGTTGACCGGGGTAAAACCAGGGCGCGTGGACTCACCGCCCACGTCGATGATGTCGGCGCCGGCATCGAGCATCGCCAGGCCGTACTCGATGGCGGCATCGGGGTCGAAGTGCTCCCCGCCGTCGCTAAACGAATCGGGCGTCACGTTGAGGACGCCCATGATGCGCGGACGGTCAAAGCTGAGCTCATACTTTCCGCACCGCCATGTCTTGCTGTCGTTCGCCATGAACATCCTCCTAAAATGCCCACGCCGCCGAGCTTGGGGAGCTGGCGGCGGGGTCGCTTTGCACTCAGTCTTTCTATTGTATCCGCGCGCGCGGGCTAGAACGCAAACGCGGCCGCGATGTCGCAAGAAATCAGCAGGTCGGCATTTGCATCCTGATCGGTGGGAGCAAGGTTGCATATGGCCAGCGTATCGCCGGTAAAGTAACGCGTAAGGCCCGCCGCCGGATACACCACGAGCGAGGTCCCACCCACAATGAGGGCATCGGCCGCGGCGATGGCGGCAACGGCACCGGTCAACACATGCTCGTCGAGCGGCTCTTCGTAGAGCACTACATCGGGCTTGATGCGGCCACCGCACGCGGGGCACGCAGGCACGCCCACGGCATCCTCGTGCTCGCGCGAGCAAATCCACTCGGCGCTATAGACCGCGCCGCACGACTGGCAAATGTTGCGATGGACCGATCCGTGCAGCTCAAACACTCGCTGTGAGCCGGCCATCTGATGCAGGCCGTCGATATTTTGCGTCACCACGGCGTCGAGCTTGCCGGCGCGCTCCAGCTCGGCCAGCTTGGTGTGGCAGCGGTTGGGTTTAGCGTTGAGCGCGATCATCTTGGTGCGGTAAAAGTCGAAGAACTCCGCAGGATGCGCCTCGTAAAAGCTATGCGACAGCATGGTCTCGGGCGGATAGGCAAACTGCTGGTGATACAGGCCGTCCACGCTGCGGAAATCGGGAATGCCACTTGCCGTGGAAACACCAGCGCCGCCAAAGAAGACCACGCGCTTATGGGTGCCGAACAGCTCCGCCAGCGCGGCGGAGGCCTGCTTGGGATCCGTTATTGCCTGCGTCATATGAGTCCTCCGTCCTTGTTGGTCGGGCAGCGTCGGGCGATGTCCCAGCATGCGGCCTTTGGGTCAGCACGCGCGGTGCCCACCACCGCCCCTGTTGCGCTAATCTTAAGCCTGCCAACCCCGTCGAAAGGACACCATGCCTCAGACTTACACTTTCGCCTCGTGGAACGTCAACGGCCTGCGCGCCGTGCTCAAAAAGGACCCGAGCTTTATCCAGATCGCGCAAGAACTCGACGTCGATATCCTGGCGTTGCAAGAGACCAAGCTGCAGGAGGGCCAGGTCGATATTGACCTGCCCGGCTATCACCAAACCTGGAGCTACGCCGAGCGTAAAGGCTATTCGGGCACTGCGGTCTTTAGCCGCCAGGAACCGCTGCGCGTGCTGCACGCCGACGCACTGCTACCCTACGCCGGCGAGAACGAGGCGGCCGAGCTCGTCGCCCAAGCCGCAACCGAGGGCCGCGTCTGTGCGCTCGAGTTCGACAAGTTTTGGTTTGTCGACGTCTATACGCCCAACGCACAAAATGAGCTCGCGCGCATCGACGTGCGTATGGCCTGGGACGATGCCTACCGCGGCTTTTTGAACGCGCTCGAGCGCGAGACCGGCAAACCCGTCGTAACCTGCGGCGACTTTAACGTGGCGCATGAGGAGATCGACCTTAAGAACCCCAAGTCCAACCGCGGCAACGCAGGCTTTTCGGACGAGGAACGCGGCAAGTTTACCGAGCTGCTCAACGCCGGCTTTACCGATACCTGGCGCACGGCTAATCCAGACGTCGAGGGCGTCTACAGCTGGTGGAGCTATCGCTTTAATGCCCGCAAGAACAACGCCGGCTGGCGCATCGATTACTTCTTGGTAAGTGATTCAATCGCCAATACCGTGCGCGACACCGGTATCCGCGGCGATATCTTCGGCAGCGACCACTGCCCCGTCACCCTCACGCTAGAGCTCTAGCGCCAAGCAATTCCTGGGGGACAGAGGAAAACAGATCATGTGACCCCTCTCCCCCTATAAGTTGCGGTGGAATAGTTCCTGTTTGGGCAGCAAATAGCCAAAAACGAGAACTATTCCACCGCAAGTTCGTGAGGGAACGCGAAATGCCTTACAGCCCGTATTTCACGACGACACGGTTAATGCGACGGCACCAAGGCTTGTACAAGGCGGCCAAAAACACGCAGGTCGCGAGGCCGTGTGTGATATCGAACGGCACTGCCGTGGCAAGACGCGCCACGGCTCCCGCCCACGTGAGCGGCTGCACAAAACCAATGATGTCATACGCGTTGATCACGACGCCATAGAGCAAGCCCGACGCAAAGCCGTACGCCAGTAGCGCCGGCAATCGCACGGTGCCGTCGGCGCGGTCGAACGCGCCCGCATGCGCCAGCGCGCCGCCAACATAGCCAACCAGACCCCAGGCATACATCTGCCATGGCGTCCACATGCCCTGTCCAAAAAAGAAATTGCTGGTCAGCGCTGCCAGCGCACCGACCATGAAGCCGTTACGACGACCGAGTGTCGCCCCGGCGATAATGGCGATGGCACTCACGGGTTTAAAGTCGGGAATGGGTCCAAACAGGATGCGCCCCGCCGCCGCCAGCGCCGCCAGCACCAGCGTGGGCATAATCTGACGCAGGCCTGGACGCGATGCCTCATAGCCCGCAAAGAACAGCGCAAGCACCAACGCCACCACAACCAGCATGGCCAACGCTGTCTGCTCAACACCCGCCAGCAACGCGGCAGCCATCACCGCCGGCACCGCCAACAACAGCGGGATCTCCAGTTTTGCAAGCAAACGCGAGAAACGACAGTCCGTCATCCCATCACGCCCTATAGAACACGTTATCGGCAAAGAAGTCGGCCGGGGACTCCATGCAGGCAATCTCGCCGTCAAACATCATGGCGACGTCGTCGGCTACCTGCTCGGCAAAGTCCAAATCGTGCGTAGCCATGATGACGGTGCCGCCAGCCTTCGCATGGTCACGCAGGGCGCGGGCGATGGTGCGGCGGCTGAACAGGTCTAGACCCTTGGTGGGCTCATCGAGCAATAGCAGTTCGGGGCCGATTAGCAGCAGTTTTGCCAATGCCAGCAGTTGACGCTGCCCGCCCGAAAGATCGTACGGATGGCGTCCATCCAGACCCGACAACCCCAAGCTCGCCGCACGCTCCCGCGCCAAGTTCTCGTCATATCCGCAGGTCGAGGCCCATTCCATCAGCTCATCGCGAACCGTCTCGGCAACCAGCAATGCTTTGGGATTCTGAGGCAGCAGCGCCGCCGAGGCCGCTCCGCGCACCATGCGGCCGCGCTGCAGCTTGGCGGTCTTCGCCAGCACCGAGAGTATCGTCGACTTACCGCATCCGTTGCCGCCCACGATCGCATGCACCGCACCGGCCGAAAACGACGCATCGAGCCCGCGCAGCACCCAGCCGGACGCTCGATCGTAGCGAAACCAGCCTTCCGACAGGGTGGTAGCCGACCCGCCGTGCATTTTTTGGAGTATTCTGCTTCCATCCGTGCGCGAGAAGGCTTCCAAGCCGTTCTCGAGCGACGTTTGCGCCACAAATTCGGACGATTTGTCCAATTCCAAACTTTTTTTTGCGCTCGATACGACCCCGGGCGGCTCCAGAGAGCCCAAATTGTCCTCACGCCTGCTGAATACTCCATTTTTTGCACATCGGATGGCACCCCACCCCAACGTGTCATCGGAAAACAGCGATTCTCGGCGTCCCAAAGATGCCATATCCGCCACCTCGCGCACGCGCCCGCCCTCAATCCGGTACGCGCACGTCGCGTATTCGAGCATCGGGCGCGGCTGGTGCGTGGCCACGACAACCGTGCAGCCCAACTCGCGATTCACACGAAACAGCGCGTGCAGAAAATTCTTCTCAGCAACGGGATCGAGCTGAGACGTGGGCTCGTCGAGCAGCAGCACGCGCGGACGCAGCGCCAGGACGGCGGCAAGCGACAGCAGCTGCTTGCGGCCACCCGAAAGCGTATCGGTATCACGATGAAGCCAGTCCTCCAGACCAAAGAAATAGCTGGTCTCGGCAACACGGCGGCGCATCTCGTCGCGCGACACACCCAGATTCTCTAGGCCAAACGCCATCTCGTGCCACACGGTCTCGCACACAATCTGGTTCTCGGGATCCTGAAACACATAGCCCACGCGCTCCGCCGATGCCCGCACGTCCATGTCGGCAACGTTCTCGCCCAGCACGCGCGCATCGCCAGTACGCTCGCCCGCCGGAGCGATCTCGGGCTTGAGCAGCGACAGCAGCGTCGACTTACCCGATCCGGTACCGCCAACAAGCAGCGCAAATGCACCTTGGGGAACAGACCAGTCGAGCCCCTCGAGCACCGCAGCATCAGCATCGGGGTAGGCAAAACTCAGGCTCCGCACCTCAATCGCCGGCATATCCGGGCCGCACGCCGCGCCCGACACCGGGCCCCTATCCAACCGAGCCATCAGCCGAACCTCTTCTCATCAATCGCATGCAACACGCAGGGCAGCACCATCCAGGCAGCGTACACGACATAGCCCGGCCACGGCGCCGGCACCAAAAGCTGCGGGTAAAACGAATACTGCGTCGTCGCGGTCCACGCCACCGCCACCGCGGCGGCGCCAAACACCGCAAGTCCAACCAGCGCGGCAGCGTCGCCGCGCCCCAGTCGATACCACGCATACGTCGTACGACGCGTCACGGCACCCCACCCGCGCGAGCGCATCGCGTCCGCGCGCTCCAGCGAATCTTCCATGCCCCAGCCCATCAACACGCTCGACGCCCGCAGGCGCGAGCGCACGGGGTCGACCGGCGCGCGGCCCGGCACATCAATCGCATCCTGCACCGCCAGCACCGTGCGGCCGCGGCGCAAAAACTGCGGGATAAGCCTCATGCACATCGAGATCATGAGCGCGATCACCGGCGCGGCGTTACCCAGCAGCGCGAGTACCTTGTCGTATTCGAGCATCGACGCCGCGGCCTCAAACCACAGCACGCTCGCCACAAACAGCCCACCCATGCACAGGCCGTATACCATGCTTTCCAGATACACCGCGCGCATGCCAATACGGAACAGTTCCGTCGAACCCGAAGCGCTAAACAGCGGATTGACCAGCGCGATAATCAAAATCACCGGCAGCTGCCAGCGAAGTGCGCCCAGCGTGCGGGCAGCCCCACGCGTCGCAAATCCATACGCCAGCCCGCCCGCAAGCGACAGCGCGATCAGCACCGGTTGCATCGAGAACATGGTGAGCCCCAGCGTCAGCACTATATAGAGTGCCGGCACAGCCGGATGCGACATCGAGAATGCCGCGACGGGCTCGCCGCCAAACTCCTCTCGTATGTTGTCCACGGGCACCCCCGTCCCCTCGCTCAAACGACAGCTCCGCAGCACCGCCAACGCCGCACGCAAGCAGTGCAAACGCCATGCCGGCGGCGCAAGCCTCAACCGCCGCAATCCAATCGTTACGCGCTCATCATATGCCTGCGGTATCATATTGCGCCGTGTATCGTTTCCAAACACACGTCTCTATAACGTAACAGGAGATCACATGGACGCAACCGCAATTATCCTCGCTGCCGGCGAGGGCACCCGCATGAAGTCGAACCACTGCAAGGTTTCGCACAAGATCCTGGGCAAGCCCATGGTTCAGTGGATCGTCGACGCCACCATCAAGGCCGGCTGCAGCCGCGTCGTGGTCGTCATCGGCAGCCACGCCGACGAGATGCGCGCCCTCATCGACGGCGCCTACGCCAGCAGCGCCACCAAGGTCGAGTGCGTCGAGCAGACCGAGCGCCTGGGCACCGGTCACGCCGTGAAGGTCGCGCTCGAGGCCTGCGGCATCACGCAAGGCCCCGTCGTCGTGCTCAACGGCGACCTGCCGCTCATCACCGCCGACACCGTCGCCAAGTTCGCGCAAACCGTCGCCACCGGCGAGCTCGCCTGCACCGTCATGACCATGACCCCGCCCGACCCCTTCGGCTACGGCCGCATCAAGCTGGGCGCCGATGGTCAGATCGAGCGTATCATCGAGCAGAAGGACTGCACGCCCGAGCAGGCCGCCACGTTGCTCGAGTGCAACGCCGGCTGCTACGCCTTTGACGGCGCGCAGCTCGCCGCCCACATTAACGAGATCGGCAACGACAACGCGCAGTCCGAGTACTACCTGCCCGACATGCTCGAAATCCTCAAGGGTCACGGCCAGGCGGTCTCCATCTTCCACTGCGATGACTACCGCGACGGCCTGGGCGTCAACAGCCGCATTCAGCTCGCGCAGCTCACCGCCATCGCGCGCGACCGCATCAACGAGCACTGGATGGCCGAGGGCGTCACGTTCATCGACCCCACGCAGGCCTGGATCGGCCCCGACGCCACCATCGGCCGCGACACCGTCGTGTGGCCGCAGACGCACCTGATCGGCCACGTCACCGTGGGCGAGGAGTGCCAGCTCGGCCCCAACAGCCGCCTCACCGACACCACCGTCGGCAGCGGCTGCACCATCGATGAAACCATCGCCGTCGAGGCCGTCATCGAGAACGGCGTCGACTGCGGCCCGCGCGCCTACCTGCGCCCGGGCACCCACATGCTCGACGGTTCCAAGGCCGGCACGCACGTGGAGATCAAGAAGTCCACAATCGGCGAGGGCTCCAAGGTGCCGCACCTGTCCTACATCGGCGATACCACCATGGGCTCCGGCGTCAACGTGGGCGCGGGCTCCATCACCTGCAACTACGATGGCGTACACAAGCACAAGACCGTCATCGGCAAGGATGCCTTCATCGGCTCCGACACCATGATGGTCGCGCCCGCCCAGATTGGCGACGGCGCGCTCGTGGCCGCCGGCTCCGTCATCACCGAGCCGGTCCCGGCAGACGCACTTGGCCTGGGTCGTGCCCGCCAGGTAAATATTGAGGGCTGGGCCGCCGATTATCGCCGCCGTCTGCACGAGGACGACGAGGTATAACGTTTTACCAAGCATCTAAGGAGCTGTTCCCATGGGGGCGGCTCCTTTTTTCTATCGTGACCTGCGCGACAGGATGAGTGGTCGGTTCGTGTCCGTTGACGGTAAAGACGTTATCAAGACCCGATTAACCCCGTCGCGCGGTTACAATGCAACAAGGCATCTATATGGCATTCGATATATAAAGGAGAAGGGTAATGCCGATTAATGATCCCGAGAAGTCGGAGAATATGCGCAAGTCCATCCGCGTGTATTCCGGTTCCTCCAACCGTCCCCTCGCTCAGAAGATTGCTGAGTACCTTGGGGTCGAGCTTTCGGGCCTTACGCTAAAGCAGTTCGCCAATGGTGAGATTTACGCCCGCTACGACGAGACCGTCCGCGGCGCCGACGTCTTCCTGATTCAGTCCGTGGCCGGCGGCAACGTCAACGACATGCTCATGGAGCTGCTCATCGCCACCGACGCTGCCAAGCGCGCATCCGCCCGCTCCATCACTGCCGTTATCACCCACTACGGCTATGCCCGCCAGGACCGCAAGGCCGGCCCGCGTGAGCCCATCACCGCCCGCCTCGTCGCCAACCTGCTCGAGCGCGCCGGCGTCAACCGCATCATCACCCTCGACCTGCACCAGGGCCAGATCCAGGGCTTCTTCGATATCCCGGTTAACCACCTGTCCGCGCTGCCGCTGTTTGGCCAGTACTACAACGACATGCACTTCGACACCGACAACCTGGTTGTCGTCTCCCCCGACGTGGGTCGCGCCAAGGCCGCCAAGAAGCTGTCCGACATGCTCGGCTGCGACCTGGCCATCGCCCACAAGGGCCGTCCGCGCCACAACGCCGCCGAGGTCATGGGCATCATCGGTGACATCAAGGGCAAGACCTGCATCATCAACGACGACATGATCGACACCGCTGGTACCCTGTGCGCCAACGTCAAGGAGCTCAAGGCTATGGGCGCTGGCGACATCTACGTCTGCGCCACCCACGGCATCTTCTCCGGTCCGGCCATCGAGCGTCTGAAC
>CAUEQX010000013.1 GCA_959020035.1 uncultured Collinsella sp. | reverse complement strand
CGGTCGCCGAGGAGTTCGCTCAGGCCATCTCCGCCGTTTACCACGAGGAGCCCGTCTCCACGCTCGTCGGCGGCGACTTCGCGCTGTAGTCGCATCGTCCTTGCAACCCGGCGCATCGCCGTCGGAACAGAAGAAACCCCCGCGCTCCCCCTTGCTTCGCAAAGGTCGCGCGGGGGTTTCTTCTGTTCCGACGGCTCGCTCTGCCGCGGCCGCGCTTTTGTCTGGTGGGATTTCGCTGAAACGAAGTCTCGCCTTCGGCGGGCGTGGTAGCCTTTGTCGTTGATTGAACTATTTGTGTAACGAAGGGACAAACATGGCAGCTGCACAGCCGCTTAAGATTCGCATGGTTGCCGGGCTTGGCAACCCGGGCGAGGAATATACCGAGACCCGCCACAACGCCGGCTTTAAGGCGATCGACGAGCTGGCCCGTCAGGCCGGCGTCACGTACTGGAAAAACCAGGCCGGTGCCGAGGTCGCGCTCATCAATATCAACGATGCTGAGGAAGAGGGTGGCAAGCGCCAGATTGTGCTGGTCAAGCCGCAGTCGTACATGAATACCTCGGGCGGCCCCATCTCCAAGCTCTGTCGCGAGTACAAGATCAAGGCCGAGGAGCTGCTCGTAATCCACGATGAGCTCGATATTCCCGCCGGCGACGTGCGTGTTAAGGTGGGCGGCGGCCATGCCGGTCACAACGGCCTGCGTTCCATCATCGACAAGATGGGCAGCCGCGACTTCAGCCGCATCCGCACCGGCATCGGCAACCCTCCCGGCAAGATGGCCGTCGCCGACTACGTTCTTAAGCAGCTGCGCGCCCGCGAGGCCGAGGATTTCCAGGACACCTGCGCCCGCGCGGCCGACGCCGCCGGCCTGGCGATCGTGCACGGCGTGGTCTATGCCCGCGACCATGTCAACGGCGCCGCCTCCGCCAACGGCAAGCACTAAAACCTATCATTTAGGAACAGGTTTATTTTGGCAGGTTTTACCTGCGGAAACGCCCCAGTTGCGGCATCGCAATCAACCGCGCGCCGACATACATGCATAGCACCCCAAATGGGGCCGGCCTCATTTGCCGTTTTACCTGATAAAACCGACCAAAATAAACCTCTCCCCCTTTGGTAGGCCAAAGTGGATAAACCCTGCTCCCAACCGCCGAAGACACACGTAAGTGACATGTCCATGAGGGTATAATTTGCACCGTATGTCTGCACAACGCCTGTGCGCGTACGGTTTTATTCGGGCTACCGTCCATTTCCGTGGAGGCACGGTTCGGCGGCCCTAACAAGAGAGGGGTTCTATGTATAAGATCCTGGAGAAGACGCAGTTCTCGGAGAAGGTGTTCAAGTTCCGCATCGAGGCGCCTGCAATCGCCAAGCATGCGCACGCTGGACAGTTCCTCATGGTTCGCGCCAACGAGACGGGCGAGCGTGTCCCGTTTACCCTGGCCGGCTGGAACGGTGACGAGGGCTGGGTCGAGTTCATCTTCATGGTGATCGGCAAGACCACCGAAATGCTTTCCACCTACGAGGCCGGCGAGTCGCTGCGCGACGTCGTGGGTCCGCTGGGCGTTCCCACCGAGATGGCCGAGGGCCCCTGCGCCGTCATTGGCGGCGGCGTTGGCCTGGCAATTGCCTTCCCGGTCGCCAAGCACCTGGTCGAGACCGGCCACGAGGTGCACGCCATCATGGGCGCCCGCACCAAGGACCTCCTGCTCATGGAGGACCAGTTCCGCGAGCTCCTCGACGAGGACCACATCCACATCACTACCGACGACGGTTCCTACGGCGAGCAGGGCGTTGTAACCGCTCCGCTGGAGCGCCTGCTGCAGGACAAGGCCGTGAGCCAGGTCTTCTGCGTCGGCCCCGTTCCGATGATGAAGTTCTCGACCCTCATCGCCCAGAAGTACGACACCCCCATCACCGCGTCGCTCAACCCCATCATGGTTGACGGCACCGGCATGTGCGGCTGCTGCCGCGTCGAGGTGGGCGGCGTGACCAAGTTCGCTTGCGTCGACGGCCCCGACTTCGATGCCACCCTGGTCGACTGGGATGACCTTCGTGCCCGCCAGGCCGCTTACCGTTCCGAAGAGGGCGAGTCCCTCAAGGCCTATGAGGAAAAGAGCTGCGCATGCCACTAGTTAACGGTCGTTTCGTTGCCGATATGAAGTCGCCCCGCACCCCCGATAACGAGGAGCCGGCTGCCGAGCGCGCCTGCGACTTCCGCCCCGTCGACAAGGGCTTCACCGAGGAGATGGCGCTGGCCGAGGCCGAGCGCTGCCTCAACTGCAAGAAGCCGTTCTGTGTTGAGGGCTGCCCTGTCAACATCAACATCCCCCGCTTTATCGAGCAGATCCGCGCGAAGGACTTCGGCGGCGCTCTCGATACCATCCGCGAGGACTCCATGCTTCCCGCCATCTGCGGTCGCGTCTGCCCGCAGGAGAACCAGTGCGAGGGTAAGTGCATCCGTGGTAAGAAGTCCGAGCCCGTGGCCATCGGCCAGCTCGAGCGCTTCCTGGGTGACCGCCCCGAGCTCGCCTCCACGCCCAAGATGGCTCCCAAGAACGGCAAGAAGGTCGCCGTCGTCGGTTCCGGCCCGTCCGGCATCACCTGCGCCGGCGAGCTCGCCCGCAACGGCTTTGACGTCACCGTCTTCGAGGCCTTCTTTACCGGCGGCGGCGTGCTGGTCTACGGCATCCCCGAGTTCCGTCTGCCCAAGGCGGTCGTCAAGCGCGAGATTGACGGCCTGGAGGACATGGGCGTCAAGTTTGAGTACAACTCCGTCGTGGGCAACATGGCCACGGCCGAGGAGCTATTCGAGCAGGGCTTCGACGCCATCTATGTGGCGACCGGCGCTGGCCTGCCCAAGTTCCTCAACGTCCCCGGCGAGAACCTGCCCAACGTCTTCTTCGCGAACGAGTACCTCACCCGCGTGAACCTGATGAAGGCCAACAAGTTCCCCGAGTACGACACCCCCACCAAGCACGGCAAGAACGTCGTCGTCTTTGGTGGCGGCAACGTGGCTATGGACGCCGTCCGTACCGCCAAGCGTCTGGGCGCCGAGCACGCCATCATCGCCTACCGTCGTACCGAGGACGAGATGCCCTGCCGTCGCGCCGAGCTGCACCATGCTAAGGCCGAGGGCGTCGAGGTTCTGCCGCTCGTCTCCCCGCTCGAGTTTGTCGCTGGCGAGGACGGCTCCGTGTGCGCCGTCAAGGTCCAGAAGATGGAGCTCGGCGAGCCTGACGAGTCCGGCCGTCGTCGCCCGGTGCCCATCGAGGGCGCCATCGAGGAGATTCCCTGCGACGTCGCAATCTCGGCTATCGGCACCAACGCCAACCCCTTCGCAAAGAAGATCGGCGGCAAGATGGAGCTCAACAAGTGGGGCTACATCGTTGCCGACGAGGAGACTGGCCAGACCACCGATCCCCGCATCTGGGCTGGCGGCGACATCGTCACCGGTGCCGCTACGGTCATTCTGGCGATGGGCGCCGGCAAGAAGGCCGCTGCCTCCATCACCAAGAGCCTGCTGGGCGAGTAATCACCTACAGCGCTAGCCATCAAGCGGCAAAGTCCCCGTCGAGCACACGCCCGGCGGGGACTTTTTCTATGCCGACCACCCAACCACCACGATGGGGACAGGCACCTTTGTGATGGTTTTGGTCGGTTAGCCTTCGAGCTGGGCCACTTTGTAGCGGTAGGCAGCGGCGATAACGTCTTTGCAGCCCTCGCGGCCCAGCTTGGCGCGGTTGACGACGATGTCCTTGCCGCTCGTCATCTTCCACTTTCCGGCGCTGTAGCGCTTATAGAACGCCTCGCGCGCCTTCTGCTGTTGCTTGACCAGCTTGGCGCCCTTCTTTTTGTTGAGGCCGCGCTTCTTGCGCACGATCTCGACGCGGTCCTCAAAGGGTGCGGTCACCAGCACGGCAATGTGGTTGGGGTTGTTGCGCAGCAGATAATCGGACAGGCGGCCTTCGATAATGCAGCTCTCGGTCTCGCCCAGATCCAAAATCACCTGGCTCATCTTTTGGAACAACTTATCCGAGTACGAACGCGCATCGTAGCGGTCGGGCAGAAACGCCATGTTCTCCACGGCCAGGCGCTCGTCGTAAGCGGCCATCTTGTCGAGCGACTCGCCTGTGCGCAGCGAAGCACGTACCAGCAGCTCGTTATCGTACAGCGGAATCCCCAACTCGTCGGCAAGCATGCGACCAATCTCGTGGCCCTCGGCGCCAAAGTCGCGCGCGATGGTAATGACCACAGGATTCTTCTTGTTCTCCAGATCGCTCATCGCGATTCCTTTCTCTATGTGACAAAGGGGCTGTCCCTTTGTCACATTCTACGCTGCCACCATTCGCCTCTGATATGCTCTCACCAGCAACGAGATACCAAAGTTGAGCACAAAGTACATCGCAAACACCAGGCCGTAGAGCATAAGCACCTGCGACAGGTCGATCGCATGGGCCATCACGACGTTTGCCGTGTACATGAGCTCGGCCACGTTAATGCCCGAAAGATACGAGCTGTCCTTAATGACGGTCGTGCACTGGCTAAACAGCGCTGGGATGATCGTCTTAAACGTCTGCGGCAGAATGATGTAGCGCATGGTGGCAAAGAAGCCAAAGCCCTGGCTCTGCGCTGCCTCAAACTGGCCGCGCGGAATCGAGTTGAGGCCGCCGCGCACAATCTCGGCCATAACAGCGCTGGTAAACAGCGTAAAGGCGATGGTCGAAATCACAATGTCCAAACCCTGCACCGTAAAGTAGATAAACAGGATCCACAGCAGGTTCGGCGTGCAACGGAACAGTTCGATATAGGCACTCACCAAAATACGGAACGGGCGGGGCGCATAGCTCTTAACGAGCGCCAGCACCGTGCCAAAGATGAGCGAGAAAAAGATCGACAGCGCCGAGATCTCGATCGTCTTAACAAAGCCGCCCCAAATGTAGAGCAGGTTGGTCGCGTTGAAGATTTCCATGCGCTAGGCCTCCTCTACGTTGTCGAGCCCCAGCTCGGCCAGGCTCACACCGCGCGGACGCTCCTTTGAGCGGCGCTCGAGCCACTGCACCAGCATGGCGAGCGGAAAGCAGATGATGAAGTACATAAGGCAGCAGACGATGTATCCCTGCAGGTACCCGTACAGACTCACAAAGTTGTCGGAACGGTACATAAGGTCGCCGCCGGCCACGAGCGCCAGCACCGACGTGTTCTTGACCAGGTTGAGCGCCTGGTTACACAGCGGCGGCAAAATGATCTTGAACGTCTGGGGCAGCACGATGTACCAGTATGCCTGCGCGCGAGTGAAGCCCTGGCTCTGGGCCGCCTCCATCTGACCGCGCGAAACCGCCTCGATACCAGTGCGGATGACCTCCGAAATGTAGGCCGCGTGATACAGGCCCACACCCAAGAAGCCCAGCACAAACGGCGCGATGCGCACCGGCTGGTCGGCACCGGTTATGGCCTGCAAAAACTGCGGACCGGCCATGTACATAAAGAGCACCTGCACGGGCAGCGGGGTGTTCTGGTAAAACTCCACGTACACGCGGCTTATGGCGCGCAGCACGCGCGAACGAGTGGTAGAGAACACGCCCAGCAGCGTGCCCAGTACCAGCGACAGCAGTAGACCGGCAACGACCACTTGCAGCGTCACGCCAAAGCCCTCCCAGAAGGGCCCCATGTTTTGAAATGTCGTCGACCAACGGTCGGCGTCAAATAATCCTTCGAGCATTTGATTCCTTCCTTGGACGATGTGCCTATACAAGACCCCAGGTCTTGACCTCTTGGTCGAGCCAGCCGTCGGCCAGGCGATCGCAAATCACCTGATCGACCACGGCCGAAAGGTCGCAGCCCTTCTTGGTCGCCACGCCGTAGCCCTGCTCGCCAAACTTGACCTCGGGCTGCAGCAGCTCAACGGTCTCGTTCATATAACCGGCCAGCGTGGAGCGGTCCATGGCAAAGACGTCGATATTGCCGGCGTCGAGCGAGCTCTTGATGATGGGGTAGCCGCTAAAGGCCCTAAACTCGGGCTTGCAGCTAAAGCCGTTGTCCTTGATCATCTGCTCAATCAAGCCCTGCGTGGTGGCACCCTGGCTCACGCCAATGACCTTGCCGTCCAGGTCCTCAATCGAGGTAAAACCCGAACGCTTCTTGACCATGAGTCCCACGTAGTCGGTACGGTACGGCGTCGAGAAATCCCAGCTCTTCTTGCGCTCGTCGGTTATGGTGTAGGTCGCCGCGACCACGTCGAGCTGGCCGTTATCGATCAGCGGGCCGCGCGTCTTGGGCGTTACGTCGGTAAACTCGACAAGCTCCTGGGCACGGGCCTCCTTGTAGCTCACGCCGAAGACGGCAGCGGCGATCTGGTAGCACAAATCGACTTCCATGCCCTCAAAGCGGCCCTTGGCGGTGTCGTAATAGCCATAGCCGGGAACGTCCTTCTTAACGCCGGCATTCAGATGGCCGCGCGACTTGATGGCCGCAAGCTTGGACCCCTTGTCGGAGCCCTCGCCGCTGGTGGAGTTGCCGCAACCGGTAAGCGCGGTCCCCGTCAGCGCGAGCATGCCGGCGCCAGCCAGCTGCAAAAAGTGACGGCGCGACACGGCCGCCCTCGTCATATCCGTCATGTCCATCACCGCGCCTAGTGCAGAATCTTGGACAGGAACTCGCGGCAGCGCGGGTTCTCGGGGTTATCGAAGAAGTGCTCGGGCGTGCCCTCCTCCAGGATGCGGCCGTCCTCCATAAAGATGACGCGGTCGGCCACCTGGCGCGCAAAGCCCATCTCGTGCGTCACGCAAATCATGGTAATGTCCTCCTGCGCGAGCTCAATCATAACGTCCAGGACTTCCTGGACCATCTCGGGGTCGAGCGCCGAGGTCGGCTCGTCAAACAGGATGATGGGCTGCTTGGTGCACAGGGCACGGGCGATGGCGATGCGCTGCTGCTGACCGCCCGAGAGGTTCTGCGGATACTCGCCGGCCTTATGCGCCATGCCGACGCGCTTGAGCGCGGCGATGGCGATCTCGGTCGCCTCCTCCTTGCTCTTCTTTTGCAGCTTGATGGGCGCGAGCGTCAGGTTGCCCAGCACCGTCATGTTGGGATACAGGTTGAACTGCTGAAACACCATGGAGCTGTACTTGCGAGCCATCTCCAGGTGGTTCTTTTTGGTGAGCGGCGTACCGTCGATGACGACCTCGCCCGACGTGGGCTCCTCCAGATAATCGACACAACGGATGAGCGTCGACTTACCCGAACCGGAAGGCCCGATCATTACGAGCTTCTCGCCGCGTTTGACGGTGAGATTGATATCTTTGAGCACATGCAGGTCGCCAAAGTACTTGTTGAGATGCTTGATCTCGATCATGTCTGCCATGAATGTCCCTTCCCTGCGTTTACACGAGTTGAACTATTGTACGGAAAGAACCACGTTTCCGCAGCCCACACTACATTCCCGTAAAGAACCCGCAACCTTCCACCCACTCATTGGGGACAGGTTTAAATGAGTACCCGCTCATTGGGCACTCATTTAAGCCTGTCCCCAATGAGCACCGCCCAGCAAAAAAGGGGCGCGACCGCAATGGTCACGCCCCCTCAGCCTCAACTGTGTACCGCTCGGCCCTTACGCAAGCTTTGCTCCGACGATCTTTGCCGCGGCAGGCTTATCGAAGTTGCCGCCGGTGGCCTTGCCGAGTGCGCCCATAACCTGGCCCATCTGCTTCTTGGAAGTAGCGCCCAGCTCGGCGATGACCTGCTCGATCAGCGCCTCGAGCTCCTCGCCCGAAACCTGTGCGGGCAGCAGACTCTCCAGAATCTTGACCTGCTCGGTCAGGTTGTCGGTGCGCTCCTGGTCGGTGCCGGCCTTGATGGACATCTCCAGCGTCTCGCTCGTCTGCTTGATCAGACGCTTGATCATGCTGTTGACGTCTTCCTCGGTCACATCGCGGCGCTCATTGACCTCGATATTCTTCACCTCGGCCTTGACCTGGCGAATGATGGACAGGCGAACCTTGTCCTTGGCCTTCATGGCCGCGATCATTTCCTTCTGCAGCTCTTCGTTGGTCATCTGCAAATCCTCTCTAATAGCGTGGGCGGCACTCGCGCGAGCACCGCCCCATGATTACTCAGTCGTCGACGAATCGTCGGTCGAACTCTTGGTGACGCCCTTCAGGCTCACGTTATAGGGTACGTCCTTGGGCATGGGGTTGACGGTAATGTCGGCATCCTTCTTGTACTGCTCCAGCCACTCGCTGTACGCGGCGCTGGCCGCCTGCGTCTTCACCACGTTGGAGACGTACTTTTTGATGTCCTTGGGCACCTGCTTAATGTCATCAACCTGATTATCGACATGGAAGTAGTCGGTGCACTTGATGATGTGGTAGCCATAGGTCGACTCGACGACTTCGCTCACGTCGCCCTTGTTGAGTCCCTCGAGCGCCGTCTGGTAGCTGTCGACGAAGGTGGTGAGCTTATCCCAGCCCACATCGCCCTTCTTCTCCTTGGAACCCGTGTCCTCGGAGTACTGCTCAACGGCGTCCTCAAAGCTCAGCTCACCGGAGTTAATCTTGTCCAGGCACTCCTGCGCCTTGGCCTTGGCGGCAGCCTTGTCCTCGTCGGAAGCGTCGGAATCAACCTTGATCAGGATGTTCGACGAGCGGCGGGCGTCGTTGTAGCTGGACAGGTTTTCGTTGATGTAATCGACAATCTCGCTGTCCTTGGGCTTGCTCGTGGGCGCGACGGCATCCTTGAGTTTCTGTTGCGCCAGACTCTCCTTGAGCGAGTCCTTGTAGGTGTCCTCGGTATAGCCGTAGGTTTTGAGGGTCTTCTTAAAGGCCTTGGCACCGCCCGCGCTCTTGCACGCGTCCTTCCAAGCCTTCTCGACCTCCTCATCCGACACCGTCACGCCGTTCTCCTTCTGTGCCTGTTGAAGCAGAATCTGCTGCGTGTAGGAGTCGATGAGCTGCTTGCGGTACTTCTTGGGCGTGAGGTCGTTGTCAACCAGATACTGCGCCCAATCCTTGTCCTTGGTGTAGCCGTAGGACGTGCGCATGCTCATGATCTGCTTGGTCACGGTGTCCTCGGTGAGGTTGGTGCCGTTGATAGTAGCAGCAACACCGCCGGTCAGCTTGTAGCCCGAGGTGTCCTCGGCCTGCGACATAAGGCCGGAGCACGCCATGGCCGAGACGGAAAGCAGCATCGCCAGCACGCCGATGACCACCAGGACGATCTTGACGGTCTTAGACACGTACGTCTTGCGCTGCTTCTTGCGAGAGCTGGAGGCAGCGCGGGCCTGCTGCTCGGGCGTCGGCGCGGCCTCGGAGTTCTTTTTCTTATTTGCCATAGTTGGCCTTTCGCATAACGAATCGAACAAACGCCATTGTGTCACAACGCGGACCCCGCGGCACACCTGGCACATGGGGGACAAGTTAATCTGCACCATTTTGGTGCAAAGGGGACAGCTCTGGCAGCCGGCACCTTAGAAGTGGCGGCGGATGGCGTCGACCATGCCCTGGGGCGTGGTCTGGCCGAGCACGTCGGCTGCAGCATCGGCGTCCATAAAGATGTTCATGAGCGCCTGCAGGGCCTCGACCTGGCCGCCCGGCTCGGCAATACCCAAATTGATGACGATCTGCGCCGGCACCGGAGCGCCCATGCCAGCCATAGCGTTAAATGTCACGGGCGCGGCGGGCTTCACCACCGCGATATAGGGCTTGGCCACAAACCCCGGATCGGTATGCGGAATGGCAATGTTTGCCGCCGGCATGGCAAGACCCGTGGGATAGGCATCCTCTCGCGTGCGAACGGCGTCGAGCCAACCGTCGGCAATGTAGCCACGTGGTGCAAGCTCGCCCTCGAGCCGCGCAAACACCTCATCCGGCGTTGCACACTCCCAATCAAAAAACACCAGCTCAGGCGTAAACAGAACTTCGTTATCCGCCATGCGCTCACCTCTCTCACCCAGTCACCTGCGACGTTCTTGAATGACTAGTCGTTAAAGACCGTCCCCGATGACTACCCAAAAACAAAAGGTGGCCACGCGCGCCTTGGCGCCAATGACCACCCTGACTACTCGGCTAAATTGTACTGTGCGCCGCTAGCCGCGAGGCGCGTCAATTGCGACCTTGCCGCTCTCCAGCACGTGGACGCGGCCGTCGGCGAGCATTTGCACGACCTCGGGATACAGCACGTGCTCAATCGCGTGGATGTGCTCCTCGAGCGTGTCGACATCCCAGCCCTCCTCAACAGCCAGCGCACGCTGGGCGATGATGGGACCGTTGTCGTAGATCTCGTTGGCAAAATGCACGGTCACGCCAGTTACCTTGACGCCGCGCGCAAAGGCATCGTCAATCGCATGCGCACCGGTAAAGCTCGGCAGCAGCGCCGGATGCAAGTTGACCACGCGGTTGGGAAACGCCGCCAGCAGCGGCGTGTGCACCATGCGCATGTAGCCGGCCATGACCACATACTCGCAGCCGCGTTCGAGCAGTTCGTGCGCGATGATCTCGTCGGCGGCGATGGGGTCGGCGTAGACATCCTTAGACAGCGTGAGCGTCTGGATGTCCGCGCGCTCAGCGCGCTGCAAACCCTTAGCCGAAGGACGGCTCGACACCACAAGCCCAATCGAAGCGTTGAGCTTGCCGGCGGCGATCAGATCGATCAGCGCCTGCAGGTTGGTACCCGAACCGCTGATGAGCACACCGATCTTGAGCGGCTCGGCCGTATCGGTGCCGGTCGGACGGGTGTAGGGCACAAAGCCCAGGCCCTCGGCGGCAGCCATCTGCTCGTTAGCGCTCATCGGAGTACACGACCTTACCGGAACCCTCGACGCACTCGCCCACGCGGAACGGCTTCTCGCCCAGCGCGACCAGGGCCTCGGTAACCGCAGCCTCGTCCTCGGGGGCGACGATCAGGCACAGGCCAACACCCATGTTGAAGGTCTTGCATGCCTCGTTGGGCGCAAGCTCGGCCTGGCGCGACACATAGGTGATGACGGGCGGAACGTCCCAACCCATCTCGGCACCGTTGCGGGTGACCACGGCGTCGACGTCGTCGGCGAGCGCGCGGTTGAGGTTCTCGGTAATACCGCCGCCAGTGATGTGGGCGATGGCGTGCACCGGAGCGCCGCCGCGGAGCAGCTCAAGAACCGGCTTGACGTAGATGCGCGTGGGGGCCAGCAGAGCGTCTGCCAGCGATGCACCACCAAGCTCCTCGAGCGGGCGGCTCAGCTCCTCGGCCTTAGCGGCGGCCTCGGGCGTGCCCGGCTTGATGCCGTCGACACCGATGACCTTGCGCACGAGCGAGTAACCGTTGGAATGCACGCCGGTGGAAGGCAGGCCCAGGATCACATCGCCGGGGCGAACGTTCGCGGGGTCGAGCATCTTGGGACGATCGACAACACCCACAGTAAAGCCAGCGAGGTCGTAGTCGGCCGGAGCCATAACGCCCGGGTGCTCGGCCATCTCGCCGCCCACGAGCGCGCAACCCGCGAGCTTGCAGCCGTCGGCCACGCCCTTGATGATCTTTGCCATGTGCTCGGCCTCAATGTGACCGATGGCAACGTAATCCAGGAAGAACAGCGGCTCGGCGCCCGAAGCCAAAATGTCATTGACGCACATGGCGACCAGGTCCTGGCCCACCGTCTCGTGACGGTCCATGATCTGGGCGAGCACGAGCTTGGTGCCCACGCCGTCGGTGCCACTGATCAGGATCGGGTCTTCCATATCCTTGAGCGCGGCGGCCGAGAACAGGCCACCAAAGCCACCGATGCCGCCGATAACCTCGGGGCGGTTGGTGTCTTTGACCATCTGCTTAATAGCGTCGACGGCGCGGCCACCCTCGGCGGTATCGACGCCGGCGTCCTCGTACGTCACATGCTTGCTGTCGCTCATCTGAGCCTTCCTCTCCACTACCGTGGCGCCGCGCGGGCGCCAAACGGTGCTCATAGTTGCGTTCATTTCGGCGCGCGTCATAACAACACGCACCGTCATATCAACAAAACAGCAGATAAAACCTGCCAGAATAAACCTGTCCCTAAATGGCAGGTTTTAGGCCTCGCCGTGCTCCTCTTCCCAGCTGCGGTCGTCGTATTTCTCGACCACGGCGTCGTCGTCAAAGTGCAGCGGACTGTCCAGGTTGCGGGGCTTGAAGCCCTCCATGAACTTGTCGCGGCCAAAGCTCTCGGGAATCGCCACGGGGTAGCGTCCGGTAAAGCACGCATCGCAGTAACCGCCCTTGGGCATGACCTTCAGCAGGCCCTCGACCGAAAG
Source organism: uncultured Collinsella sp. (assembly GCA_959020035.1). Lineage (GTDB taxonomy): Bacteria > Actinomycetota > Coriobacteriia > Coriobacteriales > Coriobacteriaceae > Collinsella. The sequence continues at coordinate 8,736 of CAUEQX010000013.1, read as the reverse complement.
GAAGGCCAGCGAATCGGCGCCGATATACTCGCAAATCTCGTCGACCGTCTTGTTGGCGCTGATAAGCTGCGACTGCACGTCGGTATCGATACCGTAGAAGCACGGCCAGATGACCTCGGGCGAGTTGATGCGGATATGAATCTCCTTGGCGCCGGCGTTGCGCAGCATCTTGACGAGCTGCACCATGGTGGTGCCGCGCACGATGGAGTCGTCGATGACGACCAGGCGCTTGCCCTCGATGTTGTCGCGCAGCGGGTTGAGCTTCATACGCACGCCCATGGCACGCAGCTCCTGCGTAGGCTCGATAAACGTACGGCCCACATAGCGGTTCTTGATAAGGCCCTCGCCAAAGGGAATACCGCTCTCGTGCGAATACCCCTCCGCGGGCGGCAGGCCGGAGTCGGGCACGCCGATGACCAGGTCGGCCTCGACGGGCTCCTCATGTGCCAGCTGACGACCCATGTCATAACGGCAGGCGTAGACGCTCTTGCCATTCATGATGGAGTCGGGGCGAGCGAAGTAGACCTGCTCAAAGATGCAGTTAGCAGGCTCTTCGGCGGCAGGCACGCCCTGCTCGGACACAAGGCCTTCGGCGCTGATGCGCAAAATCTCGCCGGGACGGACGTCGCGGACGTACTCGGCGCCCACAATGTCGAGCGCACAAGTCTCGGAGGCGACGACCCAGCCGCCGGCGCGGGTGACATGGGTGGTGGCGTCGACCGTCGCGGCGCCGTCCTGCGACGGCAGCTGCGAAACGGATGCGGCATCGGCCTGGTCCAGGCCCTCGTCCACCAGCTTGCCCAGCACGAGCGGGCGAATGCCGTGCGGATCGCGAAATGCGTAGAGTGCCTGCTCGTTGATGAGCGTCATGGCGTAGCCGCCGCGCACGAGCTCCATGGTCTTGCGAATACCCTCGCGCAGATGGCCAGTACGCTGAGTAAAGTAGCCGATGAGTTTGGTCGCGACCTCAGAATCCGAGTTGGAGAGGAACGGCACGCCCAGCTCGATCAGCTGGCGGCGCAGCTCGTCGGTGTTGACGAGGGTGCCGTTGTGCGCGAGCGCGATAATGACGCTATTGATGGTAGAGAGGTGCGGCTGAGAGGCTTCCCAGCTCTTGGCGCCGGCGGTGCCGTAGCGCACGTGACCCACGGCCAGCTGACCGGAGAGCGTCGACAAGTCGGCATTGGAGAACACACGGTCGAGCAGGCCCAGGTCCTTGCGGACCATAACCGTACCGCCGTCACCAACAGCGATTCCCGCCGATTCTTGGCCACGGTGCTGCAGTGCACGCAGGCCAAAGTACGTCAGTCGAGCCACGTCACGATCGGGCGCCCACACACCAAAAACGCCGCATTCCTCATGCAGCTGGTCGGAGTCCGGATCATACGTCGACATGGCGTTCACCTGTCCCGCGGCGCGCTCGGCCGCGCGGATGGTTTCTTGAGACATGGCATCCCCTCAGAGCCTCGTATTTTGGCGTTACCCGCCTTATTATACGCACGGCGCGACGCGCTCCCCAGCGCATGAGCAGCGCTTTTTAAAAGCCCACCGAGCTAATAATCCGTTTTGCGGCCAAACATTTTATTGGTCTGCCCAGTGCAAGCGCCCGCGCCCCCATATGGCCGCCGCGTCCACCGTTGGGGATTGCAAAGTTGCAATTGGGACGTTCGTCCTGTCTTTTAGCAGGTCGGCGGCGTATCCTAGTAACCTAGGACAAAGCGAGAAAGGTTCTGTATGGATCGAAACGAACTCGACCCCAGCGTCCCCAGCGCCACGGAGGTCAAGAAGATTCCCCTCATCATTAAAGTGTACGCCGTCCTGTGCATCCTGTCCGGCGTGGGCACACTCCCGTCGGTCGCCGTCTTTATGTGGCAGGTCATCACCGCACTCATTAACGGCAACGCCGCCGCTAAGCTCGGTGATAACACCCTGGTCGCGGTTGGCCTTATCGTCGCCGGCATTATGCTCTCGGCGGCAAGCGCGATCATCTTGATCGTCTTTGGCCTGGACCTCATCAAGGACCAGCGGCGCAATGCCGCCCGCCTGTCTTACGTCCTCATCGCATTTACCGTCGTGGAGCTTTTAGTTGACGTGATGCTCCAGGGTATCGGACCCTTCCTGCTGCGCCCCGCCATTCAGCTCGGTATCCTCATTGCGCTGTCGGCCACCGTCGACCCCACGCTACGCCAGGAGCGCGAACTGCAGCGCCGTCTGCAAGAGATGCTCGACCGCGATGCCGCCGCCGAGGGGATGCTCGGCCGCGACGAAACCGGCGAGGGCTACATCAAGCTCAACTACTTCAACCTGTTCTGGGTATTCTTCGTCTGCAGCGTGTTAGGTCTCATTCTCGAGGAAGTCTGGCATATGGTCGTCGTCGATCCCGGCGTCTATCAGGACCGGGCCGGTATGCTATTTGGCCCCTTTAGCCCCATCTACGGATTTGGCGCGGTGCTCATGACCATGGCGCTCAACCGCTTCTATAAACAGAATCCTCTGATCATTTTCCTGGTAAGTGCCCTGATCGGCGGCGCTTTCGAGGTGTTTGTAGGCTGGTTTATGCAGACCTCATTTGGCGTGGTGTCGTGGAGCTACTCGCACATGAAACTGTTCGGCATGCCCGACCCACTCGCCGTCCTTACGGGCGGACGCACCTGCACGGGCTTTGCCTGCCTGTGGGGCCTGGGTGGCCTTATCTGGATCAAGCTGCTGCTGCCGAGGCTGCTCAAGCTCATCAACATGATTCCGTGGAAGAGTCGCTACTCGGCTACCGTCATCTTTACCGTCATTATGCTGGTCGACGGCGTCATGACGCTGCAGTCGCTCGACTACTGGTACCAGCGCGTCAACGGCACGGAGCCGGATATTCCCGTCGCGCAGTTCTACGGCAAGTATTTCGATAACGACTACATGGAGAACCGCTTCCAGAGCATGACCATGAGCCCCAAGGATGCGACGCGCGTGTAGCGTCCAGCGCGCCCAAAACGCAACATGCCCGCCGGTATCACACGTACCGGCGGGCATTTTTTGTAAACGAGCCTTCTATCGACGCGAAGCCTATGCCTCGCGCTCGACCTCGCTCACGCATTCATTTTTAATGGTACCGACAAGCGCCTGCAGCGCATCGACCACGTGCGGGCGAATGTCCCCGCCGATGAGCACGAGCATGATGTCGTCGCCCACGGCAAGCTCGCCGCTCGCCAGCCACACGCGCACGTAGCCGATACCCGGCATCGCGCGCGTTGCCTTGATCGCGGCCTGCACCTTGTCAGCATCGTAGCCAAACACCATGCCGCCCACCTTATGCCCAGGCGCCACGCCATCGGTCTCGACCCCGCGCACCTCGGACTTAGGCGTCGCGCGCACCGCACCGTTATGCGTCAGGTACATGCCGCACCCGGACGCCGAAGCATCGGCCTTGGCCTCGCGCAGCCAAGCATCAACAGAAGGCATCGATTTGCCACTCTCAAGCATTGTTTCTCCCTTACCGTCGTCGAGTAGTCAATTTGGAACGGGGCTTTTTTAGCTACTCTCGAACAACTTATTCCTCGACCGGCGTGAGCACCATGACAGCACGCGTGTTGCTCAGCGATAACGAACGACAGGTCACAAGCGTTACGACCTTGGTTGCCGAAGCAGCACGATCGGTGGCATCGCTCGCCACGGCAGAAGCCCCGTCGAGCATCTCGGACAGGTAGTTCTTGAGCCCGTCGTCGCCCTCAAAATTGGGTGTGCGCGCCTTGGCATACGTGTCCTCGACAACTTTGGTCGCCAGTGGTCGCAGTTTATAGGTGGCGTCGCGCGTGATGTAATACACGTACTCTATGCTGTCGAACGTCACCTGATCGGTCGTGTCCGAGATCACATTGAACATCGATCCGTCGTTCATGTGGTGGCCGTAGATCGTGGTCTGCTGATCCACCATGCCCGGCGCGGTGTCATTGCTATCCAGGAAAATGGCCCCGGATGCATTGGCCGTACCGTCGAACAGCGTGTTGAGGTATTTGGAGTTGTTGTTGGTCTGCACCACGGGATAGTTGATGTTGGTTCCCGGCGCGTAAATCCAACCCACAACCTCGGGATTTGTCTGGGCAAGTGCATCGAAGTCGATAATCGGCACGCCGCTGGCGTCCTTATCGCTTACATATTGCTTCTCGATTTTCTGGTACGAATCGCTTGCCTGTTTATAGCCAATCTGAGCATTGATAAAGATGGCAGCGGCGGCAACAATCAGGCCGATGCCGATGATGATGAGCAGAATGGGAATAATGGGGCGGCGCTTTTTGCGCGGCGGCTCGGTGTAATCCGACGGCGCGGCATGCGATGAAGACCGGGGCGGCTTCTTAGCGTTGCTATAAGATGAAGGTCGATATGCGGCTGGCGCGTCCTGTCGACGATGCGTCGCCGGCGTCACGGGGCGCGGCGCGCGCGGCTGCTGAGGAGAGGATGTCCGACCCTGCTGTGCCGCATGGGCAGCACCCGGCTTCGACGGATCGGGAATCTGAGAAGCCTTGAATCGTTTTCCCTGATAGTCGGACATGGCTCTCCTTATACTGCGGTGAAACGGCGGAACGCCTAGGCGTCGGCCATCTCCTGCTTCATCTTCTCGATAACCTTGCGGTACTCGGGGTCGCAAGCGCCCAGAATCTGCGTGGCGTAGATGGCGGCGTTCTTGGCGCCGTTGATGGCAACGCAGGCCACGGGCACGCCCGAAGGCATCTGCACCATCGACAGCAGCGAATCCATGCCGCCCAGGTCACTCGTCTTCATAGGCACGCCGATGACCGGCAGCGGCGTAAAGGCAGCCACGACACCACCCAGGTGAGCGGCCTTGCCGGCGGCAGCGATAATCACTTTGATGCCGCGATCGGCAGCAGTCGAAGCCCACTCGTGGACCTTCGCCGGTGTGCGGTGTGCGCTCGCAATGACAAGCTCATAGGGCACGCCCAGCGCCTCGAGCTCGACGGTGCAGCCTTCCATAACACCCAGATCGGACTTGGAGCCCATGATGATCCCGACAACCGGCTTTTTATCTGCCATAAACAAAGACCTCCTGTTGAGAGCGGCGACGCGGCGGATCCGCGACCCTTAACTACTGAGAGTAGTATAGCTGCTCCCGTCCCTGCGGTCTTTGTGGCGCTTCGCGGGTGGGCCAGGCTTTATCTTCACTCCGGTTGCTTCGCAAAGTCGTTCAGATAAAGCCTGGCCCGCCTGCGAAGCGCCCTGCGACCTACCGGGAATTGCCATGACGTACGTTGGCTGATGAATTGGAAGGAAAGGTCAACGGAGGCTGAAGGCAATTGGTTCAGCGAAAAACCCTGACGAATCTAATTCGTCAGGGCCCCACCAACGCTCACTCGTCGTTCATCGTTAAAGCTAGATATTCTCTTCCGCCCATTTCTCGAAATCGAGTTCTCGTCTCTGAGCAGTTCGGTAGACTTCCATGTCTTCGCGAGCGCCTACCACTACGATGGCCATCTTTTCTTTAATTCTGATGAGGCGGTACACGATTCGAATGCCACTTCCCCTGAGCTTGATCTTCATAAAGCCAGTCAAATCCGTACCTGCCTTGTTTCCAAGAGGCTTGCCGAATCCACCTTCGTTCTGCGGCAATGGGTTCGTTCTGATTTTTTCTATAGCCTTAAGGACGATCTTTCGTTGGGAGCCGTCCAGACGCTTAATATCCTTGAGAGCATCCGGGTAGAAAGCGACTTCGTACCCACTCATTCAAACTCGACCTCATCCATCTGATCGAGTTCGTCCTGGCTCACACCCAGCTCTTCCATAACATCAGACAGGGAAACAAGCGCATCGTCACTTGCCACAGCCATTCTCTTAAGCGCCAACGTTAACAAGGTGAGGTCCTCCTCCGCTTGCTTCGCTTCCCTATATTCATCGGGTGTAACAATCACAAACGCTGGCTTGTTGTGTTTGAGAACCACAACAGGATTGTCGTCCCCAACCTTCGAAAATGCAGCCGAGCCCTTACCGTGGCTGAAATCGCTAATTGGAACAAGGTTGTCGAGCATCTGCAAAGCAGGCATACATACCTCCTAAAAATGAATTCTTTTTCGAATTCATTTTATCATTCTTTTTTGCTATATTGTACCGCGCAACCGAAACAACCTTTTTAGAATACGAATCCGAGCTTAGAATGACTGTTGGCCCTCGCACCGCCCTTGCCTCTTTTATTACGTCAAGTGGTATACAGCGAAGCAAAATGGCGATCTAAAGTGCGCGGCACTCGCCTCGCATCGCTACAAAAAACAAACTGCTCCCCACCCACTCGGGCAAGGAGCAAGCCTCATTTTTAATCAGACTGAGAACCATGAATGCAGAAACACAGGCGACTTCAGTCCCTTATCGCCGAGAGACGTTATTGTGCAGCCATTTCTTTAAGCTTCTCAGCCATCAACAAACACACGTCTTCCGATTGCGGGTACACGCCAAAATGATCGAAGAAACCATGGTCACATCCGGCATATTCGATGACCTCGACATCGATTCCTGAAGACCGTAATTTTGTAGCCCATTTTTCATCGGGGATACGAAGCGGATCGTATTCGGATGTCACGATAGTCACCGGGGGGAAATCAGTGCAGTCCTCAAGCATTAGCGCAGAAATCAACGGGTCATGAGGAGACATTTTTCCGTGTGCACAAAGTTCGACCATCGGGCCGTCCGAATCGCGAAGATGGTCGATGCGAAAACGCGCAACGTCCTCTTGATCGGCTATCGCAGGAAAATCCTCATATCCCTCGCCCTGTTCGCCCGCAAGGTCGACTTCAGGATAGATTTCGAAGGCATGGGCTACAGCTCCAGCACCCCTGAGCTGAACACACGCATTAGTAAGGCTTCCTCCTGCGGAGTCGCCGGCGACCATTATTTTATGAGGATTGATTCCGAGATCCCCGGCATGCTCGCACACATAATCAAGAGCAAGAACGCAATCCTCGATCTGCCCGGGAAATGCCGTCTCCGGCGCCAAGCGGTATTCTGGATAAACCACCACTGCACCAGACTTTTCGGCGATGAACTCGAGCTGATGTTCAAATTGCAGAACATTCCCCGCCATAAACGCGCCGCCATGCAGGTAAACAAGCGCTGGACTTGCCTTCTTATGATTTGGTGGCGTCCAGACGAATAAATCTATATAGCGATCGGCCGCCTCCATGAGGATCTCATCGCGCTGAACCTCACCATCGAGTAGGCGGTATGTCGGCTTATCCGGGCGATGGCGCATTCCAATAAGGCTCGTCCAGCTCGGAGACATGCTAACATTCCGCATCTTCTTGCGAGATACCTCGAGAATTCGTGGGTCAAGCACATGCTCTCTTTCATCATCAGGAACCGGACGAATTTGAACCTCGAGCCCCCTCTTCTCGGTTATAAACGAGCGACCGGAGATGGCGCCAATCAACGCCTCGTCGTATTGTCTGCCCATCTTAAATCCCCTCTCGGCGATAACGCCAAATCAATATTTCCATAACTTTTGAGATAACGGCTTATGATGTCCTCAGTTGTCGTATATCTATGTACTAAAGAAACTGAAGACCAAGGGGTCCACCATGCCTGCAGCAAAAGACGAGCTCACTCAGCCAGAGCTTCTCTATCAGACCGTTGAAAACGATATCCTCAAGAAAATAGTTTCTGGCGAACTCCCCGGCGGCAGTCAGATTCCCACCGAAACCGAGCTTTGCAAGCAATACAAAGTAAGCAGGATCACCGTAAGACGCGCCGTACAGAATCTCATTGACCAAAACTTGCTCTACCGCCTGCGAGGCAAGGGAACATTCGTAAACCCATCGAAGCTCACCCTGAAACGAGGAACAAGCACCATTTTCAATTTGAGCTCCGACCCCCAATACGGCGATAAAACAACCAAGTCCATCTTGGAAACAGGCTTGATCAAGGCTGATGCCCACATTGCACGGGAGCTCAAAATTGACAACGGAACCGTAGTGCAACGAGTTGCGCGCTTGGTTTATATCGAAAATGCTCCCTGCGCCATCGACACCGTTTATGCAACGCAGGGCACTCTGCCCGGACTACTGGAGCTTCTCACAGACAATGCCAGTCTTTTCGACCTGATCGCCAACCATTACAGCATCGCAACCGGTATTGAGAAGCTCAAAATCACCGCAGGAATAGCGGGGCTCCAAGAAGCAAACCTTCTCGGTTATATCGTTGGAGCCCCCGTGAGCGTTGTCGAGCACGTCACATATGCCTGCGATGAAATGCCGCTCCACTATTCAAAAACCGTTTGGCGAGCAGACGCATCGTCCTTCGAGTTCAGCATCTCAAAAGATGGACGCCTTCTCTAGCCCAAAATCCCCAGGACGCCGAGCACAATACCCGCAGCGAGAATGCCCACAATCTGCCAAATAATTTTGACCTGTTTCTTATTGCAAAGACACATGATCCCGAACGCGCAGAGCGGCAAAAGAGCCGGGAATATCCCATCGAGCGTTTCCTGCAACTTAAACGCGGTGTCGCCGAAGTTAAGAGCGAGCGGAGTGGTAACTGCAACGGTGGTCGCCACCATTCCACCAACTACCATTAGTCCCACAATCGCCAGGCCGGACGTAACTTTGTGCATTACATCAGAATCGTTCAGCTTCGAAATCATGCCACTGCCAAGCGAATAACCATACTGAAGCCCAAACCAGCGGATCAGGATCGTTGGTGAGTCCTAGGCCCTTTCGACACCACCTATATTGCGAATCAGCACCGCCGCCC
>CAUEQX010000012.1 GCA_959020035.1 uncultured Collinsella sp. | reverse complement strand
GTAGTACCAGGTCCCGCCGTCGAGGACCCATCCGGTCGCCATCGCGCCGGAGGCGTTGAACCAGTACATGGAGCCGTTGCACTCGTAGAGCCCGGTGGCCATTACACCGCCCGCGTCGGGGTCGAGCCAATACCAGGCTCCGCCCTGGCGCAACCATCCGGTATACGCTTTGCCGTCAGAGGTTGCGTAATACCAAGTGCCCTCTTTTAACTGCCAGTAATAAAGAGAGACATCAACATACGCGTAATTCATATCAACATTTCCGCTAATACCAGAAACTTTTCCGCGGCTTGTATACTGCCAAAAGCTGTAACTGGCGGTATAGTGACATTGGGAGTTGTATTGAGCAATCCAATGATCCCAAGAACCGCTCTTAAATACAGGGTCGGTCAATATATTGTTAAACCAATTTAGGTTTGCATAAATGCCTGGCTTATATCCAGCACTAGAAATCTTATTACAGAATGTCTGAGCTCTAGATGCAATTCCGGATTGACGACCATCTGCAATAATTGTCTTGTCCTCAAGATCGTAATACACCGGTAGCCTAGGATTGTGCCCCGATAGGCAGTCAATCACCATGGACGCCTCATCGGCTGCCTGTTGATTATCAAAAGCATATGAATAGACATAGACGCCGTAGGGAATTCCGAGTCGCTCGCACTCAGAAATATTTCGATTAAATTGATAGTCAACTCGACCGCCGAAAGACGGAGCGCCAAACCCAACGCGCAGAATAGCGAAATCGATGCCAGAAGCTTTAACTGCGTCCCAATCAATACGCCCTTGGTGCTCGCTGACGTCAATGCCCTGAGCTGTAACCCCATCGGGAAGAGCGTCCATAGACAATAAAGCTATTCCGTCTTCTTCGGAAGAAGCATCATCTGAAACTAATTGTCCACCCTCATAACGCCAAGAATTCTCAACCAGAGTCTGAGCAGCCTCTGCATCCGCAGGGCATACAAACATAGAAACGGGCGCAAAGAGCATCAGCACCAACAATGCCGAAAACAACTTAAGATGTTTGTTCATGTAAACCTCGTCATTCGCTCTTGATTGCGTCTAGCTTACAGCATAGCTATGAAAGATTCCCGAACATCTAACAGGACAAGATGCCATCTAGGAGAATAAATAGTTGGGCGCAATGCTGCAAAGAAAAGAAGAACTTACCGGCAGGGTTGAACCCGCAGGCTCATTGCCCCCTCCTCTTGCCCCCAAGAATACCGACTTCAAATAAACTTTCAAACCAGATGTCAAAAAGGTAGGGGGCCCAGAGAGTCCCCTACAACTCGGAATTCTAACGAATCAGTATTACTTTCGATGGGCCCAAAGCGGTCAAACCGGAGATGCGATTTCCATAACCATCACTATGCCAGAACAAATTATCGCTCGGCGAATTGCCCCAGAAAAAGCCAATGTGGCTATCGTCCGCATATGGGTTGTAAGGATTGAAGAACACAATGTCCCCCTTACGAGCCAAACCACTACGTAACAACTCATCAATAGAGTTGAAATAAGTCACGTTCGCACACGTATCGATAGCGTAGCCGTACCAACGATAAGCGTTTACGCAGCCGCCCCTTCCGGGACCTCCACTCCAAGGGGAATGGCTCTGCTCGGCGGCAATGGGAGCTAAATTCCCGCCCGCCTTCATATATGCATGCGATACAAATCCACCACAATTCATGCCCGTATAACCGTCCCAACGCGGATCACCCTTTGGGTACATGCACGTTTCCTGGCTGAGATGCGTGTCGTAGCGTGTTCCACGGTAATAGCCGTCGTTTTCGTGGCTCATAAGCCAATTGACCAAGCTGGACCTATTGACCCCCAAAACAGAACCAGACGTATTCAACCATGCACCACTTGCATTGAAGTAATAGTCAACGCCATCGATTTTCAGCCACCCGTTAGCAAACATGGCACCCGAAGGCTGGAGCCAGTACCACGTACCGCCGTCATTAAGCCATCCAGTTTTCATCTTGAATGTGGAAGGGTCCATCCAATACCACGCACCGTTGACATATTGCCAACCAGACTTAAGGACACCATTGGAAGATGCGTAGTACCAAGTATTGCCACTTTCGTCAGAAGCGTCTTTCGACATAATCCAACCAGACGCCACGTTAACGACACCATTCGCATCCGCATAGAAAACCGCATCTCCAATATGAATCACACCTGGCAATGAAGACGAGTCAGTACGATCAGCGACTACAGGAGATCCATCAGATGAAGTAGGCAACGGCTCGCTCAGTGCTCCAGACGAATTCGCCCATGCCATACCATCGTTCAAGTTGATCCAGCACGAAGATGCCATTGCACCGGAATCATAAGAAAAATAGCGCTTGCTTCCTACCGCAAATTCACCAGTACGCATTGCGCCGGATACATCATCAAGGTAATACCAGGCGCTTCCGGACTTTATCCATCGCCCTCGTTGAATAGCTCCGTTTGATGCGGCGTAATACCAAGTACCATCAGCAAGTGCCCAGCCTGTTGCCATGGCACCTGAGCTCGTAAGGAAATAGGTGGACGAGCCCACTTGCACAAAGCCCGTGAGCATAATATGGCTTCCTGGATCCAGGTAATACCAAGAATTCCCTAGAAGTAACCAACCTCCATGCAGTAAGCCGTTGGAGTCAGCGTAATACCAGTTGTTGTCAATAAGTGCCCACTGGGAGGATAGCATGGCCCCTGAACTGTTAAAGATATAAGAGGTGCCATTGCATTCATTCAGCCCGGTGGCCATAGAACCGTCTGCAGGATCAAGCCAGTACCAACGACCCCCATCCGAGAGCCAGCCCTTTACCAGAGCGCCAGAGCCGGAAAAATAATGCCAGACAGAAGCATCAAGATGCCATCCGATAAGCATTGCACCAGAAGAAGAGAATCCATACGTGGCTCCCCCAATCTGCAGCATCGCATCGTGGACCATCTTGCCCTCATCATCCAGCCAATACCAGTTGCTGCCGTCTGAAAGCCAGCCTTTTACCATGGCGCCAGAACCGGAGAAATAACGCCAAGCAGAAGTGGAGCCCGTAGAATCTAGGTACCAGCCGACACGCATTGCGCCCGAAGAGGAGAAGGCATACGTCGCACCCCCGACTTGAACCAACCCATCCTGAGCCATTCGACCTTCGTCGTCGAACCAGTTCCAGCTACCGTCTATATGTCTCCAAGAAGAAACAGCGATTGTTCCGTCGGACAAGCCCCAACGCCAAAAACCAGCCCCTTCTTCGGGTGATATCCACCCCTGATGCCAAATAATTTGATTCGAAACCTCGGAAGGGGTCTCATTATCCACCTGAGAGTTCTGCTCGACAGCGAAGGTCGATTCGCGCTGAGCATCAACGCCTGACTCGACAGAAGCAATAGCAACGTTAGATGCGGGACCTTCGTCAGTGTTATTCGAATCAAGGGCGTATAACATCGAGGGCGAACCCAAAAGGAGCCCAAAAGAAATGAGGCCCGAAAAAGCCAGCACTCCGAATGACCATTTCTTCATAACAGCACGGTATCCAATCACGCAGCGGCCCCGTCGCTTCAGGGCAACGGGGCCTCAATCAAAACTAGCTCAGTAATGTGCTAGCCAATTTGCTGGCAGTTTTTGCACTCTCGTGAAGCGCCACGCCTCTGGGCCTCCTGAATAGAGATCTGCGAATAGCCCTTTGCGTCCTTACCAACGATACGGCACTTATGCGTATGGTAAACATCGCTACCGTTCTTATACCAAACTAAACCGTAGCCCGGAATCCACTTGCCGTCCTCGCCGACATAGTAGGAGCCAACCCAGGCATTCGTAGCCATGGCACCGGAAGACTGGAGGTAGTAGTCGCCGACCCAGGCGTCGTGAGCCATAGCGCCGGAACCGCTAAAGTAGTACCAGGCGCCGCCGACCTGACGCCAGCCGGTGGCCATCGCGCCGGAATCGTCGAACCAGTACCAAACTCCACCAACGTTAGCCCAAGAGTTAGAGGCCATAGCGCCCGAACCTCCGAGCCAATACCACGTGCCGCCATTGCTGAGCCAGCCGGTTGCCATGGCGCCCGAACCGCTCGCATAGTACCAAGAGCCGCCTGCCAAGAACCAGCCAGTGGCCATTGCACCGGAGTCGCCGAACCAGTACCAGGAGCCGCCGAGGCTGCGCCAGCTGTTAGCGACCATGGCGCCCGAGCCGTCGAGGTAGAACCACGTACCGCCGATGTTGAGCCAGCCAGTGACCATCGCACCGGAGGCATTAGTGTAGTACCAGGTACCCGAATCGTTGATCCAGCCAGTCAGCATGACCCCAGATTCGTTGAAATAGTACCAAGCCCCGCCGAGATTATGCCAACCGGTCAATAGCTCACCGTCGGAGGTCGCATAGGACCACTTTCCGTAGATGGAGTCGTAGAACCAGCCACTATGCTGCATGCGGCCATCGGCGTTGGCACCAGGGGTGTTCAGGAAGTAGTTCTTGCCGTCAATCTGAACTCGGCCGTATGCCATATCATGGTTTTCGGGATAGAAGTAATACTTGTCCCCACCGATAGACTGCCAGCCCGACACCGCGGTCCCGTCAGCGCCAAAATAGTACCAGACAGCTTCGTATTCGTTATGCCACTGGTTCGTGACCATGGCGCCAGTTTCGGGATCGAAATAGCGAAGGTTGCCGTCCTCGCACCGAACGAGTCCAGTCTTCGGACGACCGTCGGAACACCATTCCGTAATCGGTCCACCGCCTCCGCCACCGCCAGCAATATCAGCAAATGAGGGCGCCGGGGCAACCGTCATGCAGGCAGCAGCAAATGCAACAACTCCCAGCACTGTTAGTCCGTGCCATCTTTCTCGAAGGTTTTTCATACGACATCCTTTTTCCGAGATTTAAGGCTCTCTTAAGTTATTTTTAAACTATCAATTCAGTATTTCAACGGGAACTCGATAAAAGGTGTCTTTGTGACTGCAATTTAAATATGAGTCGCCACACCTCAACCGTTACGCTAAATAGCTTCTAAGGCAAACTTAGCGCATGAGCGAACTGATTAAACGAGTGAACTGAATAATAAAGCAACAAAATACAAACCTTGGTCATCAATCACATCTACCGCGGGCCGATAACGCCCGCCTCATGTGCTGCGATATAATCAATCTCACTCGATGCCCAATCAGCAAGCCGAAGGAGCTGACGTGCTAACAATTCACTATGGTGATATGGAAAACGTTATCTACAACACGTCCGTTTACTTCGATAACGTATATTCGCCCCAGTGGTTTCAAGACTCCTTTGCCCAAAGGGTCATAAAATCCATCGACAAAGGCACCGTGGTAGGCCCCAATGCAATCGATACCAAGATTCTAGGCATCATTCCTCCCGAGAAACTATCCAGCGGCACCAAAACGCTACTGCTTATGTACTTTATGCCGCAGAATATATATAACGCCTCAAATTGCGGTGATAATTGCGCCTACTGGATTCTGAGGATCGCCGCGCAAAAGAATCTAACAATCAATCTCTACCACATAATGGATTTTGGAAACGGCAAATTCACGGTAACCATTGCAAATACGGGCGATATAGTCCACACAATGTTTGACCTTGTCCCCATAGCTGGAAAATGCCTAAGGGAGAACTCCTGATGCGCGGATCATACAAGGTAATTATTCAAAATAACCGGGTTCAGTTTAAACTGACCATCAATAGAAATCTGACCATCATCCAAGGTAACAGTGCTACAGGCAAGACAACTCTGCTTGATATGGTGGCAGCTCACGAAGAGCTTGGGGCACAAAGCGGCGTAACAGTAAGTTGCAAAGTGCCCTGTAAAACAATATCTGGAAAATATTGGCGTAGAGATCTCCAAGAGATTTCCAGCAGTATTGTTTTTATTGATGAGGGCAATACTTTTGTTCGATCAAGAGAATTTGCCCATGAAGCAAAGCGTAGCTCAAACTACTACGTAATTGTCGCCAGAGAGTCACTGCGCCAACTGCCCTATAGCGTTGATGAAATCTACGGTCTTAAGAACACCAACCGAACCACAACGAAGTATCCCGTTTACTCTCGTGTCTACACCTCTACATATCGTATTTACGGTGATACTGATTTTAGAGGCGAGAGGCCCGAGCTTGTCATTGTCGAGGACACAAATTCGGGCTACGAATTCTTCAGTTTGCTATGCAAAAAGAGCAGCATTAAATGCATCAGCGCGGGAGGCAAATCAAATATTTGCAACTGCATTATGGACGCACCGGAAAACGACATCCTCGTGATTGCCGACGGTGCCGCCTTTGGACCAGAAATTGCGGAAGCAGCTGCTCTATTGCGCCGAAAGAACATCAAGCTATTCCTACCGGAATCGTTTGAATGGCTCGTGTTGAAGTCGGGATTATTCAACAGCAAACACATTAAGGACATGCTGCTTAACCCCGCTGAACATATCGAAAGCTCAAAGTTCTTTAGCTGGGAGAAGTTCTTTACTGCAGAACTCATCGAATGCTCACGAGACACACGTTTTCGATATGACAAGAGCTGCTTGAACGAGGAGTACCTGAACCCCACCGCTCTTGCAGCTCTGGAGGATACTTTGCCGGACCTTGGCATTACTTCGCACTAAAACGAGAAGTACTCACTGTCGGAGGATAGGTTTGGTCCGAGCCACGGGTCGCCATCGAGGAAGAACTCAGGCCAGTGCTGCATGAACAGCGCCTGCTCACGCTTCCAGCGGCGCAGCTTTTCCTCGTTGGCCTCTTCCCTGCCGCGCGAGGTGAACTCGTAGTGGTACAGCTCGGCATAGGGCGTAAAGATGGTGCGGTAACCCGCCTCCCACACGCGCAGGCAAAAGTCCGCGTCGTTAAAGCCGACGGCGAACTCCTCGTTGTAGCCTCCGACCTGCTCAAACACGTCGCGTCGCACCATCTGGCAGGCACCCGTCACGGCGCTAAAGTTGCCCGGGCGCACGGCACGGGCAAGATAGCCCTCGCGCTTTGCCGAGAAGTCCTGGTTGGCATGGGCAAGTGCGCCACGCACGCCAATCAAAATGCCGGCATGCTGCACCAGATGATCGGCAAAGTAGAGTTTGGCGCCCACCACGCCCGCATCGGGACGCTGCAGATAGCCCATCATCTCTTCGATAAAGTCCGGGCTTATGACCTCGGTATCGTTGTTCAGCAGCAGCAGGTAGTCACCCTTGGCGTGCTTCACACCAAAATTGATGATCTGAGAGTAATTGAACTCGCCCGGCCAGTACACAACGCGCGCGATGCCCTTGCCTTCGGATGCTGCAGCCACGCGCTCTGGCAGGGTTTCGTAATACGCAAACGTCTCCGGGGCTTCACTGTTGTTCTCCACCAAGACGATCTCGTAATTGGTATACGTGGCCTTCTGGGCGATCGACATCACACAGGCATCGAGCGTCTCAATGTGATCCTTGGTGGGGATCACAATGCTCACCAGCGGCGCAGGCTCCGGCAGCGCCTGGCGATTGCGCTACCCAAACGGCCTCTCCGTCTCCTAGACCGTTCCGTGACCGCCAACAGCGTTAACGTGGCGCTGCAGCGGAAGCAGACACGCTTCAATGGCATACGGCTTGCTATCGGCAGAGCCATCGGCGGTCGATCCCGGATGCACGCGCCAGTGATACAGCACATGCGCAACGTGCTCAAAGCGCGCGCCGGCTGCAAGGCAGCGAAGCGTCAAGTCGTAGTCCTGGGCGCCCGCAACGTCTTCTGGGGACATACCAATGTGATCGATGAGCGCCTTCTCCACCATCAGGAAATGCGTCACGCAGTTATGGCTATAGAGCAGGTCGACGTTGAGTACGGTCTTAAAGACCGGCTGGCCCCACTCCCCCGTTTTCTGGAACATGTCCTCATCACAGAACAGGACCTGGGGACGCTCGCCCTCGGCCGCCTTGTTCAGCGCGGAAACATACTGGAATAACGCGTCCGGTTCCAGAATGTCATCGTGGTCCAAGAAAGCGATGTAGTCGCCTGTCGCTTGCTCGATACCTGCGTTGGTGTTGACCACAATGCCGCCGTTGCCGGGAAGCTCGATGCGACGGATGCGCTCGTCGTTGGCACCTGCCGCAAGGGTGGCCACCGCGTCCCATTCGGGCGAGGCGTCCATAAGCAGCAATTCCCAGTTGTCATAGCTCTGGGCTTGCACCGATTCCAGCAGCTCGCGCAGGTAGACCCGATCAGTCTTGTAGCACGGCACCACAATGCTCACGAGCGGTCTATAGGCAAAGGCCGCCGAAGCGACACGCTGGCACGCCAGATCGCCCGGCTTTGCGCGATGCTGCTCAAACCAACGTCGATAAGCTGCGTCGTCTGCACGCGCGTCCTTCATACGGTTCCAGCTGTCGTCGACCATGCCGTTGTACAGGCGACCATCCATGGCGCAAAACCCGCTTTGGATCCGCTCTGTGGGATCGCTCACGATCGCGACAAAATCTCGTATATCCTGAGGCATCTCAACACTCAGATACGATTTATTGATGCGGCATCCGTTCTGCTGCGGAACATCGACCTGCGATTCAAACACATGCACGGTAACATCGATGGCATTCATATGCGTATCGAAGATCTGGAGCTCAGGCGCGCACTGGGGGTCTCCCGCCCAGGTAACCTCATAGCGCCACACCGCGCCGACGTCTGCCGGCAAATAGCGAATGGCATCGATCTCGTAGCGGCCGCAGTGTTCGCCACGCTGCGCATCGCGGATAAGCGCGCACAGCGCAGGCTTTGCTTTGTAGTTAATCTTGGATTCCAATTTGGCCACGCGGCTATCGAGACGAATAGAGCCCAACCTTTGGCCACCGGATGCAAAAACGGCATCCATCGACGAGCCATCCAAAAACGGAAGCACCAAAACGGCGAGCTCGCGCTCGTAATCGGAAACAGAAGGGCATAGCGCCAGCACACGGCCATGATCGACCGGGAGCACCAGTGACGGCAAACAAGAACCGCTCGTAGTCGCATGGGCAAACGCCTGAGAGGCCTCCCGCTCAATAAGCGCGGCGACATCCTGACCGGCAAAACGAAGCAGCACAAAAAGACGGCCCTGGCTGCGGCAAAGTGCCAAACGCTTGATACTCATCTACACTTCTCGCTTTCCCAGGGCGTTCGCTGCCACGCGCTTGCAGGCACCCAGGCGCCCAAACCTCAAGACATCGTAATCGAACATGAGCTTTTTGCACGCACGGACATTGGGGGCCTTGCTGGTAAGCGCCGCACGCACCATAGCAGCAACAGAAGGAGCGCATTGTGCGAGCGCAGCATCGCTGCCCACGGCAGAACCGGCAAGCGCCGTGGCAACGGCAGCAAACACCTTGCCGCAATCCGTACTCAACAGCCTGAGCGCATCGTACAGCACCAGATCGCAGAGGAAGTACGCCAGGTCATCGGCATGCTGAGCATCGAGACCGTCGCGCTGCCAGTCAGCCAGCACCGCAGAGTAAATCTTCACGTGCTCCAGCAGACGCGTCTCGTCGTCGTAGCGCATGGTGTCCATGAGCGAACCCTTGCGCGCCACGCGGTAATCATACAGCTTGTTCGAGATAAGCGCGGTCTTGTGCGAACGACCGTACACGGCAAAATCGAAGACCTGGTCCTCGCCATACTTAACGGTTTCGTCGAACACGATCCCGTTGCCCAGCAAAAACTCACGCTTGCAGGCGGTGCGCCATGCAAACGGGCGAGATGCTTCCTTAAACAGTAGGTCGGAGCTATAGCCTTCAAACGACACATCGCGCGGGCTCAGCACATAGTTAAGCCACGGATACCCCGCCTCAAGCGGATACGGATTCGCGCCAAAGGTCAAAACGTCGCAGTCCTCGCGCTCAAAGGCATCGACGATCACGCGGCATGCATCGGGCGTAAATCGGTCGTCGGAATCCAAAAACGCAACGATAGGCGCCGTGGACGCGGCGATGCCTGCATTACGCGCACTCGACAGGCCGCCGTTCTCCTTATCGACCAGCGTAAAGCGCGCATCCTTTTCGCAATAAGCGGCCGCAATATCGCGCGAGCCATCCGGTGAGCCATCGTTGACCAGCACGCCTTCCCAATCGGGCATGTCCTGCGCAAGCAGGGAGTCCAGGCACCAGGCCAGGCACTCCTCCACTTTATAGATGGGAACGACAACGGAAATCTTGGGGGTAGCCATAGTCACTCGCTCCTACTGTGCGGCCGGAACGTCATCGGGGTGCGGGTTGTCGCCGTAGGTGCACTGATACGTCAGCACACGCCAGACCAGCGGCAGGCCGCCAATCTTAAAGTAATGCTTAAACGTATTGAGCTTGCCCGGCTTCTTAAAGTCAAAGCGCGAATCGATATAGGCGCGGGGCGACTTGACCATCAGGCGCAAGTCGGTCTCGCCACGCGGATCAAACAGCGACAGATCAAAGCGACCGGCATCCCAGTCGGCCTTGAGCTCGGACGAGGCTTTCTTCCAAAACTGCTCGCGCAGTTCATCGACCAGGCGCTCATCGTTCCAACGGTACGTATCGACCTTCATGCGCATTAAAATACCCTGAAGCTGAGCCTTGAGCTCGGGGCGTTCATCCAAAAAGCGCTGCATCTCGGCGTATTCGTCGCACACGCAAAATACCTTGTTGGGCGAATTAACGGAGCTCTTCTCGTTGTCTTGGCGATAGCACAAAATGGGGTCCGCGATAAACGCAGCACGCTCGGCGCATGCCCAGACCTTAAAGTTAAAACCCGCATCCTGATACGAGGCACCCGGCGTGGGAAGGAAGCGAATCTGATTGTCGTTGAGGAACGCGCGCCGATAGATAGCCGACCAAATGGAAGGTTTGCGGTAGAAGATGCCCGGGCGATCGACGGGGCGATACGCGGCGCCCGTCATATGCTCGTCGATAATCCCAAACAGCTCACGTCGCTCGCTGGGCGTGGACCAATACAGGTAAAAGTCGCCCTTTACCGCATCGGCATGCTCAGCATCGGCCTTGGCGACCAGCTTTTGAAGCGAATCCTCAAACATAAAGTCGTCGGACTCAAGGATGCCCACGTACTCACCGCGCGCCATCTCCAGGCCACGGTTCATCGAGTCGCCGTAGCCGCTGTTGGCCTTGTCGATCATCTTTACACGGGGGTCGTGCTCCATGTACTCGCGGATGATATCCGGCGAGCTATCGGTGGAGCCGTCGTTGATGCAGATGATCTCGATGTCATTGAGCGTCTGCGCCACGGCGGAATCGAGGCACACGCGCAGATAGCGCTCGACATTGCAAATGGGGACAAGCAGCGAAACTTTAGGGGTATCAGAGTTCTGCAAGAGAACCTCCCGTTGAATAGCGTGTAACAGGGTTATTTTAGCAGCCGAGTTGCGGCGGGCGGCAGCGCTTGGAATTATAGAAAGCGCTCCAGGCAGGCTTTGAGACCGCGAGTCGAAAGATAGAACAGCGTGGCGTCTGCCATCGAAACGCCCGAGGTCGCCGCAACGAGCTTGTGGGCAACACGGCGAACGGCACCCTTAGCAGGCATATCCGCCCACTCCGTTCCCAAAAACGTCGTGAGGTCCATGTTGACGCGAGCCGCCACGCGATGGAAGTCATCGGCATCCAAGCGCGCCAGATCGAACACAATGAGGTCCAAAAACCAAGTTATCAGCTCGCCGGGACACAGGTCCAAAAGACCATAGGCCGCCCAGTCTTCCAAGACCTCCTCGAGCATCTTCATGTGGGCGTCAAGCTTTTTGGCGCGCGCCTCGGCACTGTTGAACTCGTGCGTCGCCGATTCACTCTCCATCACGTAGTGGTAGAACTTGTCCGGCATGACGACGGTCTTGCGGGCAAGCGCATAAGCCGCAAATTGGAAGACGACGTCCTCGCCCAAAGCCAAACCGGGGGCGAAGCGAATGCCTTCGCGATTGAGCAGCTCGCGCGAAAAAGCCGCACGGCAGGCATAGGGCTGCGCATTCGAATGGAACAGCAGTTGGGGATCACGGGCGCCGAAGGTACCGGCTTTGGGGCTCATGAGTTGCTGGACGCGTTTGGGGGCAGCATCGACGGGTTCACAGACACCGCCAAAAACGGCAGCCTCGGCATCTGCAGACTCCATGGCATGCAGCACGCGCTCGACCGTCTGGGCATCGATGTAATCGTCGGCGTCCACAAAAAAGACGGTCTCGCCCTCGGCGACATCGATACCGGCATTTCGAGCACACGAGACGCCCGCGTTTTCCTGGTCAATCACCAGTACGCGATCGTCGGCCTGCGCGATCTGGCGCAACACGTTCAACGAATCATCAGTCGAACCGTCGTTGACGCAGACAACCTGAATCGAGCGCTCGGACTGGGCCAACAGCGAATCGAGGCATCGCTGAATGGAGCGCGCAGAGTTGTAAACGGGGACGACAATGGTAGCTTTAGGACACGAGGCCTCTCCCATGTCGACCTACCCCCTCAGCGATTCGATGAGGAAGGCAGCGACCACGCCTGGGCCTCCAACCGAGGCGTAATACTTAGCACGCCCCAAGGCACCATCCGTCGCGAAACTCGGATGCTCGTCAACCCAGCCCTCAGGATCTTTGAGGATGGCAGCGAGATTTGCGCGCTTCCACGGCTTGAGGTCGTCAAGCGAAAAGTCCCCGGCGTCCAAGGCCGCTTGGAACTCCTTGGCCATCTGAACCAGGAACTCCTTATAGAACTTAGGCGCCAGGCGCACGTAGTTCCACATGTACGAATCGTACTTAATGAGCTGATTGAACTTGAGCATGCGCGCGACGTCATCACTTGCGTGGTCGCGGGCATAATCCTCTCGAATCCAACGCTCAATCTCGGCATACTCGGTATTGACGCAAAAGACCTTAGCCGAAGAATTGACCGAGGAATTCTCGTTGTCCTGGCGATAAGACAACACGGCATCATGAAGGTAAACAGCCTTATCGGCGCACGCGATCACCTTAAAGGCGAATGACGTGTCCTGAAAGGATGCCCCCGGAGTCGGCAGGAACTTAATGCCGTTGCGCTCAAGAAAATCGCGACGGTACACGGCCGACCAAATCGACGGCTTTTGCTTAAAGAACTGCGTCGTATCGCTCGGGTGCACTGGCTTGCCACAGTCCTTGGCTTTAAACATCTCGTGCAGCGAGCGGCGCTCCTCGGGCTTAGACCAGTAGAAATCAAAGTTCGCCTTCGCGAAGTCGGCATTATTGCTATCAGCGGCCGAGACAAGCTTTTCGAGTGCGTCGGGCGCCATAAAGTCATCGGACTCCAAGATGCCAACGTACTTGCCACGCACCATCTCCAGACCGTGGTTCATCGAGTCGCCGTAGCCGCTGTTGGCCTTGTCGATCATCTTGACGCGCCTATCGCGCTCCATATATTCGCGGATAATCGCCGGCGAGTTGTCGGTCGACCCGTCGTTAATGCAGATGATCTCAATATCCTTGAGCGTCTGCGCCAGGGCGGAATCGAGGCACTCGCGCAGGTAGCGCTGAACATTGTAAATGGGAATAAGCAGCGACAGAACAGGGCTGCCAGAGGCGTTAGTAGACAAATGTGCTCCTTAGGAAATACCTGTCGTTTCATGGTATCAAAGGGTCAGCGCGCCAGCGGGCGTTTATATAATCTATGGAGCCTCTTGCGGGCAAAGCAGCCCCACGTCATGCGGCGGGCCCATGGCAGGTTCCTGCGTTTTATTCAAAGCTTGCCGCCAAGGTGCGCCGAGCCTTTACAATAGGACAGTCCCAAGGACGTATTCGATAGCTTCCGCGCTGCACTCACCCGCCGCGCGTGAGAGGATATATTGCCCCATGCCTTCAACCCTTCCCGCTCCCATCGATAAGCTCGCCATTGTCGTCGTTACGTACAAGCGCCAGGAACTCCTGGCCAACTTGTTCGACTCCATGACCGAGCTTACGGCAGCGCCCTGGCGCATCGTGATCGTCGATAACGAGAATTCGCGTGAGACCGAGGCCATGTGCACCGCATTCAACGAGCGCCTGGCCAACCTGTGGGGCACCGACATCGAACAGCCCGACGCGAAGGGCGGCACCGACCGCGTCATCTACGCACCACAGCTCGAAAACGGCGGCGGTGCAGGTGGCTTCTCCGCCGGCACCAAATGCGCCTACGACCTGGGCGCCCAGTGGTTCTGGGTGATGGACGACGACGTGCTCGTCATCCCCGAAGGCATCGAGCGTCTTGCCAAGTGGACCGACCGCTACGATGTCATCCAGGGTTCGCGCCTGGACTTTGACGGCGGCGCCTTCTTTTGGCAGTACCAGCTCATCCTTTCGCTTGGTATCCCCAACCCCATCGCTAAGTGGGACCTGGGCCCCAAGGGCTACCGCGCCATGAACCAGTTGTGCTTTGAAGGCGGCCTGTTCTCGCGCCGCGTGGTCGACAAGATCGGCCTGCCGGATGCGCGATTCTTCATCTACGGCGACGATGCCTGCTACGGCTACGTGGCCAGCCAGCACTTCCCCGCCGCCGTTGTTGCCGACGTGGTGCTCAAGCGTGCCCGCGCTGTCTCTAACTGGGATATCGCCGGCAAGCGCCAGCTCAACTCTACGAGCGACACCAACCGCTACTACATCATGCGCAACCGCGGTTATCTGGCCCGCTACATGCAGATTTACGGCGACTATCACCCCGCGCTGTTCCGTCTGGGCAACGTCGCGACCTTCTGCAAGGAGTTCATTCGCCTGGCTGCCGTTGACAAGTGCTTTAAGACCGGTATTCCGGCGCTGCGCCGAGGCATGAAGGACGCCCGCAAGATCGTCAAGGATCCCAACTGGAAGCCCATGCCGCCCATGAAGGACACCGAGTAACGGAAGCCGGAAACACCTCGGCGCTTAAAGCCGCTGGCACACCGTAGCCACATGCTGCCCATCAAAACCGAACCCCCAGCGCATGCGACCCACGCCGGGGCGCGGCACACGGATTTCGTCGATGCCGTCGCGCTCTATGTCGAGCAGCGCCTGCACGGCCAGCAATTCCAGGCCCAGCGCATCCACACCGGGGTCATACATCATGTTGATCGTTATCAGCGGACGTTCATCGAGCATACCGATCGTATCGGCTATGTCGAACACGGCGCCCGTAGGAAAAACCTGGATGTCGCAGCGACCCGCGCCACACTTTCGCCTCGAGGCAGGATTGGCATAGCCCGGCAAGCCAAAGCAGAGCCCCTGCAAGAGCAGATGATATGGCAGTGGCGCATCTGGGTCGGTCGCACCGATTCCCGCATCTCCTAAGATGCGGCTTAGCGCCCGCCTCACGGTATCCTCGTTCCCATGGCACAGCCCGTCGCGAAACGCATCGACGTCTCGAATGTCTTCTGCAGCGCACTCAAACCACTCAATAATCACTAGACGCAAGGTCTGGCGAAGCTCGTTATTGGGCAATCGCAAAGCACGGAGGCGATCGCCATGCTCCGGCTCCTCAGTCATATCCGTCGTGAGAAAACCGGACAGATACAGCGCTGTCCACATGCCATCGTCAGGCGAGACATCTGGCTCTGCAGTGCCCAAACAAAGCGGGACCTCAGCGCACCCATGGGCCTCGAGCAAATCAAACAAGACCGAAAGGCGGTCGAGATTCCACCCGGCAACTACCCTACTCAGACAATCGGCATATCCATACAGATCGGCACGCACAGGCGCCGTGCAGCCTCGGCCCAGAAAACCGATCACACGCTCTGGACTCGAGCAATAGGCCCTGCCAAACCGATATCCCTCGAGCCATTCACGCGCATCATCCAGGTATTCCTCGCGCCCAGCATGATTCAACAGAGCCTCGACCTCGGCATCCGAAAAACCGAACCAACGGTCACACCACGCCGACAGCGGCGTCGTCAGACAATACGAGCAGCCGCGCGAAGAAAGCGCCGCTTCGGCGGGACCGGAACACTCCCCCATCAGACACATCAGCCGCAACGAATCGCGCGCAGTGGCAATGGCGTCAAACAGCGCACGGTCAAGTAGTTCTGCCGGATCGGCGTCGGAAGCGTCCCTCGCGCTCGCACGGCGAGACCACGCCGCATCGTACCCATCAACGAGCAATACAACCTGCTCATCGCAGGCAATCTCCAGCAGCTCTATGAGCACACCGAGCACCGAGTCAACCTCGTCCGCGCTCGCCACGCCACGCGCGACACGTTCGATGTGACGCACCTTATCTCGAGCTAAATCCGGAGCCTCCAAGAGCGCCAACAAGCGAGCGCACTCGCCCGAAAGGGCATCGCGCACGACGCCGGCAACAGCGGGGCCACGCCTCCCAGCGCCAGAAAAGTCCAGCGATATCACCGGATAGCAAGCATACTCATCCCGATAGCGCCCGCCGTTCGCATCCCAAATCTGAGCATCGGCAAACAAACGCTGACCAGAGCGACCGACCGCTGGACGCTCCAGAAAAGCCCTGAGCATCGACAAGTTCATGCTCTTGCCAAAACCCTCGGGTCGACAGCACACCACAACGGACGCGTCGCAGTCCAACACATCGGCAATAAACATGGTCTTGTCAACCAGCATGCAACGACCAATGGCATCGGCAAAATCATGCACACCGACCGGCAAAACCGCATCATCGACATGGTTGACAAGCCGTACGCCAAAAGTATCGTCACTGTTGCAATACTCCTGTTCAGACACCGTAACTTCTCCCTAAAACGCAGCACGAAGCCCATTGTAGCGAGCAGTTCAAGTGCAACGCTGGATCCGTGCAAAGGCATCGGGCAACGGTAGGAACAAAGGCCTTGAGGGGGCATAACAAATCGTTGTGCAACAAAATGGGGCCCGATGCAACTGCACCGGCCCCCATTGCGAATCTTTAGTTGTCGGGCAACCGAAAGGGACTACTCCTCGGAGTCGTTCTGCCCAGCAGCCTTCTTTTGCTGATCGAGCTTATGCTTGCCACTCACAATAGACGTGGCACCCAGCGTGGCCAAGCTTGCACTGGCAAGGCTCGCCATAACGATAAGGTCGCCCGTCTTGGGCATGTTACCGCCAGATGACTTGGTCGTTGTAGTCGTCGTGGTTGTAGTGGTCACCGTCTTGGAGTCATTTTGCTCTTGGACTTGGTTGTCAGCACCGCTCTTGTCGTCGTCTTCGGGCTGTTTCTTTTCGCCCTCGGTCTTGCTCTCGTCCTTCTTCTGACCGGACTTGTCGCCCTTCTCATCAGAGCTAGGACCCTTATCGGATTCAGCCTTCTCGGAAGCCTTGTCCTTGGAGTCGCCCTTTGCGGCTTCGGTCTTTTCCGTGGAAACCTGATCAGAGTTGTCCTTGTTCTGGGCCGAGCCGTTATTGACGCCAGCCATCAGCGAAGAACCCAGCGTAGAACCAAGCTGCTCGGAGAAAGAAGGCTTCTTGTCCGGCGAAGCAACGGGAGCGTCCGGCGCCTTATTCGAATCGTCCTTGGAAGCATCGGAATCAGGGGTCGTGTCAGAGCCGGAGCCGTTGTTAGAGCCGGTGTCAACGGACGAGCCGGTAGATGAGTTAGAGGTGCCAGCGTCGGTCGAACCAGAAGCGTCGCTGTCCGTATTGCCGGCAGAGCTTGAAGGCGAATCGCTCGCAGCAGAGCCGTTCGAATCGGAGCCGTTCGAGGTAGAGCCGTCGTTGGTAGTGCCACCAGCAGAGCCATTACCGTCAGCATCGGTCGAGGGCGCATCCATCCTGTCATCGTTGGCATCGTCACTCGAGCCGTCATTCGAATCAGGTGTCGGCGAGGGCGCCGGCGCAGGCTCGGGCTGCACGGGCGTCGCAGCGGCAGCGGCCTCGTCCTCGGCGATATAAACCAAGCAGTCCTTTAGCTCGTTGCGGTAGCGGTTCTTCCAGCCCTCATGATACTGGGGTTGGCTCGAATACTTGGTCGCCACGTTATTGACCACGCTGTAGGAAAGCGCCGTCACAAACTCTCGATCGGACATATCGTTGGAAAGATTCGCCCAGCGGAAAAAGTCCCTGCAGCCACCAGTGCCGCACATGTTGGTAATGCTCCACACCATGCCCTTGACGCAGTCGGCGCGGCCCGAAATATCAATACCCAGGCCGCTCTTGAGCCACGCCTCGGTCACCGCATAGTACGAGTTGTACGCATAAGCATCTTGAAGTGCTGAGAACTCAACAGGATCGGTGTTGTACGCACCTTGGAAGGCCTCCTGCGCAATACGGCCCAACTCGGTGAGCTGACCGTTCTCGTACATGGCATTGCTCGCGTTGGAAATCTCGCTGCCGCGATCAATCGCATCCTTGAGCATGCTGTATTTTTCGGGGCTGTAGTTGTAGACCTGCTTCATAAACGGAATGAGCGACCAACGGCGGTCGAACTGGTAATAGCCCAGCGCGTTGTAGCCGTCACCATACGAAAAGCCCTGGTTGTAGTTACCATGGCTCTCGTACTTGGTAAAGTACTTCATCTCGGTAGTCACGTTGACAAACGAAACGCCCTGGACCGACCTCAGCACGCCCGAGAAGGACTGCTGGGTGTAGAGACCCTTATCGATATCGGTGGCATCCGAGGCAACGCCTGGCGTGGGCTCCTCGGCAGCGGCGGGTGCCGGCGCGGAAACGGCGCCAAACGAAAGCGCCAGCGTCAGACCCGCGACAATAGCAGAATGCTTGGGCTGCATAAGATCCTCCCTGCATTGGTGTAGTTAAAGTGCAGTTTGCAAAGATAGAATCAGTATTGCAGCTCGTCCGTTGTTGCACAACAACCCCTCGGTAAACGGCAACAACCTTCCGCGAAATCTTAAGGAATTAAACAAACTGGTCGTCGGGCGCCATCAGAAGCTCGCCGTATCGCTCCATCAGCCCGTCCCTCAACTGACAGAAAGCGGGGATATAGACGTTCAAGATGCGCTGAATCAAATCTTGAGCGAGCTTGTTGTCGTAGATATGGACGTTCGTATTGCGGTCTCTGAGCATGTCTAGCCAGGCCGCCTCATCAATAAAGTCGTAGAATCGGTACGACTCCTTCAAGATGGCACGAGGAGACCCCGACGCGGCAAGCGTGGCGCCCTCATACTCGAGCAGACGCTTAAGGAGCTTCCAGCTCAGTTCAAATTGAAGATTGAACTTATTAATTAATCCACTCTGAACAAAATCATTGTTGAGATCCTGATTGGGCGCATCCTCAAGATTCGCCAAGGCGCTAACAAAGTTCTCATATTTTTTCATACAGAATCACACCATCCCTGGCAATCTCATCGAGCAATTGCTGCGATAGGGACTCGTCGAGATTGACGACATCTACATCTAAAAGAGTATCAAGATGTTCCTCGATCAAATATGAGAAACGGCCGAAATCCCGGCAACCTGCTACGGCGATGTCAATATCGCTCTTGGGCAAGTTGTCGCCTCGAGCACGAGAACCAAACAACACGACCTTCTCGGCGTCACATTCCCGAGCAAAAACTTCGATTTGCTTGTACACCTTGTCGAGAGATGTCATTTGCAGCCCTTACAGCTTAATGTCAAAGTTGATCTCGGGAACGGCGGCTAGGTCGGCCAACGTCACGCCGTCGACGTATTTTTCGATCACGTCGTCCAGACCGCGCCAGAACTTGACGGTCGAGCACAAATCGCTGCGGGTGCAGCTGTTGTCGATGCCGTCGCACGCCACGGGCGCCGTGCTGCCCTCGACGGCGCGCAGGATGTCACCCGCACGTACCTCGGAGGGATCCTTGGCCATCATGTAGCCGCCGCCCTTGCCGCGCACGCTCTTAAGCAGGCCAGCCTTCATAAGCGGACGAACCAGCTGCTCCAAATACTTTTGCGAGATATGCTCGCGGTCGGCAACCTCGCGCAGGGCAATCTTGCCCTCGGCGTCGCCGAGCGCCGCGATATAGATCATCAGCCGGAGGGCATAGCGGCCCTTGGAAGAAATGAGCATACCTACCCTCCCATCGTTGCTGGGACAAAATACCAGGAGTGTTTGTCCCAAATCTTATGCACGCGGGGCAAACAAACCTGATTATTATGTCCCACATCTAAAAAGTCGAGTGGATTAGTCGGGTTTTCCCTTGACTAACGCCGAACCCATAGTAACTTTATTCCGAGAAGATTCCTAGGGTTTAGTACACCTATGAGTACACCATATACAGAGAGGGACAGCATGAGCGCAAATCCGCTGCTTTCCATCGAAGGTCTGACCGCCTCCGTGGACGAGAAGACCATCCTCCACAACGTCAACCTCAACGTCGCCGCCGGCGAGACCCACGTGCTGATGGGACCCAACGGCGCCGGCAAGTCCACCCTCGGCCACCTGGTCATGGGCGACCCCGTCTACACGGTCAACGACGGCCGCATCGTCTTTGACGGCCAGGACATCACCGAGCTCACCACCGACAAGCGTTCGCGCGCCGGCCTGTTCCTGAGCTTCCAGGCCCCGGTCGAGATTCCGGGCGTGCCACTGTCGAGCTTTTTGCGCGCCAGCATCGCCGGCCGCCCCGGCCTGGAGATGAAGGGCAAGGAGTTCCGCCGCCGCGTGAAGGAGCTCGCGGCCGAGCTCAACATGGATACCGCCTACCTCAACCGCGAGCTGGGCGTGGGTTTCTCGGGCGGCGAGAAAAAGAAGGTCGAGATGCTCCAGCTTCTGCTGCTGCAGCCCAAGCTCGCCATCCTGGACGAGACTGACTCCGGCCTGGACGTCGACGCCCTTTCCACCGTCAGTCATGGCATGGACGCCTACCGCAAGAGCTGCGACGGCTCCATGCTCATCATCACGCACAACACGCGCATCCTGGAGCACCTGGATGTCGACCGCGTCCACGTTATGGTCAAGGGCCACATCGTGCGCGAGGACGACGCCTCGCTGATCCCCTGGATCGACAAGAACGGTTTTGAGACCTTCGAGCGCGAGGCCGCCGAGCAGCGCGCCCAGGCCGAGGCCGCCGCTACCGAGCAGCAGGCGTAAAGGGGCGACGCAATGACCAAGAACCGCACCGAGGTCGCGGACATCGACCGCAGCCTCTACGACTTCACCTATGGCGAGGAGGGATTCGAGCGCCTCGACGCCGGCATCACGCCCGACATCGTTCGCGAGATCAGCGCCAAGAAGGAAGAGCCGCAGTGGATGCTCGACCTGCGCTTAAAGTCCCTCGAGATCTTCAATCGTTTTCCCGACCCGACGTGGGGCCCCTCCATCGAGGGCCTGGACATGGACAACATCGTCACCTACGTCAAGCCCAACACCGACCAAAAGCACGACTGGGAGTCGGTGCCCGACGACATCAAGAACACCTTTGAGCGCCTAGGTATCCCCGAGGCCGAGCGCAGCTACCTGGCGGGCGTCGGCGCGCAGTACGACTCCGAGCTCGTCTACCACAACATGCAGGACACCGCCTCCAAGATGGGCATCGTCTACTCCGGCATCGAGGAGGCCCTGCACGACCCGCAGTGGGAGCCGCTCATCCACGAGAAGTTTATGACGCTCATCCCGCCCACCGACCACAAGTTTGCGGCCCTGCACGGCGCCGTGTGGTCGGGCGGCTCGTTTGTCTACGTGCCCA
>CAUEQX010000011.1 GCA_959020035.1 uncultured Collinsella sp. | reverse complement strand
GCTAGCGCCTAGTTGACGTCATAAAAACCATCGGCTCCGGCTGGGAGAGCTAGCGGTTGTCACATTAGGACGTCCACGGTGTACGAATTATCGCCACGAGGAGCATTCTTGCATCCTGTGGGTCCTGTCGTGCGACTGAATAGTATTATTGAAGATAAATAATAATAGGATTTGCTATGTATAAGCAGGATTTAGAGCAGACTCTTTTGGGCATTGACGAAGAGGCGGAGCTGGAAATAGGTCCAAGAGACGACAGGCCGAACGTTGTATTGGTGGGAGGAAGCGCCTTCATGCTAAACGATGTGACGAATCGTTCGGTTACACATGACATTGATGTGTTTGAGGCAGATAGGTGCCTCCGCGAGATCATAGCTCGATACCCCGAGGTGAATGGTATGGCGGTGGCATATTGTAATCAGATGCCGTTCAATTACGAAGATCGTTTGATTCCCTTGGATATTGGGGCGCGCTTTATCAGGTACTTTACGCCATCCTTGGAGGACCTGGCGGTAATGAAGCTCTATGCCTGTCGTCCGAACGACATCATCGATCTTCATAGCCAGGCATTCGTCGACCGACTTGATTGGGGACTGCTCGAACGGCTTATATTCGACGAGGGCGAGGCGCTGGCGTCGTCGCCTTCGGAGCGGAGTTATCAAGAGATGGTCTGCGCATACAGCCAATACAAAAAGGAGGTGCTCGGTTGAATCTGACCTTTGAGGGATTCTTAAAAGGCTATTGCCGAGAGCTATCCGGACAGCAGTCGCTCAGTTTTAGAAAACTGGTTAAGCAAGCGACGACGGTTGCGCCGCGCGTGGCGGAGCCCCTGTTTTTGCTCGCTTTGGCACAGGGTAAAGCCGAATACGTTCTGGGCTTATCCGAGGGTTCGTGGATGGAAGAGGGTTACCGAGGCGTTTTGTCCTTGTACGCCCAAACGGGTAGCCTGGCATCTCTATGCGCCGAGGACAAACTTCCTAATCGTTATGCCAACGTTTGGCGTGCGTATAGAGCGGTGAAGGAAAAGCCAGTGGCGGACAGAAGGATCAACGCCCTGATGCGAAAAAGAACGTTGGGAGCGCTAGAGGAATCGGGTGTAACGCGCTACGGTCTCTGCCGCGATTTGAATCTGAATAAGGGAAACGTGTACGCATATTTAGCCGGTGATGACTCAAAGGTGAGCAGGGAGACGGCGCGCCGCATTATGGAATATGCGGAGGAGAGGGGCGCCCAAGAAGGGGCCGGGCGCCCGGTGCGTATGGCGGGGTAAGATTGATCGCGGTTTTGATTGGTGCTCGATTGGGTTTGTTGGGCGGAGTTTATGTCTGCTATTGATATTGTGCTTGTTGTGATCGCCTTGGTGGCGGTGGGGGTTGCTGTGGCTTGCGCCCTCCAGCTCAAGAGCCTGCGTGCCGAGCTGCGGGAGCGTGGCGACAGTAGCGCGGAAACGCTGGCAGCACTCGAGCAGGCCAACAACGCGCTCGATGCCCTGAACGTCGCGTTGGCCGAAACTCGCCGCACGGCCAATGTCATCGCTCAGCAGCAGACGACAGATGCGGCCGTGGAGCAGCAACGTTACCTGACCATCGCACGTGAGTTTTCGCAAGCTGGTGACCGGATGGATGACCTTCGCCGCGAGACGGCCCAACAGCTCGGTGCCAACCGCGAGGGCATCGAGCACCGCCTGGACAAGGTGCGCGAGACGGTCGATGCCCAGCTGGGTGCTATCCGCAAAGACAACAACGTGCAACTCGATCAGATGCGCGCGACGGTGGACGAGAAACTCTCCCGCACGCTCAACGATCGCCTGTCGGCATCGTTTAAGCAGGTGAGCGACCAGCTCGAGGCCGTGTACAAGGGCCTGGGCGACATGCAGTCCATCGCCACCGGCGTGGGCGACCTTAAGCGCGTGCTGGGCAATGTAAAGGCGCGCGGCATTTTGGGCGAGGTGCAGCTGGGTGCGATCCTGGCGGACATCCTTACGCCCGACCAGTATCTGGAAAACGTCACCACCAAGCCCGGCGCCTCGGAGCGCGTTGAGTTTGCCGTCAAGCTGCCGGTAGACGAGGGCGATCCCGTGCTGCTGCCGATCGACTCCAAATTCCCGGGCGACGCGTACGAGCACCTGCTCGACGCGCAGGAGTCGGGTGACGCGGAGGCCGTCGCCGCAGCGCGCAAGACGCTCGATATGATGGTGAAGCGCGAGGCAAAGGACATCTGCGAAAAGTACCTGAGTGTGCCGGCAACGACCAACTTTGGCATCATGTTCGTGCCGTTTGAAGGACTGTACGCCGAGGTCGTCAGCCGCTCCGGGCTTATCGAGACCCTGGGCCGCGACTATCACGTCAACGTTGCCGGCCCTAGCACCATGGCGGCCATTCTCAACAGCCTGCAGATGAGTTACCAAACGTTTAAGCTGCAAAAACGCACCGATGACGTGCTGCACGTGCTCTCCGCTGTCAAGGCCGAGCTGCCGCGCTATCAAAAGGCGCTGCGCCGCGCCCAGCAGCAGATCGAGACCGCGGGCAAAACGGTCGAGGGCATCATCACCACGCGCACCAACGTTATGGAGCGCAAGCTCAAGGACATCGACGCGCTGGAAGATACCGACCAAGTCGATGAGATCTTGGGACTCACGCCCGCGGACCTTCTCACAGACCAAGAAGACGAGGACTAATTGTAACAAGACGGTGGGGCACCGGCGCAAACGCGGGCGCCCCACCGCTTTTCGTATCGCACTTGTCTGAAGCGTGCTCCAATGTGCAACAATGGCGTTTCGCCCTATCAGATGCGAAAGGAAGCCCATGTCTCAGAGAAGCACCAGCCCGCTCAGCCGCTCCACCGTGCGCCGCACGCTGCAGCGGTTTTGGGGTGTCACGCACGCGCAGCCGCTGATTGTCTTTCTCTCGGTGTTCTCGTCGGCGGGCTACATCTTTTTGCTGACGTTTGCCAATACCTATGTGATGGCCCTCATTGTCGACCGCGTTCAAGCCGGTCCCGTGGCGGGTGACCAGGTGTTTGAGGTCTTCGGCCCCTATATCCTGGCGCTCGTACTCGTCAACCTGGTGGGTCAGATCCTCTCCAAGTTACAGGACTACACCGTCTACAAGCTCGAGATTGCGGGCAACTATCACCTGGCGCGTCTATGCTTCGACACGCTCTCCAACCAATCCATGACATTTCACACCAGCCGCTTTGGCGGATCGCTCGTGAGCCAGACGAGCCGTTTTATGAGCGGCTATACGGGGCTGGTGGACGTGACGGTGTATTCGCTCATCCCCACCATCACCTCGGTCATCTGCACCGTGGCCGCACTCGCCCCGGTGGTGCCGACGTTTACCGTGATCCTGGTGTGCATCATGGTCGTCTACATCGCGTTTGTCTGGCTTATGTACAAGCGCATCATGCCGCTTTCGGCCGCGACGTCCGCCGCGCAGAACAATCTCTCGGGCGTGCTCTCCGACGCAGTCACGAACATCTTGGCCGTCAAGACTTGCGGGCGCGAGGACTTTGAACGCGATCTGTTCGACGCCGCCGATCGTGCCGCGCGCGATGCCGAGACGGTCTCGATGCACGCCATGATGCAGCGCAACTTTACGACCTCGGGCCTTATCGTAATCACCATGGCCGTGGTGAGTGTGTTCGTGGCGGGCGGCAACGCGTGGTTTGGCATCTCGGCCGGCTCGCTCGTCATGATCTTTACCTACACCTATAACCTCACCATGCGCCTGAACTACGTAAGCTCCATGATGCAGCGCATTAACCGCGCTTTGGGCGATGCGGCCGAGATGACGCGCGTGCTGGACGAGCCACGTTTGGTGGCAGACGACCCGGACGCCCCCGAGCTCAAAGTGACCGAGGGCGCGATTGATTTTGAGCAGCTGAGCTTTGCGTACCGTGACGCTGCGGCGGGCGAGAGCGTGTTCGATGACCTGACACTTCATGTGGCGGCGGGCCAGCGCGTGGGCCTGGTGGGCAAATCGGGCTCGGGCAAGACGACGCTCACCAAGTTGTTGTTGCGCCTGGACGATGTACAGGGCGGCCGCGTGCTCGTGGACGGCCAGGACGTCTCGCGCTGCACGCAGCAGAGCCTGCGCCGTCAGGTTGCCTACGTGCCGCAGGAGGCGCTGCTGTTCCACCGCTCCATTCGCGAAAACATTGCCTACGGTCGTCCCAACGCCACTGATGAGCAGATTCGCGAGGCGGCTCGCTTGGCTAATGCGACCGAGTTTATCGACCGCTTGCCCCGTGGCTTTGACACCATGGTGGGCGAGCGCGGCGTCAAGCTCTCGGGCGGCCAGCGTCAGCGCGTGGCTATCGCCCGCGCCATCCTAACCGACGCGCCGATTCTGGTGCTCGACGAGGCGACCTCTGCCCTCGACAGCGAGTCCGAGGCGCTGGTGCAGGAGGCGCTCGAAAACCTGATGCGTGGACGTACCTCCATTGTGGTGGCGCACCGCCTGTCCACCGTGGCGGCGCTCGACCGCATTGTGGTGCTGGCCGATGGCGAGATCGTCGAGGACGGCACGCATGCGCAGCTCGTCGAGGCGGGTGGCGAGTACGCGAGCCTGTGGAGCCGTCAGACCGGCGCATTCTTGGAGGCGTAAGCGTCTCGGACGTGGGACAATTGTGCCCATAAGTTTATTGTGCCGTTGAGCCGAGGAGTCGTTATGCCACGCGAGACCAATGCCGCCAAGCGCGAGCGCGCCATCGAGGTGTGTGAGCGCCTCAACCGTCGCTATGGCCCGGTCGAGTGCTTTTTGGACCACGAGAATCCCTTCCGCCTGCTGATCGCGGTGCTGCTCTCGGCGCAAACGACCGATGCGCAGGTCAACAAGGTGACGCCGCGGCTGTTTGCCCAGTGGCCCACGCCCGAGGCCATGGCCGGGGCGAGCGTGGCTGACGTGGCAGACACCATCAAGTCACTCGGCTTCTACAAGAGCAAAGCCAAGCATGCCGTCGAGGCCGCGCAGATGATCGTCGCCGACTATGGCGGCGAGGTGCCGGCCGACATGAAGGAACTCGTGAAGCTGCCGGGCGTGGGACGCAAGACGGCGAACATCGTGCTCAACGTGGGGTATGGCATCGTGGAGGGCATTGCGGTGGACACGCATGTCAACCGCATTGCGCACCGCCTGATGCTGAGTCCCAAGACGCATGCAAAGGAGCCGCTCAAGACCGAGCAGGATTTGCTCAAGATTTTGCCGCACGAGTATTGGGAGTCGGTTAACCATCAGTGGATCACCTTCGGTCGCGAGATCTGCGACGCCCGCAAACCCAAGTGTGACGAGTGCCCGCTGGCAGATTTGTGCCCCAGCGTGCGCGTAGCGGGGTAGGGCGGAACGCATCTTCGTCTGGCGTTTTTTGCGGGGCTGGGTTTGCCCTTGAGCCGGAGTCCTCTCCATGCGCTACCATGACAGACAATGTATTTGACGTACGACCCGCCGAGCTTGCCCCGGCGGGCTTTTGGCGTTGCAATGCCGGAGGAACAGCATGCTCATTCACCGTATAGCCGCGCAGCTCTACACTGCCGAGGCGCTGCAGACCGTCGAGGCCGGACTCGATGCCGGCGAGGACGTGACGCTGGCTGTGTCGCAGTCGGGCCGCACGCTTATGGCGGCCGCCCAGTTTGCGCGCCGCCCGCGTCCCACGGTCTACATTGTGAGTGGCGAGGATGCGGCCGATCGCGCCGCGCGCAGCCTTGCCGCCTACGTGGGCCTAGCGCACGTGTGCCGTTTTCCCGAGCGCAAGGACTATCCGTGGCGCGAGCAGGCGCCGGACGACGCCGTGGTGGCGCAGCGCTGCGAGGCACTGGGACGCATCGTGCGCGGAGACAATTGCATCATGGTCGCCTCGGCTCGCGCGCTGCTGCGTTGTGTGCCGCCGGTCGAGAGCCACTATTGGGAGTCCACGACCTTTGCGGTGGGCGAGGAGATTCCCTTTGACGAGGTGCCGCAGCGCCTGGTGGGCATGGGCTACACCAATGCCGGTGCCGCCGATGCGCCCGGTCTGTTCCGCGTGCACGGTGACACCGTCGAGGTGTTTCCCGCGCAGGAAAAGGCGCCCGTGCGCATTGAGTTTTTCGGCGATGAGATTGACCGCATCCGCCGTATGGTGAGCTCCACGGGCCAAACCATCGGCAACGAGGACAGTATCGAGATCTTCCCCTGCCGCGAGCTGGCGCTTACCGACGATGCCGTCCACAACATGCACGTGGCGCTCTACCGTGCCAGCCAGGACGACAGCAAGCTGGCGGCGCTGCTCGAGATGGTGGATATGCGCATCGTCACGCCCGAGCTCGACCGCTTTTTGCCGGTGATGTACGGCCAGACCGTAAGCCCGTTGGCGCACGTGAGCGGCAAGGCACTCGTGGTTCTGTCCGAGCCGCGCTCGCTGTTCGACGACTGCCTGCGCGCCTACGAGGATATTGAGGCCCGTGCCGGCGAGGCAGGGATTGACCGCCTGGATGGTCTGTACGTGCGCGCCCAACAGCTCGATTTTGGTGCCCAGCAGCGCCTGAACTACGTGAGTCTCATCCGTGCCGGCGGTGCGGTGACGGCCGAGCTCAAGATTGAGCAGCCGGCCATCGCAGGCTCGGACAACCGTTTTATGACGCGCATCCAGGAGGTCGTGGGCAAGCGCTATGCCTGCGTGTTTGCCATCCCCGACCGCGGTGCGCGCGAGTCGATGGAGCTCACCTTTGGCGACGAGGGCATTACCTTTGAGGAATCGCTGACCGCGGCGCCCGAAAATGTCGGCGCTATCGGCGACCGCGTTCGCGTGGCAGCGGCGGATTCCGCCGCTCGTGCCGCACGCCAGGAGGCCCATGCTTCCATTCGCGAGCGTAAGGCCGACGCGCTCAACGCCCGCTCGCTCGAGGCGGGTGCCGACCAGGCTGCCGCCGGCGCCGCCGTGCCCACTATTTCGCGCGGACGTGTGACCTTTGTCGATGCCGCCTTGCCGCAGGGCGTAGTGGTGCCCGATGCCAACCTGGCCGTGTTCTCGATCGCCGATCTCAACGCCCGCATGGACGCCAACCGCGCGCGCAGCCGCCGCAAGGTGGACATTACGCAGATCACGTTCCCGTTTAAGCCGGGCGACTACGTGGTGCACGCCACCCACGGCATCGCGCTCTTTAGCGAGATCGCGCGCCAGGAAGTGGGCGGCAAGGAGCGCGACTACTTTTTGCTGGAATATGCCGACGGCGACAAGCTCTACGTGCCGCTCGAGCAGGTCGACCGCATCACGCGCTATGTTGGCCCCGACGGCGATAAGCCGCGTCTGACCAGGCTCAACACCGCCGACTGGACACGCGCCACCAACAAGGCGCGCAAGAACGCCAAAAAGCTGGCGTTTGACCTGGTCGACCTGTATACGCGCCGCTCGTCGATTACCGGTATCGCCTGCCCGCCCGACACGCCCGAGCAGATTGAGATGGAGGAGAGCTTCCCTTACGACGAGACGCGCGACCAGCTGGAGGCTATCGCCGACATCAAGGCCGACATGGAGGCGCCCAAGCCCATGGACCGCCTGCTGTGCGGCGACGTGGGTTTCGGCAAGACCGAGGTTGCCCTGCGCGCGGCGTTTAAGTGCGTGGACTCCGGCCGCCAAGTCATGGTGCTCTGCCCCACGACCATTCTGGCCCAGCAGCACTACGAGACGTTCTTTGAGCGCTTTGCCCCGTTTGGCCTCGAGGTCGAGGTGCTCAGCCGCTTCCGCACGCCGGCGCAGCAGAAGCGCGCGCTCAAGGCGTTTGCCGAGGGCACGATCGACGTGCTCATCGGCACGCACCGCTTGCTTTCTGCCGATGTGAACCCCAAGAACCTGGGCCTGGTGATCATCGACGAGGAGCAGCGCTTTGGTGTGCAGCACAAGGAGCAGCTCAAGAACCTGCGCGAGCAAATCGACGTGCTCACGCTTTCGGCAACGCCTATTCCGCGAACCATGCAGATGGCTACGAGCGGCGTGCGCGACATGAGCCTGATCACCACGCCGCCGACCGGGCGTCGTCCCGTGATCGTGCACGTGGGGGAGTACGACCCCGACGTGGTGAGTGCGGCGATTCGCCTGGAGGTGGGCCGCGGCGGTCAGGTGTATTACGTGTCCAACCGCGTCAAGACCATCGATGATGCCGTGGCGCGCGTGCATGAGGCCGCGCCCGAGGCGCGCGTGGGCGTGGCGCACGGCAAGATGAGCCCGCGCGAGGTCGAGGACGTGATGATCGAGTTCGCGA
Source organism: uncultured Collinsella sp. (assembly GCA_959020035.1). Classification (GTDB taxonomy): domain Bacteria; phylum Actinomycetota; class Coriobacteriia; order Coriobacteriales; family Coriobacteriaceae; genus Collinsella. Next base: position 14,613 of record CAUEQX010000011.1, on the reverse strand, counting down.
CCAAGAAGATCGACGTGCTCATCGCCACGACCATCGTGGAGAGCGGTATCGACAATGCGACCGCCAACACGCTGATCATCGAGGACTCGCAGCGCTTGGGCCTGGCACAGCTCTACCAGCTCAAGGGCCGTGTTGGCCGCTCGGCCACGCAGGCATACGCGTACTTTATGTTCCCGGGTGAGCTGCCGCTCACCGAGGAGGCCACGGCGCGTCTGACCGCGCTTTCCGAGTTCCAGGACCTGGGCAGCGGCATGCGCATCGCCATGCGCGATCTGGAGATCCGCGGTGCCGGTTCGCTCATGGGTGCCGAGCAGCACGGCAACCTGTCGAGCGTGGGCTTTGACCTGTTTACGCAGATGCTGGGACAGGCCGTGGCCGAGGCGCGCGGCGATGACGATGCCGGCGTGGAGGCGGCGAGCGTGGGCATCAACCTGCCGGCAGACTACTTCTTGTCCGAGGAGTACATGCCGGCGGTGGACCAGCGCGTGCTCGTGTACCGCAAGCTCGCGGCGGCTGAGGACTTGGAGAGTATCGACGAGGTGCAGGAGAAGACCGAGGCCGCGCATGGCGAGCTGCCGTTGGCGGGACTCAACCTGTTCAACCGCGCGCGTATCCGCATCCGCGGCGAGCGCTTGGGGCTCGAGAGTGTCACGCTCAGCGGCGGACGCATCACGTTTTTGGGCGTCGAGGTGCCCAAGAAAGTGGCCTTTGAACTTAAGACCCGCTATGGCGCGGTGAACTTCCCCAAGAGCCGCAAGCTGTCGGTGCCCTACAAGGCGGGCGCCGGCGCGGGCAGCGGCCTGGGCCGCGGCCTCGACGCCAACGACGGCACCGGCCCGGTGGCGGCGGCGCTCATGCTGCTGCAACAGCTGGGTGCCAGCGACGACGACTAACGGGTCGACGCTGCAAACGCCCCATTTGGGCACTCTGGCTCCATCGAAAGGAAAGCATGTTCGGATACATCTATAAGAAAGATGTCGCCATTATCGCGGTTGTCCTGTGTCTTTGTCTGGGCGCGGGCAGCTTCTTCGATTATCAGATCTCGAGCGCGCTGTTCAACATCGGTAGCATGTACGGTCGCCTTATCGAGGCCGCCGGCGAGCTGCCGTTCGAGCTGACGGCAAGCGTCGCGGGCGTTATGCTCGTGCGCGCGGTGCGTCCCGATTCCAGAGGGAGCAAATGGCTCGCCGTGCTTGGCATCCTCGTCAACGTTGGCCTGGCCGGCTACGAGATCGTCTCGTCCCTGAAAGTTGGCGGCAAACTCATCGCTGTTCAGTTGGTGCTGACGTTTGTGCTGGTCATCGCCGCCAACCTTATCGTCTATCGCCTCACGCGCACGACCGAGCCCGACGAGCTCACGCACTGGGCGTTGATGGTGCTTGCCGTGTGGGTCGCTCAGGCCATTATCCTCAACGTGATCGTCAAGCCGCTGTGGTCGCGTCCGCGCATGCGCGTGATCGAGGTCACGCCGGGGCTCAATTTTCAGCCGTGGTGGGTGATTGGCAACCCCGACAAGTGGAGCTATATCGCCGCCGGCGTAATCAAGGACGGCTTTAAGTCGTTCGCGAGTGGACACACCGCGCATGCGGCGATTGGCCTGATGCTCGCCGGGCTTCCCGCAGCGGCCTTTAAGGAAAAGCCGTCGCGCCGCCGGGTGGTCTTTTGGACGGCGGCTGTGGTCGCGGCGCTCGTCGCCTTTGGCCGCATCGTGATCGGAGCGCATTTTTTGAGTGACGTGAGCTGCGGCTTTGCCCTGGTGCTGGCGCTTGAGTGCCTTGCCGCGCGTATTGCCTATCCCAACGGCGTACAATAGCTCCGTTTGAATCATCTGGCCGATACCCGGTAAGAGAGGATTGCCATGCTCGCGTTTAACAACGATTATTCCCACGGCGCACACCCGGCGGTGCTGCAGGCGCTCGTCGACACCAATATGGAACCGCAGCCCGGCTACGGTACCGATGCACATACCGAGCGTGCCAAGCACCTTATTCGCGAGGCCTGCCAGGCCCCCGATGCCGACGTGTTTTTTCTGGTGGGCGGCACGCAGGCCAACGCGACGGTGATCGACATGCTGCTCGCGCCGTACGAGGGCGTCGTTGCTGCCGAGACTGGCCACGTTGCCTGCCACGAGGCGGGCGCCATCGAGTTTGGCGGCCACAAGGTGCTCACCATCCCCGGCTATGAGGGCAAGATGCACGCCGAGGACCTCGAGAACTATATCCAGGTGTTCTACGAAAACGAGAGCTACGAGCACACGGTGTTCCCGGGCGCCGTGTACGTGAGTCTGTCGACCGAGTACGGCACGCTGTACTCCAAGGCCGAGCTCGCGGCGATTCACGCGGTGTGCCAGAAGCGCGAGATTCCGCTGTTTGTGGACGGTGCTCGTCTGGCCTATGCGCTGGCGGCCGATGAGTGCGACATTACCCTGCCCGAGCTGGCGCAGCTGTGCGACGTGTTCTACATCGGCGGCACCAAGTGCGGCGCGCTTTGCGGCGAGGCTGTGGTGTTCTGCGGCATGCACGCCCCGGCGCATCCCATTCCGCGTATTAAGCAGCACGGCGCGCTGTTGGCCAAGGGCCGCCTGACGGGCGTGCAGTTTGAGGCACTCTTTACCGATGGCCTGTATTTTGAGATTGGTCGACAGGCGATTCAGACGGCCCAGGCGCTGCGTCGTGTGCTGCACGAGCGCGGCTACCAGTTCTTTTTGGAGACGCCTACGAACCAGCAGTTTGTGATTCTGCCCAACGAGGACATGGCCCGCATTCGCGAGCATGCCTCGATCGAGTACTGGGAAAAGTACGATGAGACCCACACGGTGGTGCGCTTTTGCACCAGCTGGGCCACGACACAGGAGGACATCGACGCGCTGGCGGCTGTCCTGTAGCCTGATGTAATGACGAGGGGCCGCCTTGCGCTGGGTTTGGCGCAGGGCGGCCTTTGCTTTTTGGGGGTGGGGCTGTATGCCCGAGAAATCCGAGATGTCCGAGCCGGCGATTCGCCTGGCGACGCCCGATGATGCGCCGGCGTTGCTTGCCATCTATGAGCCATATGTGCGCCAGACGGCGATTACCTGCGAATACGAGGTGCCGAGCGTTGAGGAGTTCGCCGGGCGCATCGAGCGTACGCTCAAGCGCTATCCGTATCTGGTGATGGAGCTGGACGGGCATCCGGTAGGCTATGCCTATGTGAGTCCGCTCAACAGCCGCGAGGCATACGACTGGTCGGTCGAGACGTCGATCTACCTGGCGCGCGACGTGCGCCACGGCGGGCTGGGTCGCAAGTTGCACGATACGCTCAAACAATGTCTGATCGCGATGGGCATCACCAACATGTGCGCGCTCATTGCCGTGCCGCACGACAAGGACGACGAGTATCTAACGCACAACAGTCAGGATTTCCATGCCCATATGGGATATCGCTTGGTGGGCGCCTTCGATCGCTGCGCCCAAAAGTTTGGCCGCTGGTACGACATGTGCTGGATGGAGCTGGTCCTTGCCGAGCGCGTCCCTAACCAACCCAAACCAACCTGGTTCCCCGACCTCCCCAAACCTACCATTTAGGGACAGGTTAGCCGATGGGCTCGGTGTATTTGGCGCGGTCGGTGCGTTGGATGCGCTTGGAGACATGGAGCGGGCGGCCGTCGGTGTCGTAGACGTAGTCGGTGATCAGGATCAGCGCCTGCCCACGCTCAACGTTGAGCAAAAACGCCTCGTTTTGCGAGGCATAGCACACCTCAAAGGTCTTGTGCCCCTGTGCCGGCGCGCGATGGAATTCTTGACGCAGCGTGGCGTAGAGCGAACCGTTGATATCGCGATCGATGAGTGCCTCAAAGCTCGGTGGTAGATAGGTGGTCTCCAGGCACAGTGGCGCATCGTCCAGATAACGCAGACGGACAAGTTTGACGAGCTTGCTGCCCACGGCGGCATCAAAGAACTTAGCTATGCTGCCGCCCGCCTTGGTAAAGCCCGAGTCCACCGTGCGCGTGGTGGGCTTCATGCCCTGGCCTTCGACCTGCTTGGTATAGCTCGAAAACACTAGGTTGTTCTCGTGGAGCGCCGGTGTGTCGGCCACAAAGGCGCCGCGCCCGCGCTCGGTGCGCACCAGGCCCTCATCAACGAGCACCTTAAGGGCGTGGCGCACGGTGCTGCGCGACAGCCCCGATTCGTCCATGAGTTCCATCTCGGACGGCAGCTTGTCTTCGCGCGCGTAGACGCCGGCGGCGATGCGGTCACGCAGCATGCCCGCCAAGCGCTCGTATTGGGCCAAGTTCTTTTTCGGCGAAGCGCTCATTCGATCAACCTGTATCTAACTTATATGCTTACCGAACAAAGCATGTATCCAATATGACAACAAAACCGCTGGTAATTGATTACCGAAAACCTTACCAGTAAAAATTCTAAGACAAATATAGCATACAACTAGTCGACATAACCAAAACATGTATGTAACTTGTATGCCATCGAGAGCATCAAACGAGAAGAAAGGCTGATGCACGATGACTACTCAGGAACAGGTTAAGGACGTCGTCTCCCAGGTTTTGGCCGACAAGGCAGACAAGGGCGGCATCAAGCGCGTCGTGTGGATTGGCGCCGGCGGATCCAACGGCGGCAACTATCCTGCCCAGTACTTTATGGAGCACGAGGCCACGCAGGTCGTGAGCTCCAGCTACACCAGCAATGAGTTCGTGCACGCAACTCCTGCCTACGTTAACGAGAACACCCTGGCCGTCGTCGTGTCCATGCGCGGCACCAAGGAGACCATCGTCGCCGCCCAGGTCGCCAAGGACCACGGCGCCAGCACCATCGCCATCTATGTTGACGAGTCCGGCCTCACCGAGGTCTGCGACTACAAGATCCAGTACGACAGCCTGGCCGTCGACGAGTCTTGCATGGCTCGCACCAACTCTGCCGTCGTGACCATGATCGCCATGGAGCTTACGCAGCAGACCGAGGGCTATGCCGAGTACGAGACCGCTATGGCCGCGTTCGACTTGGTCGACCCCATCTATCGCAAGGCCGTCGAGTACACCCGTCCGCTCGCTGCCAAGTGGGCCGAGCAGAACGCCGACAAGCCCTGCATCAACGTCATGGCCCAGGGCCCGCTCTTTGGTGCCGCCTACGTCTTTAGCATCTGCAACGTGCAGGAGATGCTGCAGATCGACTCCTGCACCATCAACACCTGCGACTTCTTCCATGGCCCCTTCGAGATCCTGGACAAGCGCACCTCGCTGTTCCAGCTCATTAGCGTCGGCCGCAGCCGCTGCAACGACGAGCGCGGCATCCGCTTCGTCAACCAGTACGGTGGCGAGCGCGTCTATCAGCTCGACGCCAAGGAGCTCGGCCTCAACGACATCAAGGACAGCGTGAGCGAGTACTTCAACCACCTGATCTTCGCCCCGATCCTCAACAATGTGTACATGCGCGCGCTCTCTGCCGTCACGCACAAGGACTACATGACGCGCCGCTACATGTGGAAGCTGGACTACTAGGGGATAGAGCGGCCTAACAGCTCGATGTCCTCATAAGTTGCGGTGGAATAGTTCCTGCTTGGGGGTTTGAAGCCTCTATTTAGGAACTATTTCACCGCAACCGCCAAGTAATCCGCTGGGGACGGAGGAAAACGGATCACTTTTCCGCTCACCGATTTGTGTCTTGAAAAATGTATATAACGACTATAACGTAGTACGAAACATATTGGAAACAATACCGAGGAGGCTGCGTTGAAGAAGAGCAATCTGGGCTATGTGCTGGTGCTGATCGCCGCGCTTATGTGGGGCAGCATCGGAATCTTTGTAAACGGCATCTCGGCCATGGGCGTTTCGTCCCAGAGCATGGCTGCCTTTCGCTTGTTGGTCGGAGCGCTTATCTTGGCGCCGGTCCTGATGTTTATGGGCTGCCGTCCGGGTGAGGGGTCTACCGTGGCTCAGGGTCCGCTGGCCCTGTTTAAGGCAAGCCCTAAAGAGCTTGTTCCTTGTGCGCTTGTTGGCATCGTCGGTTTGGCCGCCGCCAACACCTGCTATTACGAGTGCATGGGCGAGGTGGGCATGTCCACGGCCTCGGTGCTGCTCTACACCTCGCCGGTGTTTGGCGTCATGCTCGGCCGCGTGCTTTATTGCGAGGACGTGACCCCCAACAAGCTCGTTGCCATTGTCTTTAACATCGTAGGCTGCGTGCTTGCAGTGACCAATGGCGACCTTTCCGGTTTTCATTTTTCGGTTTGGGGCGTCACGTCGGGCGTGATTGCAGGTCTTTGTGGTGCGTCGCTCGCGGTGTTTAGCCGAATAGCAACCAAGACGGTCCACCCGCTGGCTGTCACGTTTTGGGGCTTTGTTTTTGGCGGTGCGGTTATGGCAGCTATCGCGGCTCCGTGGCCGGATGTCGCCGCGGCAATGTCGCCACAGCTGCTGCTGCTGTTCCTTGGCTTTGGACTCATCCCCACAGCCGTGGCTTACATCTTATATATGCAGGGTCTGTCCATGGGGCTCGAGACATCGAAAGTTCCCGTCGTAATGTCTTTCGAGACGGTCGTCACCGTACTGGTGGGCATTGGTGTCTACGCCGAGCCCGCCGGCGCGATTAAAGTCCTGGGCATCGTGCTGGTGCTCGCGTCCATCCTGATTATGAACACCGACTTCTCCAAGCTGCGCAACAGTGTGTTTGTCGGTCATGTCATTGAGAGCATGACCTTTAAGCCCAACGCGTGGTGGACCGAAAAATCTCAGGACATGGATCTGTTTAAGGAACGCACCGGCATTGCGCTGGAACCCACCGTACAGGAAAGCCCCTGGTACTTCGTGCGATAGGGGATTGCGCGCAGGGTCTGACCTGGGGTTATCCAGCTAGCGCCGACCTACCCAGCCCCAACGTTTCAAGTACGTTAAACCCGTCAACGGTCGATTTTCACCCGCGAACGGTCTTTATACTAATTAGCAATATAAGCAACGTATAAGACGTTATAATGACCATAACGAAAAGGAGGAGGCAAGATGAATCAGATCATTCTCGCATCTCATGGCGGCCTGGCCGCAGGCGCCAAAGACACGCTCGAGATGGTTCTCGGCGACGTGTCGAACGTCCACGTCGTGTCGCTTGCTCGTGACGACAAGGAGCCCATCACCAACAAGGTGGACGCCATGATCGCCACGTTCAACGCGGACGACACCGTCTATGTGCTGACCGATATGCTCGGCAGCTCGGTCAACAACAGCATGGTCGAGCTTTCCAAGAACGGCACGAAGTTCACGGTTGTCAGCGGTTTCAACATCCCGCTGGCGCTCACGCTCGCTATGAGCCCCGTCCCCGTCAAGGGCGCCGAGCTCGCGGCCCTCATCAACGAGGCCCGCACCGGTCTGACCAACCCCAACGCACCGGTCGAGGCCGCCGCGGCCCCCGCCAAGAAGGCCACGGCGTCCCGTCACAGCTCCGGTCCCGCCAAGATCGTCCTCGCACGTCTTGACTACCGTCTGCTGCACGGCCAGGTCGTCTTTACCTGGACCACCAAGGTTCAGGCCGAGCGCATCATCGTCGTCGACAACGCTGCCGCCAACGATGACATCAAGAAGGGCGCTCTCAAGCTGGCCAAGCCCCAGGGCGTGCGCCTGAACGTCTTCACCGTCGAGCGTGCCCTCGCCAAGATGGACAAGCTCAACACCCTCGGCGAGCGCGTCATGTTCGTCTTTGGCAACACTGCCGAGATGCTGCAGTTCTGCCAGGGCTACAAGCTCGACGCCATCAACCTGGGCGCCACCGCCAACCACGACGGTGCCGATCAGGTCGGCGGCAAGGACAGCTCCGTCTTTCTCGACGCCACCCAGAAGGCCGACGTCAATCAGCTGCTCGACATGGGCATCAAGCTCTATGTTCAGCAGACCCCTACGTATCAGAGCGTCGACATCGACGCCAAGCTGTAATCAACCAGGCTTTTGCCTGACTGAAAGGAGAAGGGTATGAATACGTTCATCAGTGCGGTGCTCGTCGGCCTCGTCGGCGTGTTCTGCATGTGGGACTCCCGCCTGCTCGGTCGTCTTAACTTCGAGCAGCCCCTCGTTGGCGCTACGCTCGTCGGTCTGCTGCTGGGCGATGTGCCCACCGGCCTTGCCGTCGGTGCCGCCGTCGAGCTCGTGTCCATGGGCCTGGTGCAGGTCGGCGCCGCCGTTCCGCCCGATATGGTCCTGGGCGGCATCGTGGCCGCTGCCTTTGCGTGCCTGACCGATGCTTCCGCCGAGACCGCCATGACGATCGCCATCCCGGTCGCCGTCCTGGGTCAGCTTCTCGGCATCGTGTTCCGTTCCATCATCGCCGCCCTCACCCATGTGGCAGATAGCGCGATCGATAACGGAAAGTTCAAGACCGCCTACCGTATGCACATCTGCGCCGGCTCCGGTCTGTACGCCGTCATGTACTTCCTGCCGATCTTCCTCGCCGTTTTTGTTGGCACCGACCTGGTTCAGGCCATCGTCAACATGGTTCCCGAGTGGCTGTCCACTGGTCTTAACGTTTCGACCAAGATCATGACCGCCTACGGCTTGGCCCTGCTGCTCACCATGATGATCAAGAAGGGTATGACTCCGTTCCTGTTCATCGGTTTCCTGCTCGCCGCTTACCTCAACCTGTCCGTCATCGCGGTCGCTCTGATCGGTGTGTGCCTGGCTGTCGTCTTCATGGGCTTCAAGTTCAACGGTTCCCATGCAGCCGCCGGTGTCGATTCCGACTACGATCCGCTCGAAGACGACGAAGACTAAGGAGGAACACACTATGGCAACCGCAACCAAGGACGTGTCCCTGAACAAGAAGGTCAGCCAGTTCTTCTGGCGCTCCTGGGCCATCCAGGCCTCTTGGAACTACGAGCGTCAGATGAACATGGGCTTCCTCTACGGCATGGTTCCCACGCTCGACCGCCTCTATCCGGACGAGTCCGACCCCAAGCAGCTCGCTGCTAAGAAAGAGGCTTACCACCGTCACATGGCGTTCTACAACTGCACCCCGCAGACGAGCGCCTTTATCCTGGGCCTCACCGCCTCCATGGAGGAGGAGTACGCCAAGGATCCCGAGAACTTCAACCCCGATTCGATTAACGCGGTCAAGACCTCCCTTATGGGCCCGCTTTCCGGCATCGGTGACTCCTTCTTCCAGGGCACCATCCGTGTTATCGCCTTTGGTCTGGGCGTTCAGCTGGCTCAGCAGGGCTCCATCATGGGCCCGATCCTGGCCATGCTCATCTCCATCGTCCCCTCTGTGCTGATCACTTGGTTCGCAGCCAAGATGGGCTATCAGGGCGGCCACGAGTACCTGAGCAAGCTTCAGGGCGGCGACCTCATGGAGAAGCTCATGTATGTCTGCGGCATCGTGGGTCTTATGTCCGTAGGCGGCATGATCGCCACGCTGATCGGCGCCACCACCCCGCTGCAGTTCGCTGAGGGCACCGTCGTTATCCAGGACATCCTGGACGGCATGATGCCCCAGATGATCTCCCTTGGCCTCACCGGCCTTATGTACTGGCTCATCAAGAAGAACGTCAACACCGGTTGGCTTCTCGTGATCGCCATCGTGGGCGGCATCGCCCTCTCCGCGGCCGGCATCCTGGCCTAGTCGCGACTAAGCGCCTAACCGCTTTCCCCCGGGGGCCTGCCTGGCATCCCATACCCCAGGCAGGCTTCCATCCCCAAAATGCGACAATGGGACAGTCCCTTTGTCGCATCCTCAACGGGCCGGCGACTCGGTCCAAACCACGGTAACCCTGCGAGCGCCCGGCAATGTGGCGCCGCAAAAATCGAAAGGAATGTGTCAGATGTACGAGATCGACCTTAACCTCCCTAAGCAGATCGTCGCTGACGTCCTGTCCAACCACGAGATCCACAGTGTCGCCTTCGTCGGCTGCGGTGCTTCCATGTCCGACCTGTACCCCGCCAAGTACTTCCTGGCCAACAACACGGACAAGCTGAACGTTCAGATCTTCACCGCTAACGAGTGCAACTATGACACGCCTTCCTGGGTCAACGAGCACACCTTCGTGATCACCTGCTCCCTCGGTGGCTCCACGCCCGAGACCGTCGAGGCCAACAAGACCGCCAAGAAGCACAACTGCCCGGTCGTCTCCCTCACCAACAAGGCTGGCTCCGCTCTGACCGTCGACGCCGACTACGTCATCGTTCACGGCTTCCACGCCAACTTCGCTGCCAAGTGCGAGAAGCCCGGCTACGCCATCGCTCTTGCTGTCGAGATCCTTCAGCAGACCGAGGGTTATGACCACTACGAGGACATGATCACCGGCCTCACCAACGTCTTCGAGCTCTGCGAGAACGCCGCTCAGTCCTGCAAGAAGCTCGCCAAGAAGTTCGCCGAGGACTTCAAGGACGACAAGATGATCTACTTCATGGCTTCCGGTGCCTCCGAGAAGATGGCTTACTCTCACGCCGCCTTCCTGTTCACCGAGATGCAGTGGATCGACGCCGCCGCCTACAACACCGGCGAGTACTTCCACGGCCCGTTCGAGGTTTCCACCGAGGGTAAGCCCTACGTCTTCTTCATGTCCGATGGCGCTACCCGTCCGATGGACGCCCGCGCCCTCACCTTCCTTAAGCGCATGGGCGCCAAGGTCGCTCTGATCGACTCCAAGGACTACGGCCTGGCTGACGCCGTGCCCGCGAGCGTTGTCACCTACTTCAACCCGCTGCTGCACCTCGCCGTTATGCGTGAGTACGGCAACCAGATCGCCGAGGCCCGCCAGCACCCGCTGACCATGCGTCGCTACATGTGGAAGCTTTCCTACTAATCACAAGTAAGTAGACCTTACGGGTTGATTGAGAGGGGATGGGGTTTGTGCCCCGTCCCCTTTTTGCTTTGGGGGCGTGTCTGTCGCGCCGCAAAACCCCAGATAAAACCTACCAAAATAAACCTGTCCCTTTTTGGCAGGTGGGAGGAGATGCGTATGATCAAAGCGGTGCTGTTTGATATGGACGGCGTGCTGGTCGATACCGAGTGGTTCTACAACCGTCGTCGCGTGGCGTTTATGGAAGAGAAAGGGTTCCACTTTGACGAGATCCCCGATCTTTCGGGGTCTAACGAGCCTGCCATTTGGGAGGCGCTGGTGCCCGACGATGTTGAGCTGCGCGAGCGTCTGCGCGTGGAGTACAAGCAGGTCTACAGCCCGGACCATCCCGTTCCGTATGCCGAGCTGCTCAACGAGCAGACGGAGCCGGTGATGCGTGAGCTGCACGAGCGCGGCGTGATGTGCGCCATCGCGAGCTCGTCCTATCGCGAGCTGATCGACGAGCTGGTGGAGATCGCCGGTATCGCCGACGTGCTGGACTACACCATCAGCGGTCACGAGTGCAGTGCGTTTAAGCCCGACCCCGAGATCTACCTGCGTGCCATGGAGGCGCTGGGGGTGGAGTCTGCCGAGTGCCTGGTTATCGAGGATTCGCCTTTGGGGATCGAGGCTGGCAAGCGCTCCGGCGCCCGAGTCCTGGCGCTGCGTCCGCACGAGGGCGTCAACCTCGATCAATCGCGAGCCGATGCCGTTATTGATAATCTGACCGACATTTTGGCCGCTTTGTAGTGTCAATCCGCCGCGAGAAGCACGGGTTCAAACGTTTTTTGCGGTGGACTGGCTCAATTTGGTTTCGATTTTGATCCGTTTGGCTTCGATTCGGACTAAGTGAGTAGACTTTTTGGCGCAGGCCGAGCACAATGCATATCTTCCTTTGTAAAACCGCAGGTCACAGGGGTGGCGGTTTTGGGTGTGCTCGGCAGATCGTAAAAAGTCTACTCACTTGGAATTTTGCCCTTTGGTCGTGGGGGTTGCTGGTCCCGTTTTGGTTGTCGAGGGAGGTTGAATTGAAGCGCCCCCGCACGCTCCATGCTACAATCGCGGGCATGCCCCACAACCACATCTGCCTTCGAAAGGAGCCTACGTGGCGAACGCCATCGATCAGCTCACGGACCGCGTGCTCATGCTCGGCCGCCTCACCATCGTCCGCCGTGCCATTACTGCCGTGGCGGTCACAATTTCTGCCGTCCTCCAGACATTCCTGATCCAGGCGTTCATTCAGCCCGCCGACCTGCTTCCGAGCGGCCTCACCGGCGTTGCGGTCCTGCTCGATCGCGTTACCTCGCTGGGCGGCGTTCACATCGACATTTCGCTCGGTATGCTCGCGCTCAACATCCCCGTGGCGCTCCTATGCTGGAGCGGCATTAGCAAGCGCTTCGTCATCTTCTCGATGATGCAGGTCGTGCTCTCGTCGCTGTTCCTCAACGTCTTTCACTTCGCTCCATTTTTGGGCGACAAGATCATGCTCATCATTTTTGGCGGCGTGGTCTCGGGTCTGGGCGCTGCCATCGCACTTAAATCCGGCGCATCCACCGGCGGCACCGACTTTATCGCGCTGTGGGTCTCCAACCACACGGGCAAGACCATCTGGGGCGTCATCTTTGGTTTCAACTGCTTTATCCTGGCGATCTTTGGCTTTATGTTTGGCTGGGACAAGGCGGCGTATTCCATCGTGTTCCAGTTTATTTCGACCAAGACCATCGACAGTTTCTATCGTCGCTACGATCGCGTGACGCTGCAGATTACGACGCGCAAGGCAGACGAGGTCATGACTGCCTACGTAAACCATTTTCAGCACGGCATTAGCTGCGCCGAGGTCGTCGGCGGATACAGCCGCGAAAAGATGTACCTGCTGAACACCGTTGTTTCGACCTACGAGAGCCAGGACATTATCAAGTTGGTGTGCGACGTTGATCCCGGCGCCGTGATCAACGTGTTCCACACGCTCAACTTTGTGGGCGGCTGGTGGGGCGGTCATGTCGACGAGCCCATGCCCACGGCCGTTCCCGATCCCGACAAGCCCGCACGCATGGCCAGCAGGCAGGCGCGCCTCAGCGAACAGGACAGCCTGCAGCAGGACGACGGCAAGTAGGGTATTGGCATTTTGCCGGTCCTGCGCAACCCATCCGAACGAGCCCCCCGAAAGCCCCGTTGCTTTCGAGAGCTCTCGTTTGCCCAGATAAAACCTACCAAAATGAAGCTGTCGCTTTTTGGTAGGGAGGGTGTATCGTTTTATCAATATGAGGTAACATGAAACTAGACGTTATATACGTATTAGAAATTTAGCTATTTTGATAAGAGTGATCAGATATGCCTGCGCCCAAAAATGCACCGCTTTACCAGCAGATTTATGACGAAATCAAGGATGCGATCGAGAAAGGTGTTTATGCACCCAAGGAGCGTATTCCGTCCGAGCTTGAACTAGCCGAGCAGTACGAGGTGAGCCGTATTACGGTGCGCCGCGCTGTCGAGGAGCTGTGCTCCGATGGTTACCTGGTTAAGCAGCAGGGCCGCGGCACCTTTGTCTCCACGCCGCACATCAACCGCCAGTTTCACGCCTCGACGCTGCAGACGTTTACCGCGCTGTGTGCCGGCAACGGCATGAAGGCCGGTGCGCACGTGATCGATCGCCAGATCGTTCCGGCGCGCCAAAACGAGATGGAGTTCTTTGGCCTGCAGAAGGATGCGCTGCTGCTGCATATCAAGCGCGTGCGTACGGCCGACGGCGAGCCCATCTTTGAGGAGAACATCTTTGTGCCGTTTGACGCCTACCGTGAGCTGTTGACGGCCGATCTTGAGGACAAGTCGATTTTTGCCGAGGTCGAGCGTGTTGGCGGAACGCCGATTGTCTCGGTTGGCTACCGTACGGTCGAGGCCGTTCGAGCTAACGCCGAGCAGGCGGCCGAGCTGGGCATTGCTCCGCACGATCCGCTGCTCAACCTGCGTGCCGGCTTTACCGGTCCCGATGACGAGCCGGTTTTGATGGGTAAGCAGTACTACGTGGGATCGCGCTACGTTATGGTCATGTAAGTTACGCGGTTTTACCAAACCGCGTAACGGCTCGACGCTGCAAACGCCCCTAAGCGGCAATCTGACGTTCAATCGTCGGTCGCGTACCAAAGTACGCTTCCCTCCTCTTTCACGTCACCTTGCTCGCTTAGGGACGTTTTCGCTCATATGACCCAATCCGCTGTCAAGAGCCACAATGGCCCCGCCGACCGCTTGCAATCGGTCGGCGGGGCCTGCCGTTGAACCCGTCCCGGTCCGCCCCCGGCATGTCGTCGACGCCTTCGGCTCAGTCTCATATCCGCGGATACCGCTCCGGCGGCCCGCAATCCTCTCCTTCGGCGGGGCTCCCCAAGTCTGACTACGCGCATGCGGCCGCTGCCGCGCGCCCAGCGAAAGCGGGGGTATCCCCGAAGGCTGCCCGGCTCGCCGGGACGGGGGCTATGTCTATTCGGTTGCCTCCCGGCACATCGCGCCGAGGGCCCACAGCCACCTCACGAGCTCGGCGGCGGTGGCGGCGTTCGCCTTCGCCTGGGGCATGCCCCTCTCGAGCATCTCCTCGCGTCGCCGGAGCAGGCGCTCGGACCCCTTCCTCCCGTGCATCCTCACCTCGAGCGGGACGCCGCTGCCCTTGGGCATCAGCTTCGGTTGGTGGCTCGCCTGGACGTAGCTCCAGGACCCCTCGACGGCCAGCCTCCTGACGAGGGCGTTGCCGGCCCCGCTGATTCCGCCGAGGCGCACGGAGTCCGCGCTCGACCTCTGACTCGGCGCGAGGCCGAA
>CAUEQX010000010.1 GCA_959020035.1 uncultured Collinsella sp. | reverse complement strand
GGCTTTGTCGTAACATTTGCCTTCTCGACCAACAAGTTCCAATATTTCGAGTAGTCTGGCCGTCTTGCGGTGCGGACGGCTATGTTCCCGAACGTGAACTTAGCTAAGGCAATTGGCGCTATGTTCCCGAACGTGAATATAGCTGCAAGGATTTAAATGAATCGCCCCATAAAAAACGTGCCGTCTCAATCGGGCGGCACGCAATCTTTTATCAGCTAACTCGTTGAAGTAAGGCTGCGAAGGCCGCGGGGCCGGGAGGGGTTTCCTAAGGGCACATCCCGCAGCCGCAAAGCGGCGAGGACGTGCCCGTGGAAACCCCGCAGGCCCCGCGGCCGGTGGGAGCAACGCTACTTCACGACCAAAATGTCGCAGTCCGTATTGCGCAGCAGGAACGTCGAAATCGAACCCAGCAGCGCATACTTGATCGAGGACAGGCCGCGGGCGCCGCAGAGCACCAGGTCGGGCTTAACCACGTCGAGCATCTCGTCCTTGAGCGTCTCGCGAATGCGGCCGGCGCGAATCATGACCTCGACCTCGGGAATATCGGGATTGGCCTTGGCCTCTTCGAGCTGCTTGGCGATGGAGTTCTTAAATGCCTCCTCTAGGCCGTTGACCAGATCGACCGGATAGGAACCGGCGCTCTCGAGCGCCGTGGAATCGATAACGTGGCCGATGATTAGCTTGGCGCCGTTGTTCGCGGCGACCTTGATGGCACGTGCGAGCACAAAATCCTGCTGCTCAGTACCGTCGAGTGAAACAAATACCTTGGTGTAGCCCTCGTTCATGGTTTCCTCCTTGGTCTATCGCACGGGCGTGGGGCTCGTGCATCGGGCGGGCGCGGGCGCGTTGGCCGCCGGACACTTTATCTTGTTGCAGTTATACCCAAGGATTTGGGTTTGACCGCTCGCAATTCTGTGAACGGGCGAGTTTTTTGGTAAGGGTAGGCGCAGACGCGCCCGAACGGTTGATAATGGGACATCGCCCGCACCGTCCGCAGAACAATATCGGCGGGTGTCTAACGAGGGGGTCCCTTTGGATATTATCGAGCTTCTAAAATCTGCCTTCATGGGCCTGGTCGAGGGCATCACCGAATGGCTGCCTGTTTCGTCGACCGGTCACATGATCTTGGTGGACGAGTTCGTCAAGATGAACGTGAGCGAGACGTTCTGGAATATGTTCCTGGTCGTGATTCAGCTTGGCGCCATTTTGGCCGTCTGCGTCCTGTTCTTCTACGATCTCAACCCGTTTTCTCCCAGCAAGGGCAAGGAGGGCCGTCGCGACACCTGGGTGCTGTGGGGCAAGATTGTGCTCGGTTGCATTCCCGCCGCGGCGATCGGTCTGCCGCTTAACGACTGGATGGAGGAGCATTTCTATAATGCTCCCGTCGTGGCGCTGGCGCTCATTGTGTACGGCGTGTTGTTTATCGTGATCGAGAACTGGCGCGCGAACAAGCGCGACCAGGCCGCTCTTGCCGGTTCGTTTGGTTCGCGTGCCGTGGTGGCGGGCGGACGACCCGCTGGTGCGCATTTTGCCGCGCCCGCTGCGACTGCCGCTGCAGACGATGACGATAATCTGGACTTTGGCTCCATCACTACGCTCGAGGATCTGAGCTGGAAGACCGCGCTTGGTATCGGATGCTTCCAGGTGCTCTCGCTGGTGCCGGGCACGTCGCGCTCCGGTTCTACCATCATCGGTGGCCTGCTGCTGGGCTGCACGCGTTCGGTGGCGTCTAAGTTCACGTTCTTCCTGGCCATTCCTGTCATGTTTGGCGCGAGCGCGCTCAAGCTGGTCAAGTACTTCGTTAAGGGCGGCACCTTCGGCACCAACGAGATCGCCATCCTGGGCGTGGGCTGCGTCGTCGCCTTTGTGGTGTCGCTTATCGCCATCAAGTGGCTTATGGGCTTCGTCCGCCGTCACGACTTCAAGTGCTTCGGCGTCTACCGCATCATCCTGGGCATCGTGGTGCTTGCGTACTTCTTTGTCCTGGAGCCGATGCTCGGCCTGTAACTTAGTCGACGCTGCGCGGCGGCCGGGGCGACAACTTGTCATTCAAAGGGGGCGGCATGACCAGAAGGTCTATGCCGCCCCTTTTCATGCCAATTTGTTCGCCCCGGCCACCGCTCGCTGCTGCTGCCATGACATCGGCGGTTTCGTGATTGTCAATTGATTGGTGCAGACTAACCTGACCCCATTGCGCCTAATCCGCTGGGGTGGGCCTGACGGTGGCGCACGGAGTCGTGGTGTGATTTGCGTCGGTGTCCGCGCGGCTCGGTATACTGGTACGGCTCAAACTATGGCGCCGCCCGCAGGCGCGCCGTCCGTCAGATGAGGAGTCGCCCATGACCCAGCCCTTGCCCTGGGAAAAGAACGCCACGGTACCCGTGCCGCCCGCGCCGGAACCCGTGCCGCTCGATGCATACACCGCCCCTGCAGCGCCGGAGCCCGAGCTCGTCCCGCTCGACATCTACGACGCTCCTGCGCCGGCACCCAAACCCGCCAAGCCGCTCGTCGACATCGACAGCCTTAATCCCGCCCAGCGCGAGGCGGTTCTGACCACCGAGGGCCCGTTGCTGGTGCTCGCCGGCGCCGGCTCGGGCAAGACCCGCGTCCTGACCTTCCGCATCGCACATATGCTCGGGGACCTGGGCGTTAAGCCTTGGCAGGTTCTTGCCATTACGTTTACCAACAAGGCCGCGGCCGAGATGCGCGAGCGTCTGGCGGCACTCATCCCCAGCGGTACCCGCGGCATGTGGGTGTGCACCTTCCATGCCATGTGCGTGCGCATGCTGCGCGAGGACGCTGACCTGCTGGGCTACACCGGTCAGTTCACCATCTACGATGATGACGATTCCAAGCGCATGGTGCGCGATATTATGCAGGCGCTCGGTATCGAGCAAAAGCAATTCCCCATCAATATGATCCGCAGCAAGATCAGTTCGGCCAAAAACGCCATGATCGGCCCCGAGGACATGCTCAAATCCGCCGACAGCCCCAACGACAAAAAGGCCGCGCAGGTCTACCTGGAGCTGGAACGCCGCCTGCGCGCCGCCAACGCGATGGACTTCGACGACCTGCTCGTGCGCACGCTCGAGCTGCTGCGCACCCGCCCCGAGGTGCTCGACAAGTACCAAGAGCGTTTCCGCTACATTAGCGTCGACGAGTATCAGGACACCAACCACGTCCAGTACGAGATCGCCAACCTGCTGGCCGCCAAGTACCAAAACCTCATGGTCGTGGGCGACGATGACCAGTCCATTTACAGCTGGCGTGGCGCCGACATCACCAACATCCTGGACTTTGAGAAGGACTTTAAAAACTGCAAGACCGTCAAGCTGGAGCAGAACTACCGCTCTACGGGTCACATCCTGAGCGCCGCCAATGCCGTGGTGCGCCACAACTCGCAACGCAAGGACAAGCGCCTGTTTACGGCCGAGGGCGACGGCGAGAAGATCCAGGCCTTCCAGGCAAGCGATGAGCGCGACGAGGGCCGCTGGATTGCCGGCGAGATCGAAAAGCTGCACTCCAAGGGCACGAGTTACGACGATATCGCCGTGTTCTACCGCACCAACGCCCAGTCGCGTATCCTCGAAGATATGTTCCTGCGCGCAGGCGTGCCCTACAAGATTGTGGGCGGCACGCGATTCTTCGACCGTGCCGAGATCCGCGACGTCATGGCCTACCTCAAGATGATTGTGAACCCGGCCGACGAGATGAGCGTCAAGCGCGTCATCAACACGCCGCGCCGCGGCATCGGCTCCACCTCGATCCAAAAGATTGAGCAGCTGGCGCGCGACAACCGTTGCTCGTTCTTCCAGGCTTGCGAGATCGCGTGCGCCGAAACCGGCATGTTTAGCGCCAAGGTGCGCAATGGCCTGTCGAGCTTTGTGTCGCTGGTGCGCGAGGGTCGCCGCATGGACGGCGAGCTCAAGGACGTCGTCGAGATGATTGTCGATAAGACGGGCCTGCTGCAGGCTTTCCGCGCCGAGGGCACCATGGAGTCCGAGAGTCGCGCCGAGAACATCCAGGAATTCCTGGGCGTCGCTGCCGAATTTGAGGAGACGCACGAGGATATCGAAGGCACGCTCGAGAGCTTGGAAGAGCTGCGCGCTGCTGGTGTTGCCGATGTGCCCGCCGACGTTGAGCCCGAGCCCGTTGTGGTGAGCGCGCCTGCGCCCGAGCCCGGCCCGTCTGCGCCCTTGTCTTCGTTTGAGGCGCTCGTTGGCGCGCGTGATGCCGCGGGTTCCAATCCGCTCGATAGCCTGGCGGCCCCGGCGCTCTCGCCGCAGGATGCCCTGGCTGCCGCCATCGCGGGCAACGCGTATGCCGCGCCGACTGAGCTGCCGGCGGGCGCCGTGCATGCCGACGAGATCGAGCGCACCTACGGTCCGCTCACCTGTAAGGCGCTGCCGGCACTCATGGAGTGGCTGGCCCTGCGCTCCGACTTGGATTCCCTGGCCGGCGAGACGCATGCCATCACCATGATGACCATCCACTCCGCCAAGGGCCTGGAGTTCCCGGCGGTGTTCGTGGCCGGCATGGAGGAGGGTATCTTCCCGCACGTGCACGACTTTGGCGGCAGTGACGATCCGGGCAAGCTCGAGGAGGAGCGCCGCTTGGCCTACGTCGCCATCACGCGTGCTCGCAAGCGCCTGTTCCTGACCTATGCGGCCACGCGTCGCACCTACGGCTCGACCTCTGCCAACCCGCGCTCGCGCTTCCTCAACGAGATTCCGTTTGAGGACATCGAGTTTAGCGGTATCGGTTCTGCCGGTTTTGAGGGCACGGGCTGGGAGAAGCGCGGCGACCGTCACGGCACGTTTGGCTCGGGTATGGGCTCGGACATGTATGGCGGCAAGGTGTTTGGCTCGCATACGCGCTCGACCGGCGGCTCTGGATCGCGCAGCGGATCGAGCTTCGATGACTTCTTTGGCGGCAACACTTATGGCACCGAGCGCCATCGTGGGGTTTCGCCCGACGCCGGCCGTGTTGCCTCGACTTTTGGCTCGGGCGCGCCGCGAGCCAAAAAGCCGTCATCCAAGGTATCCCCGACGGTGGAGCGCAAGGTCGATCGTGCCAGCGCATCGCAGGACTTTGCCGCGGGCGATACCGTGAGCCACAAGACCTTTGGCACGGGTACCGTGATCTCGGTCGCTGGAGACATGATCGAGGTTCAATTCGAAAAGACCGGCCAGACCAAAAAGCTGATGAAGGGCTTCGCGCCGATCGTTAAGCTGTCATAATCCCGGCGGACCTGGGCGGGCGTATGGGGCAACATCGCCTGCTCGGGCAGTCCTGCGCAAGACGGAGGCCACATTAAGTGCTCTCCTTTGCGTGCGGAACTCGCGATCGATGTTGCCCCATACGCCCGCCCAGGTCCTTGGGTAACGTTGCTTGCGAACGCCGCTCCGCTCGTCCGCTTTTTGATTTGGAGAACCGGGTGGGCTGAAATGTAGATACGAGTAGGGGCTCCTCCGTTGATGAACGGGGGAGCCCCTTGTTTCGTTTTGGTTGTTGTTGTGACCTAGAGGTGCGAGACGATCAGTTCCATCTTGCCTTCGAGGTCGATGGAGCCGACGGTGCTCGGAGCCAGCAGGTGGCTTCCCTTGTGGACGGGGTCGCCGCAGACGGTGCCTTCGCCGTCGATGACCGACAGACACATGAAGGGCCAGCGCTGGTCGAGGGTCTTGCTGCCGTTAACGCGCACGCGATCGACGGTGTAGCAGGGGTTGGACTCGAGCTCGGTCACGCCGTCCACCTCGGGCGCGGTTATCGTGCCGTCGGTCGGAGCCTGAGCATCAAAGTTTATGCAGTCGAGGCTCTGCTCAATGTGCAGGGGACGCAGTTTGCCGTCGGTGCCGGGGCGGTCGTAATCGTACAGGCGATACGTCACGTCGCACGACTGCTGCGTTTCCAAAATGAGCGTGCCGGCCTTGATGGCGTGAACGGTACCGGAATCAATCTGGAAAAAGTCGCCCTTGTGGATCGGTACTACGTTGAGCATGTCGTCCCAGCGGCCGTCCTTGATCATCTGTGCGGCCTCGGTGCGGTCTTTAGCGCACTGGCCGACGATGATCGTGGCGCCGGGCTCGCAATCCAGCACGTACCAACACTCGGTTTTACCCAGGCTGCCGTTCTCGTGCTCGGCGGCGTACTCGTCGTTGGGATGAATCTGGATCGAAAGGTCGTCCTTGGCGTCCAGAATCTTAATGAGCAGCGGGAACTCCTTGCCCTCGCAGTTGCCAAAGAGCTCGCGGTGCTCGGCCCACAGCCACGACAGCGTATGGCCGGCATACGGGCCCTCCGCAATCTGGCAGTCGCCGTTGGGATGGGCCGAGATAGCCCAGCACTCACCGATGGGACCCTCGGGAATGTCGTAACCAAATACGGTTTCGAGCTGGCGGCCACCCCAGATCTTCTTGCGGAAGAACGGCGTCAGTTTAATCAAATCGGACATATTCATACCTCCATTGTGTTGCGCGGGCGCTGCGCAAAGCAGCGCAAAACGAGCGCCCGCATGACTGCAAAAACCTACGCTAACGTTACATTGTGCAACTCAAAGCGGTCGCCAACGTTGCGCGAGGTCGAATACTCAAAGGCGGCGCCGCTGTCCAAAAAGCCAATCTGGGTGAGCTCAAGCAGGGGAGAGCCAGGTTTGGTGTCCAGACGCTCGGCTTCTTCCTCGGTTGCTGCCACGGCTCGAATGGTACGGTGAAAGCTCGAAATCTTCAGGCCACATTGCTCTCGGATGAAGCGGTAGAGCGATCCGTACAGGTCCTTCTTTTTCAGCCCCGGAATCAGCTCGAGGGGCATGTAGGTGTACTCGATAACGATGGGCTTCTCATCGGCCTGACGCACGCGCACGACGTGATAGGCAAAGTCATCCTCGGCAATTCCCAGCTGGGCTGCGATGTCCGCCGGTGGATTAACGATCGAGAAATCGTAGACCACCGAGGTCACCTTCTCCCCGCGGTGCTCATACGAAAAACCTTGGGCACGGTCGTTTTTGCCCTGGAAAAACGCCTGGCCGGGAAGTCCCGCCGCGTCCTTAACGTAGGTACCCGATCCGCGCCGGCTGGTAATAAGGCCTTCCTCGGTGATTTGTTCAATAGCTCGTTTGACGGTGATTTTGGAAACGCTATAGAGCTCGCAGAACTCAACGACGGTGGGAAGCTTGTCGCCCGGTTTAAGAGCGCCATCCTCAATACTCCGACGAATATCTGCAGCTATCGCCTCGTATTTGGGAATCATGGAACCTCCTTTCCGACATATATGAAAACAAAAGTAAGTATAACCCTCAACAGGGTACCCATATTACTTTTATCTAAGAAGTTCGAGAAAGAAAAAAGAAAAAGACGCTTTACTTTTAGAATTAGAGCGCTATAGTTTAAGCAACGAACGGAATCCTGCAGCAGACCAGGATTGACCGTTTGGGGACGGTTTTGTTTTGGCAGGTTGGATATCGGTATGACCGGTGCGCGCCCGCGCCGGATAACCTGCCAAAGCAAACCCGTCTCCAACCGGAAGCTCTAGAACACGAAAGCGAGGACTTTGATGGCACAGTATCAGCTGCCCAACGACTTCTTCTTTGGTGCTGCTATGTCCGGCCCGCAGACTGAGGGTCAGTGGAACCAAGGCGGCAAGCTCGAGAACCTGTGGGACACCTGGTCCATCCAGGATCTGGGTTCGTTCTACAACTGCGTTGGCTCTTATGCCGGCAATGACTTTATGGCCAAGTACCAGGAAGACTTTCGCATTTTGAAGGACTTGGGCCTGGATACCTATCGCACTTCCATTCAGTGGAGCCGTCTGCTCGATGCCGACGGCAACCTTAATGAGGAGGGCGCTGCGTGGTATCACGAGCTGTTCCGCGCCTCTCGCGAGGCTGGTCTGGAGCCGTTCGTCAACCTGTACCACTTTGACATGCCCACCTACCTCTTTAACCGTGGCGGCTGGGAGAGCCGTGAGGTCGTCGAGGCTTACGCGCATTACGCCGACGTCGCCTTCCACGAGTTTGGCCAGGAGATTAAGTACTGGTTCACCTTTAACGAGCCCATCGTCGAGCCCGAGCAGCGCTATCAGGAGGGCGTGTGGTTCCCGCAACTCCACGACTTTAGCCGCGCTCGCACCGTGCAGTATCACATCTCGCTGGCACATGCGCTGGCCGTGGCCAACTATCGTCGCGCCTATGACGAGGGCGCTATTCGCTCCGATGCCAAGATCGGCATGATCAACTGCTTTACCCCGGTATACACCAAGGAGAACCCCAACGAGGCAGACCTCGAGGCCGTGCGTATGACCAGCGGCATCAACAATCGCTGGTGGCTCGACCTTATTACCAAGGGCGAGCTTCCTGCCGACGTGCTCGACAGCCTGGCCGAGGGCGGCGTTAAGCTCCCGTTCCGTGCCGGCGACCAAGAGATTCTCAAGCAGGGTGTTGTCGACTGGCTCGGCTGCAACTACTACCACCCCACGCGCGTTCAGGCGCCGGCGAGCAAGATCGACCAGTACGGTCTGCCGCACTTTGCCGACGAGTACGTGTGGCCCGACGCCGTTATGAACGAGAGCCGCGGCTGGGAGATCTACCCGCAGGGCCTCTACGACTTTGGCATGGACTGCGCTAAGAACTACCCCGATCTTGAGTGGTTCGTTTCCGAGAACGGCATCGGCATCATGGACGAATACAAGAACCGTGACGCCGAAGGAACCATCCAGGATGACTACCGAGTCGACTTTGTGCGCCAACACCTGGAGTGGGTTGCCAAGGCAATCTCCGAGGGCGCCAAATGCCGGGGCTATCACTACTGGGCCGTCATCGATAACTGGTCTTGGGCCAATGCCTTTAAGAATCGCTATGGCTTTGTCGAGGTCGATCTCATGGACGGCTACAAGCGCCGCCTTAAGAAGTCGGCAGCCTGGCTCAAACAGGTCGCCACGACCCACGTGGTTGATTAGCGACCGGGCGAACGCCCAGACCGCGCGCCGCCGCGCGCAACACATGGCACATCTGGTGGCAGAGGGCGACAGACCACCGTGCGCATAGGAAAAGGCCGGATTTGAAAGTTAGGAGCAATCATGGCCAGTGACAACGGAAAGAGCTTCCTCGACAAGTTTGCCGAGGTCTCTGCGAAGGTGGGAAACCAGGTTCACCTGCGTTCCCTGCGTGACGCCTTCGCGACCATCACGCCGCTCTATATCCTTGCGGGTATCGCGGTTCTTATTAACAACGTCGTGTTCCCTCTGTTCCCGCTCGATGCGGCGGGCCTTGCCAACCTTCAGACGTGGGGCTCGGCAATTACGCTGGGCACCCTCAATGTCTCTGCCATTATCTTGGCCGGATTGATTGGCTACAGCCTCGCCAAGAACAAGCGTTTCGATAACCCGCTCGCTTGCGTGGTCGTCGCCATCTCTGCCTTCGTCATCATGATGCCGCAGCAGATCACCGCCTCGCTTGCCGCCACGAGCCCGCTGCTCACCGACAAGATCACCTCCGCCGAGGTCACGGGCGCCCTTTCGACTGCCAACACCGGCACCAACGGTCTGTTCTCGGCTATTATCATCGCCCTGCTTTCCGTCTCACTCTTCATCAAGATTTCTGGCGTCGAGAAGCTCAAGGTTAAGCTGGGCGAGGGTGTGCCCCCCGCGGTCTCCAACTCCTTCAACGTCATGATCCCGATGCTGCTCAACCTCGCAATCTTCGCTCTTGCCGCAGCCCTGCTCGCCGTGTGCGCCGGCACCGATCTGTGCGCCATCATCTCCACGTGCATCTCCAACCCGCTCAAGAACATCATGAACGCCGGTCCGTGGGCTGTTATCCTCATCTACACCCTTGCCAACCTGCTGTTCTGCGTCGGTATTCACCAGTCCACCATCTCTGGCGCTACCGTCGAGCCGATCCTGACCATGCTCATCGTCGACAACATGGCTACCTTTGCCGCCGGTGGCACCATCCAGCCCGATCACTACATGAACATGCAGATCGTTAACAGCTTTGCCCTCATCGGCGGCTCGGGCTGCACCCTCATGCTTCTGCTCGACACGCTCCTGTTCTCCAAGAACAAGGCTTCCGAGACCGTTTCCAAGATGGCTATCCTGCCTGGTCTGTTCAACATCAACGAGCCGGTTATCTACGGTTACCCCATCGTGTACAACCTGCCGCTCATGATCCCGTTCGTCCTTCTTCCCGACCTGTTCATCGGCATCACCTATGGCCTTACCTGCGCAGGCATCATCAGCCCCTGCATCGCCCAGGTGCCCTGGACTATGCCTCCCGTCATCAACGCCCTGCTCGCTACGGGCTTTGACTGGCGCGCCGGCGTGTGGCAGGCTCTCGAGATTGTCATTGGCATGGCCGTCTACCTGCCCTTTATGAAGATTTCCGAGAAGGCAATCGCCAAGCAGGAGACTCTTGCCGAGTAGAACGCCTAACGTTCGTCCCTTTCACCTTGCGGGCGCCGGTACGCGGTGCCGGTGCCTGCACCTCTCTTCTGCGTAAGGGCGCAGAAAGAGGGCACAATAACCGCAAGGAATATAACCAGTCGTCGTCTGCGCGCCGCGCAGTTATAAGGAGGAAACCATGAAGAAGATCATGCTCTGCTGCAATGCCGGTATGTCCACGAGCCTGCTGGTCCAGAAGATGCAGGCCGAGGTTGCAAACCGTGGTCTGGATATCGAGGTCGAGGCTCGTCCCATGAACGAGGCCCACGATCACCTGGACGAGTGCGACATGTTGCTGCTTGGCCCGCAGATCGGCTACACCAAGGGTGACTTTGAGAAGGAGGCCGCCGGTCGTTTTCCGGTCGAGGTCATCAACATGGTCGACTACGGCCGCATGAACGCTGCCGGCATCATCGATCACTGCGTCAGCGTGATGGGCTAGGTGCAGCATATGGAGGATATGAACGAGTTGCAGATGACCTGTTTCGAGATCATCAGCTACGTCGGTACCGCCAAGAGCATGTACATCAATGCCGTGCAAAAGGCCAAGGAGGGCGATTTTGACGCCGCCGAGGAGCTTATCAAGCAGGGCGACGAGGCCTATAACGGTGGCCACGATGTTCACATGGGGCTTCTGAAGAAAGAGGCCAACGGCGAGCGTAACGGCGAGGCCCCGTTGATTCTGCTGCATGCCGAGGACCAGATGGCCGGTACCGAGACCATGCGCGTCATGGCGACGGAGCTCATCGAGATCCACAAGCAGCTGCGGGCACTTAAGGCCTAGTCGGCGTTATCGCCGCGATGGACCGCGCGCTCCAACAGACAACATAGTCCCTTTGACGGGTGCCGGGAGTCTCCGCCTCCCGGCGCCTTTATATTTGGGGAAGGTCATGCGTGACCTGTTGAGCAGCCATTTGCGTTTCCCCAGATAAAACCTGCCAAAACAAACCTGTCCCTTTTTGGTAGGTTTTTGCCTTGGGAGCGGTACCATACAGGCAATGTTTAAACGAGAAAGGTGGGCTCCCATGGAACCTAAGCAGTACTACATCGGCATTGACGTCGGCGGCACTTCGGTTAAGGAGGGCCTGTTCGACGAGGACGGAAACCTGCTGGCCAAGGCCAGCGTGCCCACGCCTCCCATCGTTGACGCTACGGGCTTTGCCGCGGTGACCGAGGCTATCGACCAGGTGGTCGCCAATGCACGGATTCCGCGTGCCTTTGTGGCGGGCATTGGCCTGGCCGTTCCGTGCCCCATCCCGGCATCGGGCGATGCCAAGGTCAAGGCCAACATTGCCATTAACCTGCCCGAGCTGAGGATCGCCATTCAAAAGCACTGCCCCGACGCGGTCGTTAAGTATGAGAACGATGCCAACGCCGCTGCCATGGGCGAGGCCTGGCTCGGTTCTGCCAAGGGCGTGCAGAACGTGGTGATGGTCACCATCGGTACCGGCGTGGGTGGCGGCGTTATCGTCAACGGCGACGTGGTGTCGGGCGTTGTGGGCGCCGGCGGCGAGATTGGCCACATGTGCCTGAACCCGGCTGAGGAGCGCACCTGCGGCTGCGGCGGCCATGGCCACCTGGAGCAGTATTCCAGCGCCACCGGCGTGGTGAGCAACTACCTTGCCGAGTGCAAGAAGGCGGGCGTCGAGCCCATCGAGCTCACCGGTCCCTCCGATTCCAAGGACGTGTTCCAGGCCTGCCGCGAGGGCGACAAGCTTGCGCTGGCCGCGGCCGATACCATGGCCGACTATCTCGGTCGCGCACTGGCGCTTATCGCCAACGTGGTCGATCCCGAGATGTTCCTTATCGGCGGCGGCGCCTCCGCCTCGGCCGATGTTTACCTCGACAAGGCTCGCGAGTACTTCCAGCGCTACGCGCTCTCTGCCTCGCGCGAGACGCCCATTAAGGTCGCTTCGCTCGGAAACGACGCCGGCATCATCGGTGCCGCCTACGTAGCCCTGCGCGCCGCCGGTAAATAGCTGGTGCAAGGGGGACAGGTTACATTGCACCAACATGGTGCAAAAGGGACAGCCTTGGCCCCCGTGCCTGCGGCCCAAAATATGCCGTGGCCCTTCCGTCTGCGAAGACTCGGCATCGGCGTGCTACCATAGCTACGTCCAAGTACACATATCAAGTGGAGGATATCCATGGCAAACGTTCTTGTCTTTGGTCACCAGAACCCCGATAACGACGCCATCATGAGCGCCGTCGTTCTGTCCCAGCTGCTCAACCAGGTTGAGTATGCCGGCAACACCTACGAGGCCTGCGCCCTTGGTCAGCTTCCGGCCGAGTCCGCCAAGCTGCTCGCCGACGCCGGCATCGCCGAGCCCCGCGTGATCGAGTCCGTCGAGGCTGGTCAGCTCGTCGTCCTCACCGACCACAACGAGTCTGCCCAGTCCGTCGCCGGCCTTAAGGACGCCACGGTCTTTGGCGTTGTCGATCATCACCGCATCGGCGACTTCGAGACCGCCGGCCCGCTGCACTACATCTGCCTGCCCTGGGGCTCCAGCTGCACCATCGTCACCAAGCTCGCCGGCGTGCTCGGCGTTGAGCTTTCCGACGTCCAGGCCAAGCTGCTGCTCTCGGCCATGATGACCGACACGCTCATGCTCAAGAGCCCCACCACCACCGATGTCGACCGCGCCGTCGCCGCCAAGCTCGGCGAGCAGGTGGGCGTCGACCCGGTCAAGTTTGGCATGGAGGTCTTCCTCACCCGTCCGTCCGGCTCCTTCACCGCAGCTGAGATGGTCGGCAACGACATCAAGATGTTCGAGCCCGCCGGCAAGAAGCTGCTCATCGGCCAGTACGAGACCGTCGACAAGAGCCGCGCGCTCGGCATGATCGACGAGATTCGCGAGGCCATGCGCGCCTACGCCGCCGAGAAGGGTGCCGACGGCATCGTCCTGTGCATCACCGACATCATGGAGGAGGGCTCGCAGGTCCTGCTCGAGGGCGAGACCGAGGCCGCTCAGAAGGGCCTGGGCATTGCCGACGAGCACGACGGCGTCTGGATGCCGGGCGTCCTCTCCCGTAAGAAGCAGGTCGCTGCCCCCATCATGGCCGCCTGCTAGGTTTAGTTGACCAAACGCCACGACCGGATCGCGGACGCCCCGCGCTCCGGTCGTTTTTTGTGCACGTCGCCGCGTCGTCTCTTGGACAGGCGTGCCCGTGCCGTTGAGCAAATAATGTTCAACCTGTGGTTCCGCTTTTCGGCCACGCCTGCGTGCTTGTCGTGCAGGGTAGGCTAGATGCAAGCGTAATACGTTAGAGCGCGGCGCCGCCACTTGGGCGGGCCGTGCTTTTTTAAGACGGGAGCCATCCCGTGAAAGGAGCCGCCCATGGCAGCAACTGAGCAGCTGTTCAACGTTCGCGAGCGCAAGCGCTTTGAACGCCACGACATCTGGGAGCGCATCACCGAGAACGGCACGATTTCTGCCGCCGTCATGGTCTTCGCCGCCATCGCCGCCGTCATTTGCGCCAATACCGATGCCTACGAGGCCATCCATCACTTTTTGGAGACCCCGCTGTATGTGGGTCTGGGCAACCTTACGGCCGGTCTCACCGTTGAGCTATTCGTCAACGACTTCCTCATGGCGATTTTCTTTTTGCTGGTGGGCATTGAGCTCAAGTATGAGATGACGGTCGGCGAGCTCAAAAACCCGCGCCAGGCTATGCTTCCCATGCTGGCGGCCGTGGGCGGCGTCGTCGTTCCCGCCTGCATCTATCTGATCTTTAACCATGCCGGCGCGCACAACGGCTGGGCCATTCCCATGGCAACCGATATTGCCTTTGCGCTGGGCGTGCTGTCGCTTTTGGGCAATCGCGTGCCCAACGGCGTGCGCGTGTTCTTCTCGACGCTCGCCATCGCCGACGACCTCATTTCCATCGCCGCCATCGCCATCTTCTACGGTCAGAGCCCCAATCCGTTTTGGTTGGGCGCCGCCGCGCTTGTGACCTGCGCGCTCGTGTGGCTCAACAAGACGCAGCACTACCGTCTCGCCCCGTATTCGGTGCTGGGCCTGCTGCTGTGGTTCTGCATGTTCAAGAGCGGCGTACATGCCACGCTTGCTGGCGTCATCTTGGCCTTTACCATCCCGGCCAAGTGCGGCGTCAAGCTCGATAGCCTCACCGATTGGTTGGGCGAGTGCCTGCCGCTGCTCGACGACCGCTACGACGACGAGGCGCACATCTTGGGCCAGCATGACTTTACCGTCTCGACCACCAAGGTCGAGCGCGTCATGCACCGCGTGACCCCGCCGCTCATTCGCATGGAGCGTCTGATCTCCACGCCGGTTAACTTTGTGATCCTGCCGATCTTTGCGTTTGTCAACGCGCAGGTTCGCCTGGTGGGCGTGGACATGAGCACGCTGCTCACCGACCCGGTGACGCTCGGCGTGTACTTTGGCATGCTGCTGGGTAAGCCGATCGGTATCTTTGGCATGACGTTTGCCCTGGTTAAGCTTAAGGCTTGCGAACTGCCTCATAACGTTAACTGGCACATGATCGCCGGTGTGGGCATTCTGGGCGGCATCGGCTTTACCATGTCGATTCTCATCAGCGGCCTTGCCTTCCCGACGGCCCAGTTTGAGGTTCTGGCCGCCAAGGCCGCCATCCTTGCCGGTTCGGTCACCGCTGCCGTGCTCGGCATGATTTACATGAGTTTGATCTGCAAGCACCCCGCGCCCAAGGACGAGTAAGAGCACATACAAGTTTGAAAACGCCGCCTGTGAACACCATCACAGGCGGCGTTTTAGTCATTCGGGACGTTCTTAAATGACTAGGTTATTCCACGGTGCCGTAGACGGCGCCCCAGCCGTGGGCGGCCAAGGCGGAGTTGAGCTGGTCGCAAAGTGACTGGCGGTCGTAATAGCCGGGCGGTAGCAGGTTGACGATCTCCATGAGATCGGGCGCCAGGTCCAAGATTTCGGCCTGTACGATCAGATCCAGGCGGTCGATGGCGTGGCGGTCGTAAAACAATCCGTCGACCAGGCGCTGCAGGTCGCCGAATTCCTCGGCCTGGAACGATCCGTACTCCATAGTGCCTCCTTGGGCGCCCCACGCCGGCATGCGCGGCGATTCGTAATTCATTGCGATGGACTTAATCTATCACGGCTTCATAACGTTGCGACGGTGGCGGTCTATACTTAGACGAACTGCAACGTACCGCTTCGCGAAAGGTCGCATCCCATGCAGACGATCTACCAGAAGATGGAAACCACCGAACTCGATGCCGCCATCGAGGCGCTCAAAGCCGAGGTCTCCGAGGTCAAGGCCAAGGGCCTGGCGCTCGATATGGCCCGCGGCAAGCCGTCGCCCGCCCAGGTGGACATCTCGCGCCCCATGCTCGATATCCTCAACGCCGACGCCGATCTGCACGATGGCAACGTCGACTGCTCCAACTACGGCTGCTTTGAGGGCATTCCCTCGGCACGCAAGCTAGCGGGGGAGTTCCTGGGTTGCCCCGCCGAGCAGACGCTCGTGCTGGGCTCGTCGAGCTTACTGATCGAGCACGATATTGCCGGTATGTTCTGGCGTTGCGGCTCGTGCGGCAGCGAGCCCTGGGAGGCTTATGAGGCCGCGCACGACGGCAAGAAGGTCAAGTTCCTGTGCCCCGTTCCCGGCTACGACCGCCACTTTGGCATCACCGCCGATCTGGGTATCGAGAACGTCCCCGTCGCGATGACCGACAACGGCCCCGACATGGACGAGGTCGAGCGCCTGGTTGCCGCCGACGACTCCATCAAGGGTATCTGGTGCGTGCCCAAGTATTCCAACCCCACGGGCATTACCTTTAGCGAGGACACCGTGCGTCGCCTGGTCGAGATGCCCACGGCCGCGCCCGATTTCCGCATCTTCTGGGACAACGCCTACTGCGTGCACGACCTGTACGACGAGACCGACGAGCTCGCCAATATCTTCGACCTCGCTCGCGCGGCGGGCACCGAGGATCGCGTGGTGGCCTTCGCCTCGACGTCCAAGATCACCTTCCCGGGCGCCGGTATCGGCTTTATCGGTGCGAGCCCCGCGGTCATCTCCGAGTTCTCCAAGCGCCTGAAGGCAGGCCTTATCAGCGCCGACAAGCTCAACCAGCTGCGCCACGTGCGTTTCCTTCCTACCATCGAGGCGGTCAGGGAGCACATGAAAAAGCACGCCGAGTTCCTGCGCCCGCGCTTTGAGGCCGTTGAGCGCAAGCTCACCGAGGGCCTGGGCGATACGGGTTGCGCCACTTGGACGCATCCCCGCGGCGGCTACTTTGTGAGCTTTGATGGTCCCGAGGGCTCGGCCCAAAAGGTCGCTGCGCTTTGTGCTGACCTGGGCGTCAAGCTCACGCCGGCCGGTGCTACCTGGCCCTATGGCAAGGACCCGCGCGATACCAACATCCGCATCGCGCCGAGCTATCCCACGGTCGAGGACCTGGAGGCCGCGCTCGATGTGCTGGTGCTGGCCGTTAAGCTTGTCGCTGCCGAGCTCGCGCGTGCCGAGCGCGCCTAACGCGCGGCTTCCCGTACTATCCGCACCTTCGATACGTAAAGGAGCATATACATGGATTTGGGTATTTCCACCAACCCCACGCCAGAGCTCTACACCATTAAGGTAACCGGCGAGATCGACATCTCTAACGCCGATAGCCTGCGCAATGCCATCGACCTGGCGCTCGAGCAGCCCACTGAGGCCGTTGAGCTCGATTTTGCCCAGGTGAGCTACATCGATTCGACGGGCATTGGCGTGCTCGTGGGCGCCGCGCACCACGCGGTCGACCACGGCAAGCGCTTTAGCTGCACCAATGTGCAGCCCTCGGTAATGCGCGTGGTTCAGCTGTTGGGTGTCGACCAGGAGATTTCGATCACCGCTGCATAATCTTTGCCCCCAAAAGGGCGTGCCGTTTGGCATATGTTTGTGATGCGCTCGGACGTTTTGGCGTCCGGGCGCTATACTTGACCGAATGAATAGACGAGTTCCGGCCGAATGGCGCGGTGCGGGCTCGACTCACATCGAGCCTTGGAGGTATGTGTGTTTGGTATTGGAGAGGGTGAGCTCGCGATCATCGTGGTCTTCGGCTTTTTGCTGTTTGGCCCGGATAAGCTCCCGCAGATGGGCCGCACGATCGGCCGTGCCATCCGTCAGTTCCGCGAGACGCAGGAAAAGATGACGGCCGTTGTTCAGTCTGAGATTATCGATCCGGTAAGCGAGGCCGCTTCGGCACCGGTCAAGCCCAAGAAGACTGCCGTCGATGACGATTCCGATGCGGACAAGGATGCCGCCGAGACAGCAGCGCCCGCCAAGAAGGAGACCTTTGCCGAGCGCCGTGCCCGCCTTGCTGCCGAGAAGGCCGCGAGCGAGGCTGCCGCTGTGGGCGAGGGGGCTGCCGACGAGGCCGAGACTGCCGCCCCTGTCGCTGCCGTCGAGCCTGTAGTCGAGCCCGAGCCTGCTGCAGAACCGGAGCCCGAGCCCGAGCCGGTAGAGCCCACGACGGCCGACCTCTACGCCCGTCGTCCCCGCAAGCGCAAGGCCGTCGTCGACCAGCTCGCTCGCGAGCTCGAGGCCGAGGACGACGCCGCTGTCGCCGACGCCCCGAAGGGAGGCGATGAGTAATGCCTATCGGACCTGCGCGTATGCCGCTCTTCGATCACCTTGGAGAGCTCCGTCGCCGCCTGACCATCGTGGTCGTCTCGGTGTTTGCCGCAGCTATCGTGCTGTATTTCGCCACGCCTGTTGTGCTCGACATCCTGGAAGATCCCATCCGCTCCTTTGTGCCGGATGGTAAGTTCTACATAACTACCACACTCGGCGGCTTTGGCTTACGCTTCTCGCTGGCCATCAAGATGGCCGTCGTCATGTGCACGCCCATGATCATCTGGCAGATCTTGGCGTTCTTCCTGCCGGCGCTTCGCCCCAACGAGCGCAAGTGGGTCGTGCCTACGGTGCTCGCCTCGACGGTGCTGTTCTTCCTGGGTGCCATCTTCTGCTACTTCATCATCATTCCCGCGGGCTTTGAGTGGCTCATCGGCGAGACCTCGGCCGTTGCTACGGCGCTGCCCGATCTGGAGAACTACGTCAACATGGAGCTGCTCTTTATGATCGGCTTTGGCGTGGCGTTTGAGCTGCCGCTCATCATCTTCTACCTGTCCGTCTTCCATATCGTGTCCTACGCTGCTTTCCGCAGTGCCTGGCGTTATGTATACGTTGGCCTGCTTGTGGGCTCGGCTGTGATTACGCCCGACGGTTCGCCCGTTACGCTGGGCCTCATGTATGGCGCCCTGCTCTCGCTCTACGAGATTTCGCTCGCCATCGCCCGCGTGGTCATCACCGCGCGCGAGGGTAAGGAGGGCTTGTTTGTGAGCCGTCTGGACCTGTTCTCGGACGATGAGGACGACGAGGAGTAAATCGGTATGCACGAGGTTGGCATTGTCAACGGCATACTCGATACAGTGATTCGCGCGGCGCGTGGGGCGGGGGCCTCGCGCGCCGTTTTGGTGACGCTGCGTATCGGGGATATGACCGAGGTCGTGCGCGAGGCGCTCGACTTTGCGTGGGAGACATTTCGCGACGAGGACCCGCTCACGCGAGGCTGCGAGCTTGCCGTGGAGGAGGTCCATCCACAAAGCGAGTGTCTGGACTGCGGCGAGGTTTTCGACCACGATCGCTTCCACTGTCGCTGTCCCCAGTGTGGTGGTGCCAACGTGCGCCTACTGCACGGCCGCGAGCTCGATATCGCGAGTATCGAAATCGAAACCCCCGACGATTAGCCCGCTAGCCATCTGGTGATGGGGTATAAAGGGGCCAAAGTAAGGAGTGCCGAGTATGGCAGAGAAAACGATTGATATCGCGTCGCCGATTCTGTCGCGCAACGAGCGCCTGGCAGATCAGCTGCGTCAGCGATTTAAAGAGACAAACACCTATGTGATCAATGTGCTGTCGAGCCCCGGCTCGGGTAAGACAACCACGATTCTGGGCACCAACGAGCGCCTGCGTGACAAGGCCGGCTTGCGCTGCGCCGTTATCGAGGGCGATATCGCCTCGGATGTCGACGCCATCACCATGAAGGAAGCCGGCATGCCCGCCATCCAGATCAACACGGGCGGCCTGTGCCACCTCGAGGGCAACATGATCATGGAGGCCGTTGACGCGTTCGACCAGGCCGTCGGTCTGGAGAACATCGACGTCATCTTTATCGAAAATGTGGGCAACCTAGTCTGCCCGGTCGACTTTGACCTGGGTGAGAACCTGTCCATCATGATCCTCTCGGTGCCCGAGGGCGACGACAAGCCCATCAAGTACCCGGGCATCTTCCAACACGCCGGCGCGCAGCTGCTCAATAAGGTCGACGTGGCCCCGGCTTTCGATTTTGACATGGATAGGTATACTAAGACACTCGATGACCTCAATCCGCAGGCGTCGCGGTTTGCCGTGAGCGCGCGCAAGGGCGAGGGCATGGATGCCTGGTGCGATTGGCTCATCGGGCAGATTGAGCAAGCAAGGGCGTAAGTCGGCCGCCATACGGGCGGGCGTAGCCGCAGAGACACGAGATAGGAGCCTCTTTTGAAGCTCATCATCGCAGAGAAAAACGACGCCGCGCGTCAGATTGCCGAGCGTCTGTCCACGGGCAAACCCAAAAAGGACAAGGTGTATAACACCGCCATCTACCGTTTTGAGTGGAAGGGCGAGGAGTGCGTGACCATCGGCCTTGCCGGTCACATCCTTGCGCCCGATTTTTGCGACAGCGTGCTGTTCGATAAAAAGCTGGGCTGGTATTCGGTTACCGAGGACGGCGAGATGCTGCCGGCCGACATGCCCGATGGCCTGGCGCGCCCGCCCTACGACACCAAGCGCAAGCCGTTTCTTGCCGACGGCATCTCCATCAAGGGCTGGAAGCTCGAGAGTCTGCCGTATCTCACCTGGGCACCCGTCATTAAGCTGCCGGCCGAGAAGGAGCTCATTCGCTCGCTCAAGAACCTTGCCAAAAAGTCCGACAGCGTCATCATCGCTACGGACTTCGATCGCGAGGGCGAGCTGATCGGTTCGGACGCCCTCAACAAGGTGCGCGAGGTTGCGCCCGACCTGCCGGTCGCCCGCGCCCAGTATTCTTCGTTTACCAAGGCCGAGATCACGCAGGCCTTCGATAACCTTGTCTCGCTCGACCAGAACCTGGCCGACGCCGGCGAGAGCCGTCAGCACATCGACCTCATTTGGGGTGCGGTGCTCACGCGCTACCTGACGCTCGCCAAGTTTGGCGGCTTTGGCAACGTGCGTTCCGCCGGCCGCGTGCAGACCCCGACGCTTGCCCTGGTGGTCGAGCGCGAGCGCGAGCGCATGGCGTTTGTGCCCGAGGACTATTGGCAGATCCGCGGCATGGGCGCCGCGCAGGGTGCTGCCGAGGACGACCGCTTTAAGATTGCGCACAAGACGGCACGCTTTACCGACAAGGATGCTGCCGAGACGGCATACGGCCATGTCGACGGCGTTACGACGGCAACCGTCGCCGCGGTGACCAAGCGCTCACGCAAGCAGCAGCCACCCACGCCGTTTGCGACCACCTCGCTGCAGGCTGCCGCCGCAGCCGAGGGCATCTCGCCTGCGCGTACCATGCGCATCGCCGAGTCCCTCTACATGGCGGGCCTCATCAGCTACCCGCGTGTCGACAACACCGTGTACCCCGCGACGCTCGATCTGGGCGCCGTGGTGAGCGACCTGGCAAAGATCAACCCGGCGCTGGCGCCCGTGTGCAAAAAGGTGCTCGCCGGCCCCATGAAGCCCACGCGCGGCAAAGTCGAGACCACCGACCACCCGCCTATCTACCCCACGGGCGAGGGCGATCCGTCCACGCTTGATGGCGGCCAACGCAAACTCTACGATCTTATCGCCCGCCGCTTCCTGGCGACGCTTATGGGTCCCGCGACCATCGAGAACACCAAGCTCGAGCTCGACGTGAACGGTGAGCCGTTCGTGGCTTCGGGCGACGTGCTCGTGATCCCTGGCTTCCGCGAGGTCTATCCGTACGGCCTTAAGCGCGACGAGCAGATGCCGCCGCTTGAGCAGGGCGATACGGTCGACGTGTTCGACATTAAGCTCGAGGCCAAGCAGACCGAGCCGCCCGCGCGCTACAGCCAGGGCAAGCTTGTGCAGGAGATGGAAAAGCGCGGCCTGGGTACCAAGTCCACGCGCGCGAGCATCATCGAGCGCCTGTATGCCGTGCGCTATCTCAAAAATGATCCCGTTGAGCCGAGCCAGCTGGGCATCGCCATCATCGATGCGCTGACGCAATTTGCCCCGCGCATCACGAGCCCCGATATGACCAGCGAGCTTGATGGCGATATGACCCGTGTGGAGCGCGGCGAGGACACCGAAGAGCATGTCGTGACGCACTCGCGCGCGCTGCTGGCTGGCGTGCTCGACGAACTGCTCAAGCACACGCAGGAGCTGGGCGACGCCATCAGCGACGCCGTCACGGCCGATGCGCGCGTGGGCGCCTGCCCCAAGTGCGGCAAGGACCTGGTTATGAAGACGAGCGCCAAGACCCGTGGCAGCTTCATTGGCTGCATGGGCTGGCCCGACTGCGACGTGACCTATCCGGTGCCGAGCGGCGTCAAGGTGAGCCCGCTCGAGGGCGAGGCCGCCGTGTGTCCCGAGTGCGGTGCGCCGCGCATTAAGTGTCAGCCGTTCCGCCAGAAGGCCTTCGAGATTTGCGTGAACCCCACATGCCCCACCAACTACGAGCCCGACCTTAAGGTGGGCGAGTGCAAGGTGTGTGCCGAGGCCGGACGCCATGGCGACCTGATCGCGCACAAGAGCGAGAAGAGCGGCAAGCGTTTTATCCGCTGCACCAACTATGACGATTGCGGCGTGAGCTATCCTCTGCCGGCGCGCGGTAAGCTCGAGGCGACGGGTGAGACCTGCCCCGAGTGCGGCGCCCCCATCGTGGTGGTCAACACGGCGCGCGGCCCGTGGCGTATCTGCGTCAACATGGACTGCCCGACCAAGGAGAAGAAGCCCGCCCGCGGCCGCAAGACCACGACTAAGGCGAGCACGGCCAAGAAGACGACGGCGGGCAAGAAGACGACGGCTAAGAAAGCCGCTGCCGCCAAGAAGACGACCGCGCAGAAGTCGACTGCCAAGAAAGTAGCCTCCGACAAGTAACGGCGCGGTCGAAACATTGCCTAAAAAACGAGCGAGGACCCCACGATCCTCGCTCGTTTTTTTATCTGGCAGTTAGGGACGTTCCTTTTCTGCCGGCAGTTTAGGAACGTCCCTAACTGCCGGCTCGGGAACGACAAAGCGCTAGTTCACTTCGACGGGTTTGGCGCCGGGGTAGCGCTCCTCAAAGTCTAGGCGGTACTTATTGTCATTGGTGCCCGCCACGTTGTCGCGCGACAGCGGCGCCACGATCTCATTCTTGTGATCCGCAGGCTTGGTGTATTTCAGGCTGATCTCCCAGGCATCACAGATTGCGTCAATGCGGTGATCCAGGTCGTCATAC